>CALFXO010000042.1 GCA_937958025.1 uncultured Syntrophobacteraceae bacterium
GCACGCAGAGGTCGATGAGAATCCTCTATCGGCCCTTCGTCGGCTGAATGAAGTCAACTGCACTGTTTTCCTTCTTGACATACAGATGCCGGGAGTGAGCGGCTTCGATCTGATTCCCGAGATCAAGAAGTGCGACCCGGATGCAAAAATCATCATGATGACGGGTTACGCAGACAAAGAAACGGCCATCACGGCATTGCAGTTGGGAGCGTTCGATTTCCTGGAAAAGCCTTTCCAGGCTGAAATCCTGTATTACACTATCTGTCGCGCGCTCGACGCGGTGGAAAAGGACCGAGAACTGAAGAGGTCCTATGAGAGCCTGAAACAGAGCCAGTCGGAGTTGTTGGCCCACAAGGAGGGGTTGGAGCAACTGAACGCCAGACTCCTGGAAACGAACAGGGCCCTGGCCGTATTGGCCAAGAACTTTGAACGGGAGCGCGAAGAAATGGAGAAAAAAATAGCAGGCAAGCTTCGGACGCTCATCGTGCCGGCCATAAATAGGCTTAGAAAGAGCAGAAGCGTAGCCGCTGCTTTCGAGACGGATCTAAGTGTGCTCGTGAACATGGTGGAGGACTTGACGACGAATTTCCACACCGATGCACGGATCGCTACGACGCTCTCTTTCACCGAACTGAAGATTGCATCCATGATAAAGAACGGAATCTCCACGGAAGAGATCGCGCGGCAATTGAACATTTCGGCGAGCACTGTGAGGACTCACAGGAAAAACATACGAAAGAAGCTGAATATCAATGACGTTCGGTTTAGCCTCCGAAACTTCCTTACGTCTGAGGCCAATTATTAGGCCCTGTTGAATTTGTTGCCGTTGTGCGAGGAGTTCTCATTCTCTGGTCTGCGAGGTGTTGTCTGTATGCATAAAGCCTTCTTCGCTCAATGGAGCGCCCTAGGAGGAACGGGGCGCAACGCTCGTGTGAGCGAGATCGACTAATCAATCAGGCGTAGGTCCCAGCCCGAATTTGCCTATCAGCACTTCGATAAGCGTCGCTTGTTGAGAAGAGAGGGGGGCGAATACCAGGCCGCAACGCCTTGTCTCGAACACATTGAAACTTGGGTGTTCTTCGTTTTTCATATCGTACACTATCCTGCACGGAACCTTGGGGAGGTGGAAATCTTCAGTGCGGGAGAAAAAATCTACTTCTACATCTCTTGCCTGATCGTAGACAGTCTGCCCAAAAATAGCATACTCAATAGCGGCTCCGGATGTACTAATATCTTTAAGCCTTCCGACTTTATCAAAATTGGGCCGGAACGTAGCGAACAATGAATCGTCCACCATGTATCGCATGGCCCCCCGGCGTTCCATCCCCTGATTCTCCTTCACTTCCCCCCCTCCTGTCAGCCGCTCGACGGCCATCCCCCTATTGTCTCTGCAATATAATGCGCCACGACGTCCCTCTGTCGTACATAGTCTCCCTATTTTCTTTATTCTATGTTATGTAAAAAACCTCTGCTAGTAAAGGGGTAATTAATTGGGTATATATAGGGTAGGAGCAGTACCTATATTCCGTAAAAATAATGTGATCTTGAGCTGTTATCTTTCCGCGGCCTATTACCTTGGAGGAGACTTCGATTTTTCTCTCATTTAAGTCTTTGGTGCAGGAAATGTTTGCATCTTCTGCATCCTGGCGCTGATGGTCGCAACCAATTTGGATCAATTTAGAAGAGCTTTGATGCGGCAATATACCCGATGAATAACCAGAGAGGGACGAAAGCCAACAGAAATAGAACAATGCCACGAACGACTCCGAGCTGCTTCATGACCTTGATGTCCTCCATAGCGTCTCGCACCGCGATCGCCAGTTTGTAGAATCGAATAGGTTAAAGGTGAAAAGCAAGCGCTCCGGTGTTGATGAACTTGACTTACGGTTTTAGCAGGAGTTCCAACTCCAGAATTAAAGGGGTTTACTCGTAATCACTGTGACGTGTTGCTGCAATCGTTGTTCTGCGGACAAAGCTTCTGCGCCTCGCAGCTTTAAGAGTCTGCCATTTACGCTTCTCCGTAGCTGTTCAATGCGGCGTAGAATATGAGGAGGCATTGCCGAACACGCGGTATCCTTCGCAAATAGGATGGACCCCATCAGCATGTGGTCGGCGTCTTCTAGTGGAACTCTGAGTCGCAACGAACAATTTGAAGGAAGAATTGCCTCGATTCCTCCTTCGTTATCTTCCGCCTTGGCGCCCCAGCGGTAGATCACTTCGCCTGCCGATGTCGTTGCATCGGCTGCTGGCTCCAGTTTGAATTCTACATGATCGAGTCCCAGAAAAGCGGCGGTTTTGACGATGCTGTTCCAAAGCTCCTCCACAGTGGTTGCTTGCATTATGTTCGCCTGCCAGCTTAGGAACCTGCGTCGGTCATTGGCCACTCCCAGTTCGTCGCCAATGTCCTTAACCCAATGCATGACGCTCGTGGGGGTGAGGAAATCGAGGTACCCCAGTTGCCGGATTCCGAGGATAAGCGCTGCTCCGATGACAATCAGTATGAGCGCAGCCTGACTGTCGCGGGCGTTCACCAAGCCGATAGCCATGATGCCGAGGCAAACCGTAAGGGTGTACATGATCACGACCGCGCGCCGTTCACTGAGCCCATGCCTCAATAATCTGTGATGGAGGTGGTCTTTGTCAGGCTGAAACAGACCGCGTCCGAAAATGAAGCGGCGGATGGGCGCCCAAAGAGTGTCCATAAGTGGAAGCCCGAGGGCTATAACGGGAATGAGAATGGCGACTGCCGTCTGACTCTTCACGGACCCCATGATGCTGAGCCCTGCCAGCATGTAGCCGAGGAAATAGCTTCCGCTGTCGCCCATAAAAATGGACGCCGGATTGAAGTTGTATCGCAAAAATCCTAAGCAAGCCCCCCCGATTGCAGCCAGTCCCATGGCAAGTAGAAATTTATGAGACATAATAGAGAGAATCAAAAGGACTATGGAGGAGAAAAAAGCGACGCCCGCTGCGAGCCCATCGAGCCCATCGATGAGATTGACTGCGTTGATCACCAGCAAGAACCAGAAAATGGTTGCAAAGACGGAAAACGGTCCTAGATCGAACTCCAACCCCCAAGGCAGGAAAACTGAAGATATTCTTAAACCGCCCCAGCAGGCAATTAAAGCCGCAGCAATTTGCACGGGAAACTTCACTCGAGCGCTCAAACTTTTCACATCATCCAATAGTCCAAGGCCGAAGACGAGAGACGCTCCGAGAACAAGCGATACGATCTCTCGATTGAACTGAAGAAGTTCAGTGACCGCGGTGGAGTGAAACAAGAACGTGAGAAATGGTAGAAAAAAAGCCCAATAGATTGCAATTCCCCCAATCCTGGGCGTGGCCCGCTTATGCACCTTCCTTGTCGAAGGTTGGTCCATCAAGCCGTATCTTCTTGCGATCCACTCAAGGAACGGGGTGATAATAAGTGACAACAACAATGAGAGAAGAAACACGGCAATTATGGTTCGCATGATCGTCCACTTCCAGTCGTAAGATCTTCGAGAATAGACGGAACCCAGGAAAACGCTTTGAGGCGTAGGTGTAGCTGGTTAATCTTTAGTTAGCCGAATCTCGCTGACATCGTCTGTGCAATGTCGAACCATTATGACATACACGCCAAGCCTTACGTCAATATAGCACTGAGAGCCTTGCCGGGCATCCTGCCTCTCTTGGGGAGGATGAACCGAAAGATATAGGCTCTACTCCTAAAATCTTCATTATTGAAACGCTACTAATCATAACATGACGACTGGGGACTGCAGCGTGCTCCGAAGTCTGGATTGTAGTTGGCCGAGCCAGGATAAAACGGTGATGAAGAATGCAGTTGCCCACATTTGGGAAGGCGTTGCGACGGCATGCAAATTGGGGCTGCATGTCATGGGGGTAAAATGCCGATGGGTAAATCGCATTATGGTTCCTAACGAACCGAACATAATCTAGTACATATAAATAATAGATGCTATTATTTACAGTTTTCCGTCCCTGCACTTGATCCCTGCGACCAGCGCATAGGAATTTACGGTTCCGGCGCATAAAACCCCTTAAATCTTATAGATAAAGGTTATGTCGCAAGTGAAGGCGGCTACGTGAACAGAGGTGACTATTCATTCCACAAACGGTGCATCCGTGGTGGTGAAATGCTCACCAATGTGGTGGCAAATATGGGTCCCAGCATAGTGACGGATCGCGAGGCTTGGCTGTCCTTACCGAAGCTTACTCTCGGACGCTTTCTCCATGACAATGCGAATGCCAAGATTTCAGAGAACCGGGACATGATCCTCTCTCTTTGGTTCTGGAAGATCATGCCCGGCAAAGAACAAAAGCTCGTAAAGCGTCAAGGCTAGGCGGAAAATTTCTTTCTAGCCCCGAACAATCCCAGCAACCCGGAGCCGAGCAGCCAAACCGCTCCGGGGATGGGGACAGGACTATCATAATTGAGCGTTCCTCTGACTATTGCAGCTCCCGAGCAATCTACAATGTAATATTCTTCAAAATCATTAGCCAAGGTCGTAAACAAGGTGTAATTCTCTCCATCATACTGAAATTCCAGATACATATCTATTTCTAC
The DNA here is from genome assembly GCA_937958025.1 of uncultured Syntrophobacteraceae bacterium. Classification (GTDB taxonomy): domain Bacteria; phylum Desulfobacterota; class Syntrophobacteria; order Syntrophobacterales; family Syntrophobacteraceae; genus CALFXO01. The sequence goes on from CALFXO010000042.1 coordinate 4,571, forward strand.
AAGCTTCCCGTCATAAAAGTGGAAGCCGGGAAACTCGGGGTAGCCGCTGTCATAGGTTTCATCAAGGTTAAGAGACCCAATCGAGATATCTAAAGAAAAATTGGAGAACAGGTCCGGATAAGTATAAAGCCACCCTGAAGATCCATTCACGCTGTCAGGATACACCACAGTAACGTACATTATCGTATCTTCGGTGATCCCCCACGGATTCCCACCGTTCCAAGCATAGTCGACATCGGCAGTAAAACTATACGTCGAATCCGCATGCGCCGAACCGCTCATGACCACACAAAAAGTCATTGCAATTACAAGAAAAAGCGCCACTCGAGTGCCTGCTTTCCTCATCATTTCCCTCCTTCGGATAAAAAACACAAAAAGAAAAACAACCGGATAATCCACACTACTTAGGCAACCCGGCTGTCTCCAGAAGGAGACCCGTGGCTTTCCGTCCTTGCCTCGCGGCAGGTTTGGCTTTTTCTATTCCTGAAACAACTTCCCTCAATGTGATTCGATTCTCTATTATTTATTATTAACTGTAAAGGGGGATTTTAGGGGGTAATGAATAGGTATTTATGATACCTAAGAACTTAATTATTACATATAAATTGAATAGATAATTAATGTTATGCTTTATACCCTATTGTATTGAGAATATATGGAAAAACCGAGAAATTTTCAACTCTAATGTAATAATTAACGAAACAGTATTAGCCAACGATTAATGATTTTTCCGGCAAATGAGTATCTTTGGGATTGCAAGAATGGGGTAATCGATTACAGGGTAGGGGATCAGGCGTGTGCAGTTCTGCCGACATCGGACTGGAGCATTTTGAACTAGCAAGTGGAGTGGCTGCATGGATAAGCATATGAAAAGTCCGATGCGCCGCATTGAACCCCAGACCTTCTGGTCCATGGCCTTGATCATGTGAATAGTGATGCTGGAGGGGCATCGGGTTCCGGTCAAACGGGCGCCCCGTCTCCGAAAAGCGATTTCCGCACGTCATGCACTTTTGTGGATTATTCGCTCAGCACGTCTCAAAAATGCAGAGATGATAACGTTTCAGCACTCTTTGCCTATGTCAGGGGCGGGCGCTTGCAAACAGTTCCATGACGGGAGTGTCTTTGCGTCTATTCGATGTAGAATCGGAGGAGACTCTATCAAAAGGTTTCTCAAGTCTTTTAAATAGTTATATGGAATCTCATTGAAACGAGCGAGTGTTCTGATGCTTCTGGGAGGGAAGATCTGAGAACGGGTATGAAGCGTGGTCCACATTTTCGCGACGCACGTACGGAGCAAAACTGGAATTCGCGTAAACAAAATCTGACAAAAAGGGGGATTACTAGAACGGCCTATCGTAACCTAGCGGAAGTGCATGGGAATCGAACCCACCTGAGAACGCTCTCACGCCCTCACACCGGATTTGAAGTCCGGGAGCCCCACCAGTGAGCTTGGCACTTCCAAACGGGAAATATACTGAACACACCAATATCTGGCAAGTCAAATTTATGGATGATTGAAACTTCCGGAAAAATCCAAGTCATACGATTGCCCTGGCCCCGCCCCGGCTACTTTGATGATTTTTACGCCAACCTCCTCCTATCGTGGCTCTCTCTGGCAGTCTTTTCCAATATCCCGAGCATCCTGCATGCTAGTTCGGTTCGATCGTAGTGTCTTGCCGCAGGCATGCAACGATCTTTCAGTCTATTGCACAAGGCCTGATCCTCTTTCAATTGAACGAGTTTCTCACAAAGCTCAGCGGCATTTTCGGGCTCGAACGTCAGCCCGACCTGCTCCTGCGTGACAATGTCCCCGGATTCGCCGACCACTCCATGAAGGACCGGGATTCCCATGCCCATGCACTCAAAGAGCTTTGACGGAATGACCGATGAGAACAGCGGCGTCTTCTTTAGGTGGATAATGGAAGCATCCAGCAGCGACCAATAGCGTGTCACCTGGTCCTTGGGAACCGAGTTAATGAAGGTGACATTCTCGAGCCCCATGGTCGCGGCTCTTTCTACAAGATCCTGTTTCCTGGCGCCGTTGCCGAGCAGGATGAAGTGAAAGTCGTCCTTGTGGCCGTTCCCGCGAAGCATGTGGGCTGCATCGAGAACCGTTTCCAGGGCGTGCGCCATCCCATGCGTTCCGACATAGCCAGCCGTGAACTTCCCCTCCAGGTCGTAACGGGCCACCAGTTCGGGGTCCTTCGGTCTGGGCCGAAAACACGAGATATCCACCCCGTTGGTGACCACGTCTATCTTGCCAGCCTCGACGCCTCTTTCAACCAGCACTTTCTTAAACGATTCGGTGACCGAGACGATGCGCGCCGCATTGTGGTAGAGGAACATCTCCAGGCGCTCCAGCAACCGTATGACCAACGAATCGTTCATGGCCCCAACGGCTTTAATCGATTCCGGCCAGATGTCCCTCAACTCGAAGATAAAGGGAGCGTGCTTGATGCGGCTGACCATATATGCCGCACAGGCGGTGAAAAATTGAGGCGACGTGCCAACCACCACATGGGGCTTCTTCACGAAAAGAGAGGTCGCCACCGCCGATGCCATAAAGCTTGCATAATCCAGGATGCGCTTCAAAAAGCCCTTGTTTGCCGTTATGTAGCTCCACACGCGGACAACCCGGATGCCCTCCGTAATTTCAACCTGCCGTAAAGCGTTCCGGTAGCCTTCGTACAGCTTCCCTTGAGGGAAGTTGGGAAAACAGGTGATTACCGTCACTTCATGGCCGGCTTTGACCCACTCCCGACAATGCTCGAAGGTGCGGCTGGCCGGGGCGTTCACTTCGGGAGGGAAGTTGTCGGAGAGGAACAGAATGTGCATCGCGTTGTCCTACCAGGAAAAGGTAATAACCAGTTCCGGTCCATGAAGCTTGACCGCCAGACATTGGTTCGCAAGGGATGCGCCAAATTGGGGATGGTGGGAAGACGGCTCGATGCGCGCCGCGCCGCCGCCGATGCGCCAAGCGAGCCCGTTCCCGCCGGGCATCGCGATTTTGCCGCATTCCGGTGAACTCAGATCCACTGTCGCTTCAGGATGGAAATGGACGCGTGCAATCGCTTCCGAAAAACCGCCGTCAACCGTGTCTTTAATCGTCATGCCGTTTGCGGTGATCCGCCACTCACGCCTGTGAACCGGCTTGCCGGGGAGGCGGCGGTACCCGTCATGCGAGCAGCCCACCACCGTTTCCTGCTCATTTCGAGTCATTTTCAGATTGAACGGGCGGGCCCGTCGCGCTGTTCGGAAACCACCCCACACTTCCGAGGAATTGTGGGCGTCAATGACCACCGTATTGTGGGCGGCGGTCGAACGCTGTCGTTGCCGCTCCGGACCTTCTCCATAGCAGGAGACGCCGGTATCGACGATGACTCTCCGCCCATGCAGCGAAAGCTCAAAATTTAAAGTGTCCGCGTGGGCATGTCCAAGAAGGTAATCCGGCCCGCACGGTCCAACGTCAAGGAACACGACCGCAGGTCCTTCGGTTATTCGGGCGCACCCTGTTTCGGCCAGGAGGATGAGGCCGCCGCTCTCCTCTTCAACCGCCTCCATGCCAAGCAGCGTGGCATACGCCTCGAGCTCCGCCGGTGCCGCGGCTATTCCCAACGCCGCATC
>CALFXO010000043.1 GCA_937958025.1 uncultured Syntrophobacteraceae bacterium
AGGGGGGTCTGGATTCCCGGACACTACACGCCATACGGCGAGTGGATTCCGGGGCACTGGAGGTAGCTGCAAGGGGCCTCGCTCCGTGCTCGATATTCTGAACGCCCAAGGCCAACAAGGCGGGCGTTCAGAATATGAGCTTGCGGTGAGGCTGGATACGCTCCTTAAGTCAAGCAAATCATGGGCAATCCCCCAAAGCCTTCGAGGTATCGCGTCTGACTCGCTCACAATAGCGGACGATATTCTTGTCTTCCAAGCTTTGCCTCATGGCTTCCAGGTGGGCCTCGATGTTGCTCTTGGTGACAAAGACTCCAAAATCTCCAGGAACGGCGACCGAATGATCATTGAAGATTCTAGCCACAATGAAGTCACCTACAAAATATCGATAATGTGATGTCTCATAATAGCAGTAATTGTCAATCGTGATGCTGTTTAAGCCGCTGAAATCATAGTAATCAACAACCTCAACAAGTCCTTGTTTGAATTTCTCGAATTGTTGTGGTCCGCTATCAATATAGGTTGTCTTGTGAATTGGATTAATAAATAGGATAAGATTTATGTTGTGAAGTATGCATATATTTTTGATGTCTCTTATTTCTTGAAGTGTTTTTCTTGTTCTGTCTCCTCTATAACGGGTGGGATTGTTGAATTTCTTATGATTAATGTGAGCGTCTTTGTCTCGCTCAATGTGCTCATCCTCTTCGCGATGCAGCGGCATTCCTGTTTCGTAAATATCGAAAAACATTTTGATGGTGGTCTTATTCCAGTATTCTTTGAGGGCTTCCTTCGTCGGGATCTTCAGCAGGTATTCGGTGTAAAAATGAAGGTTCTCCATCCATGAGCCATAAGGATGTGTAAGCGGACGGTGAAGGTGTGCCGCAGGGTCCACTTTGTATGAAAAATCGTCTAGCCCCATCAGGATATTCTTGATCCGCATCCCCTTGGCGAGGAGCATTTTGATGTCCTTCAGGTGCCCTCCGGGGACGCCTTCCGCATGGGAGAGGTTGTAGTATCGACCATTCCTGAGGCGCCCGACGTCGATCTTTCCAATCCTGGACGACCCGATGAGCAACGAATCGTATTTGGTCGGGTTTCCGAGCAGATGCCGCATCTTGATGAAGTGATCGTTTGGCGATCGTCTCTGCTCGCGGAAGTCTTTTCGAAAGATGCCATAAGGATCGATCACGTAGTTGACCGCTGCCGCGGAAGCACACAGGGTCATTAGCGTCATGAGTACGATGAGGTTGAAGCGTTTGTAATTCACGGCGCACAGGCTTTAGAATTGAAAGTAGAGGAATTCTGTCGAGCGATTCACTTTCAGGATGCTCGCGGCCGCTATGAGGCCCACGGCAAGGGCCATCCACCACCGAGGCCGAAGCATGTCGACCGCTTCCTGGGTGTTCTTGAAGCGAACCACGAAGACATAAAGTCCGGCCAATGTGAGCAACACTTGAGGTGTCGTCACAAACAGGAGGGGGCGCATGCTCGGGCCGAATCCCGGAGCGCCGCGAAGCATGGCAACGATTTCTTTGTGAGCCAGAAACCCTTTCAGTCCCAACATTGCCTTGATCAATTCCAAGGCGTCCGTCGGCGATTCCGCCCTGAAGAAGACCCAACCCACGAGCACCGCCAAAAAGGTCAATGCTTGCCCTGCTGCGTCCGGCATCTCAATCTTGAACCGTCTCCAGGCATGATTGACGACAAGATACACGCCATGGAGTCCTCCCCAGATGACAAAGGTCCATCCCGCTCCGTGCCAGAGTCCTCCCAGAAGCATGGTGATCATTAGATTCACGATTCGCCGCCGCTCGCCGAGTCGATTCCCTCCCAGTGGAATATAGAGGTAGTTCTTCAAAAACTCGGAAAGCGTCATGTGCCAGCGACGCCAGAAATCGATGATCGACGTGGCCTTGTAGGGAGAATTGAAATTGAGCGGCAGCCGGACATTGAGCATGAGTCCCAGCCCGATGGCCATGTCCGAATAGCCGGAAAAGTCGAAGTAGAGCTGAAACGTGTAGGATAGAGCGCCCGCCCAGGAATCGAGGAAAGTGACCAGCTCCACATGCTCAAAGACGGGCTTGGCCCACTCGGAAAGTGAATCGGCCAGGACGACCTTCTTGAAGAGACCCAGTGCGAAGGTCGCCGCTCCCGCTGCCATGTTCACGTGGGAAAAGATATACTGTGACTTGGCCTGAAACTGGGGAATCATATGCTTATGATAGAGGATCGGACCAGCGATGAGATGCGGGAAGTAGGTTACAAACAGACTGTAGGACAGGAAGTCATAACATTCTGTCTCTCCCCGATAGGCGTCCACGAGATAGGCGAGCTGTGTAAACGTAAAAAACGATATACCAATCGGCATAACAATATTTGGAATGCTAAACGAGCTCCCAAGAATTGTGTTGAAGGAAGTTAGAAAGAAGCATGCGTATTTATAGTAGGTGAGCAATCCAACATTAAAACATATGCCGATTATGAGTAAATATCGGCTTTGCGTCTTTTCATATTGCTCAATTTTCTTGCCGATCACAAAATTAAAGATAATAGATCCACCCAGAAGTGCAAGATATTTATAGTCCCAGTAAGCGTAAAAAACGAGCGAAGCAAAAACAAGAGAAGCCGTGGCGAGACGGAAATAGCCCCATCTTGCGATCATGTGAAATGTTATGAGAACAACGGGGAGAAAAACAATGAGGAATGCATACGAATTGAAGAGCATCGTATCAACCGCCGTCAGGTCTCCAACCCGATTCTAACCTTCTGTGTGCTGATCCATCGCGTTTGTCTTCGCGCCCAATGCCATGCATGTATCAGAACAAATCAGGGAATGCAACCAGCAGCACGCCACTCTCTTCGCCGTCGCCGTCCAGATCCACCCGGCGAATCATGCTGACCATGTCGTTTCTCAAAGAGCCCGCTCGAAATGGAACGGGCCCACTCCGGGGACCTGGATGTCGATCGACTGGTCCGGGGTGACGGTGCCCCGCACGACGCCGCCCGTTCTGGTGTGAAGCCAGATCTCTGAGCCGCGGGATTCCCATTTGAAGCTGACGGTCTCCTTCCCCACCCGCCAGACGCCCTTGCCGTCGGCTTCGAGCTTCAATTCGTCTCTGGTCGCGCCATCTGCTGCAAGGGTGGACCGGTAAGTGCCCGCCAGCGGTTTTCCCGGGCTGCACCCGGGGAGCAGGCAAAGCACGAGCAGCAGGATGGCGATCCGTATCCTGGTGCGGTCTGTAGACGGTCGGTCTCCAGTCGTGAAGCCGAAGTCCATAAGCTCCCTTTTTTGCTGGGATGAGGAACCGGGCGTGAAGGACGCATCTTCACACAGCCCCCGTCCGCCACGCCTCATGGCATCTCCTTGATGGAAAGCAGGAACTTTCGCTCGAGCTGAAAGGTTTGGTCGTAGCGGTAGATGAGCAGGGCCATGGCGAGCCAGCAGAGGTCGCGCGCGACGGTCTTCCAGCTCATGGGGTCTTCGAGGCTGTGGAAGCACCCGCAGCCGATGGGGATGTCCCGGGCCAGGGTGACCACAACAAGAAGAGTGAACAGCGTGAGCAGGCCGCTGATAGATCGGAAGAGCGTCGTGTAGGGAAAGAGTGTAGATCTCGGTGGTCGC
>CALFXO010000044.1 GCA_937958025.1 uncultured Syntrophobacteraceae bacterium
AGTTCTTCTTGACAAGCGCCAGCGGGTGAGATACATCGTTAGCATCCAGATAGCTTTGTTATAGCCATATTATAATGGTTGGCTGCTCGAACATTCTACGACGACTGTTCGCATCTTCTTTTTCTCCCGGCAGGGCAGCATTGACAGGAATGCTTTGCAAAAAGGAGTGCGGAGATGGGCCGTAAAGAGATCAGTATTCGCAGCGTGCTGGACAACAATCAATTCAGCTTATATCAATTCATGGTTTGCTTCCTATGTTTTATGGTCACGTTCCTCGACGGTTTAGATTTGACCGTCATCGGAGTGGCATTGCCCAAGATAGCGGATTTCCTGCACTCGGAGCCTAAAGCCCTGGGTCTCGCATTGAGCGCCGGCCAATTCGGACCTCTGATCGGCGCCCTCGTTTTTGGCATGCTGGCGGACCGTTTCGGCCGGAAGTGGATGCTGTCCGTGTCGGCTGTGATCTTCGGCGTTTTCACCCTGTTCACGGCGTTCATCACCAGCGTCGAAGAACTCGCTTTGTACAGGTTCCTTGCCGGAATCGGGCTGGGCGGAGCGGTTCCCAACGCTCTCACCCTGGGCGCCGAATACGCACCGAGCCGCGCGCGCGCAGGAATCGTCGCCACCATGTACGCGGGAATGCCCGCGGGGGCGACGACAGGCGGCCTCATTTCGGCTTATCTGATCCCCAACTACGGCTGGCAGTCGCTGTTCGTCCTCGGCGGCGTTGCCCCGATACTGGCGGCCCTTCTCGTTGCGGCGGCGCTTCCCGAATCGCTGCAATTCCTGGTTGGACGAAACAGGGAGGAGGAGGACGCAAAGGCGCGCAAGATCATCGCCCGGATTGCGCCAGCCCTAGCCAACGACCAGGAAATGCGATTCGTCTCCACAGCGGAGAAGCTTCCAGGGGCGCCCGCCAAGCGCCTCTTTACGGAGGGACGCGCCTTGACGACGGTGCTGCTGTGGATTATTTGCACCGGGGCGCTCTATACGCTCTGGATACTGAATACATGGTCGCCCACGCTGCTTCGCAACAGCGGCGCGACGGTCCAGCAATACAGCATTGCCTATGCATTCCTCAACCTTGGCGCCGTTATTTCGGCCATTTTTATGGGGCGTCTGATGGATAGATTTGATCCATTCAGGATACTTCAGATCGGTTTTGTCTTCGCGGCCGCAAGCCTTATTACGTTCGGGATCGGGGCGAGCAGCGGGTCGTTCATAACCATAGCGGTTTTATCAGTGATATGCGGAATTTGCATAAACGGAAGCCAAGCGGGAACTCTGGCCGTCGCCACAGTCTCCTATCCTTCCGACATCAGGGCCACCGGAATCGGGTGGGCTTATGCGATCGCAAAAATCGGAGCCATGCTGGCCCCGATCATGGGAGGATTTCTGCTCAGCAAAAACTGGAGCGTAAGCGGAGTATGCAGCATAAACGCTCCGGTAGGGCTTCTTATCGCCGCGGCTCTTTTCGCTCTTCAAAAACACCTGGCCGCAGACGCCTCAAAGAAACAGGCAGCAAGCGCGATAATCGCGAAAGCGGCGACTGAATTCAATTCATGACGCGGACCGCGCCGGAATTCAGGAAAACGTGGAGGGCCCCTGAATTCCGGACCCGAATCGCGAATCGGGAAGAGATCTCGGGATCGACCTCTCTTTATGCTCAACGGTTAGAAAAACCACCACTGGTCGACCAAACATTTCAACCGTCCAGCACCTCCCGCACTTTGTCGGCAATGGCCTTCACGGAAAATGGCTTCTGCAGGAAACTGATTCCTTCGTCCAGCACGCCATGGTGGGCGATGACGTTCGCCGTGTAGCCCGACATGAAAAGCGTCTTGATCTTCGGGTGAAGCAGCAAAATATCCTGCTGCAATTCGCGTCCATTCCTTCCGGGCATGACCACGTCCGTTATGAGCAAACGGATGTTGTCTTTGTGCTCCTTTGCCAGCCGGATGGCCGCCTCTGGCGTGGAGGCGCACAAGACGTCGTAGCCTTGCCGCTGGAGCATCTTCGCCGTCATGCTCAGTAGAGCGGCTTCATCCTCCACCAGCAGCACCGTCTCTCCCCGGCCAGCAGGCCCCTTGGCCGCGTCGTCCCTGTGCTTTTCCCTTGCCTGACATTCGCCTTCGCAGCGCGGCAGATAGACCTTGAAGGTCGTCCCATGGCCCGGCTCGCTGTAAACGTTCACGAAGCCGTTGTTCTGCTTGACGATGCCGTAAACCGTCGCCAGTCCCAAGCCCGTGCCTTTGCCCAGTTCTTTCGTTGTAAAAAACGGTTCAAATACTTTGGCAAGCGTTTCCCTATCCATGCCGCAGCCATCGTCGCTTACGGCAAGCATGACGAAATCGCCGGGGATAAAGCCCGCATGATCCGCACAGTAAGCCTCGTCGAAAACAACTTTTCTCGTTTCTATGGTGATTTTTCCAGCACCCGCGATGGCATCGCGCGCATTGACGCAGAGATTGGCCAGGACCTGGTCGATTTGCGCCGGATCGACGTTGACCGGCCACAAGTCCTCTCCGGGCAGCCAAGCGAAATCTATATCCTCTCCAATCAAACGTCGCAGCATTTTGAGCATGCATTCCACGGTTTCGTTCAGGTCGAGCGTCCGAGGCGAGATGTTTTGTTTACGGGCAAAGGCGAGCAGCTGGCGGGTGAGATCGGCGGACCGTTTCGCGGCGCTCCGGATTTCCCGCAACTTGAGCTGCACCGGATGGGCAGGCTCCACATCGAGCAGGGCCAACTCCGTATTACCTAATATAATCCCCAGCATATTATTAAAATCATGGGCCACGCCGCCTGCCAGCTTCCCAACCGATTCCATCTTTTGGGCCTGGAGGAGCTGCGCCCGGAGCTTCTCTTTATCCTGCTCCGCGAGCCTCATTGCTGTAATGTCCTGATACTGGCAGATATAATAAACTGGGGAGCCGTTCTCATCGCGCAGCAGGGAGCAGCTTTCTATGACCCATATTGCATGTCCGTCTTTATGGATGTAGCGCTTTTCGGCCTGGAGTCCATCCCCCAATCCCGCGTTGGGCGGCGGCATCGCCTGGAAATTCGCCAGTTCCGCGGGGTCCGCCATATCCATCCAGTTTTTATTCAGCAACTCGTCTTGCGTGCGCCCCAGCATATCTCCTAGAGCGTGATTGACCTGTAAAAAGGAGCCGTCTACGTTTACAAGAGCCATTCCAGAAGCCGCGTGCTCAAAGGAGCTTTTGAATTTCGCCTCGCTGTCCCGCAGGGCCTGCTCCATATTTTTGCGGTCGGTTATGTCGGTGACCACCGCAAAAGCGCCAATGTAGGCCCCGCTCTTGTCGAATCTGGCGCGCGGGGAGAGTATAGAGGCAACCAGCGATCCGTTCCGATGGACCCACTGGATCTCGCAAGGGCGCTCGTTTAAGACGCCCTGCGGACTAACGATTTTCTGAAACGCTCTCCGGTCGCCCTCGCCCATAAAATCGGAAACAGGCCGCCCGAGCATTGCGTCCTTAGAAAATCCCAATATACTGCAAAGCTTTTCGTTCACATAATTCAGTCTTCCGGAAGCGTCGCATATCATCAGACCTTCGTTCATCGTTTCGACCAGTGTGCGATATCTGTTCAGACTATCGTCAAGACCATCCAACAGCCGATTCACCGAGTTCACGAGCAATCCCAGTTCGTCCTGCTCGCGCCCGCGCAGCCCCCGGAGATGGGACCCGGCAGGGTTGGCGGGGTCCACGGAGGCGAGGCCTCGGCCCACCGCCAGGAGCGGCTTGGTAATTGAGTAGTACGTCATGAAGGCCAGGACGGTGGCCAGAAGCACGGTCAGGCAAACAATCCCAAGAATCGACGCCGCGGACCGCCGAAAGAAGTCGAGCCCGATGAGATAGGAATCCAGGACGATCTCGACTTGCCCTAGAGACGTCTTGCCATCAAGCTGAAAGAGCGGCGTCGTGTAATGCATGTCCGCCCCAAAGATCACCTTCACCAACGAATCCATCCAGCCGGTTGCCTGCGGACGCTGACGATAGGCCAGCGTAGCTCCGAAATCGTCGACCAGTTTCGCTTCACGAATAGGCTGATACTCGAACAAGCCATTGATGACCGTTGCGGCGGCGGACCTGTTGACGTTGTATGCCGCGCTCACCGCCTGTTCGCGGAGCATGCTCGCGATTTCCGACACCGTGGACCGAATCCGGTCCCGCTCCTTCAGATAATCATAGATGACCTGGGCGCTGCTCAGCACCAGCCCCAGCACCGCGCAAGCCAACGCGGTGTTCCTCGCAAGCTGCAAAGATAAACTTTGTCGGGAGTCAAGCCTCACCGTGAAACCCCTTCCAGATTCGGCTTCTCCCCCCTGAAGGCTCGGGGGGCTGCCTGGATTCTCCTACCAGCCTTCTTCCAGTATACGGTCTATCACGCCGTCAGCCTTCATTTCAGCGATGACTTGATTGACCTCGGGCAATAGGGCCTTCGCCTCGGAAAGCCGGGAAAATGCGACATAATAGGAATATACGGTGACAGGATCTAAACTTGCAAGGAGGGCCTTTTTCATATCGGCATTTAGCGCTAATTGACTCCTCCCCACCAGCTCATCGCAAAGGAAAAGATCGATGCGTCCCGCCATCAGCTTCTGCAGGCCATTTTGGTCAGTGTCGCAATAATCGATTCTTAAGCCCAATTTTTCAATAGCTCTCACAAAGCCTTCGCCATACGTATACCCATGAACAAGTCCAATTTTGTACGGTTTAAGATCGTTAAAAGAACGCCACGTAAATGCACGAAACCTATCCCGTTTGTAGTAGAACACTTCCTTGGCCTCGAGCACCTCGTCGCTAAAGACAAGGAATCGGTCCCGTTCCTCATTGCGCATCAGCAACGTGATTCCGTCAGCCCGCCCCACCTCGGCCATTTTCAGCACCCGATTCCATGGAACCAGTTCGATGGTCAACTTGACATGAAGCCGTCTGAAGAGCTCACGGACCAGTTCCACGGCCACGCCGCCGGTAGGACTCCGTCCTTCTTCCCCTATGGTATAGGGAGGGTATGGAGCGTCAACAAAATGAATCTCCCTCGGTGCGGGCCCTTGTGCGTAAACCGGCATCCACCAAAGACTTAGGCACATAAGCATTGCTAGCAGAATTTTCCGCGGCATTTGCTTCTCCTTGTTTTGAGAGGGACTGGGACTTTTTATAGATGCAAGCAATAATTGGGCCATATATGGCGAGAGCAGTCGAACTATACATAATGAGGATTGAAAATTACGTTTATGCAGGAGCGGCATCCTGCCGCGCTTGGTGCAACGTCGCGACAAGATGCCGCTCCCGCAGTAGAATACCCTCCCAGATCAAAACATTTGAACCTTAATAGGGATAATCCCAAAAGAGTCAAAGATTGGGGCGCTGGCAAGCAGGCAAGCGTTCAGACATAGGCGAGTCCATCGGTGCGACGTGGAGCCAAAAGCGGCGCCGTCCGCCCCGCCCTCCATTTTCGGTTGATCTTCCCGCGTGATTGCTCCATATAATTCCCCAACGTATTGTGACGATGGGAAGCAGGAAAGCCGGAGAAGCTCCGACAAATCACCAAAACAACAAGGGACGGGTCCCTAGTGTCCGATCAGAAGGCTCCCCGAGAGGAGCGTTTCCTATTCAGAAATATCC
>CALFXO010000045.1 GCA_937958025.1 uncultured Syntrophobacteraceae bacterium
AATTGTTTTATTCTCTCCTGGCGCTCGTCACGGCATGGAGGCTCATTTACGCCGCCATCGCGCCGCTGGAGCTGGCTGCTGACGAAGCCTATTACTGGGACTGGTCGCGTGCGCTTGACTGGTGCTATTACAGCAAGCCTCCCATGGTTGCGTGGCTGATCGCCCTTTCGACCAGGGCTTTGGGGGCCACGGAGCTGACGGTCCGCCTTCCCGCCGTGGTTCTCGGCTCCGTGGGAATGTGGGCGCTTTTCTTGCTTGCAAGGCGTCTCTTCGGGTCCCGGACCGCGGTATGGACAGTGGCTGCCGCCGCCGCTTCGCCGGGAAGCGCAACCCTCGGTCTTGTAATGACGACTGACGCGCCCCTTGTCTGTTTCTGGTGCCTTGCCCAGTACGGTTTGTGGCGGGCCATTGAAAACCATGAAGACAACCTGTTCTGGTGGACGCTGACCGCTGTCTTCACCGGCCTTGGCATCCTCAGCAAGCCGATGATGCTTGCTTTCCCGGCTCTCGCCATTCTGTTTTTGTTCTTCGCGCCGAGGGAGCGCAAGACGCTTGGAATGGGACGGCCCGCCGTTTTCTCCCTTTGCTCGCTTTGGGGTCTTATCCCGCTGCTTTGGTGGAATGCGCGGCATGGATGGGTCACCCTCCATCATTCAAGGCAGCACTTCGAGGCGGCGCACGGAAGCATCCTGAAATTTATGGGACTCCCGTTTGAATTCATAGGTTCGCAGCTGCTGGTCGTTTCTCCGCTCACTTTCCTGCTGCTGGCGATTGCGTTCGTCTGCTGCATGCGCCGGAGGAACGAGCAAGACAGCCGCCTCAGATATCTGCTCGTATTCAGCGCGCTACCCCTGGCGATTTTTCTGGTGATGAGCTGCCGGCAGAGGATCATCCCAAACTGGCCCGCCGTCTATTACCCTGCGGCAATGGCGGTGCTGGCCGCATGGGCGCTGGGCGATGCGCCCTGCGGCAATCGCATGCCCAATCGACGCAAGCTGTTCAAATGGGGGGTCGTCTTCGGGGTCGCGCTCACCCTGCTCGCCTATGCTCTCCCGTTTGTGGCGGAGAGACTTGGTCCGGAAGGAAACAAGCTCGTCTTCTTGAGAAAGCTCCGAGGCTGGGACGAACTTGGCGGGGAAGTGGGAGCTGTTCTGGCCGGGTTGCCCAACAAGGACAAGACGTTTCTCATTGCGGATGGACGTCAGGTGGTGAGCGAGCTTGCATTCTATACGCCGGGCCAGCCTCGGGTTTACGACTGGAACGGCAAGCCGGGCGTCGTGCGAAGCCAGTACGATATCTGGCCCGGACCGTCGGACAAAACAGGCTGGGACGCTCTTGTCGTCGTCCGGAGCGGAGCGGCTGTCTCCGAAAGTCTGAAAGCGGCTTTCCATTCGATGGATCTGTATAAAGAGATCCGGGTTCGGTCCGAGCTCGTTGGCGACCGGCGCTATGATGTTTATTGGGCCCATGAGATGCAGCTACGGTGATTTGGGGGCCTGCCCCGATTTGGGGAGGCCGGGCGCTCGGGTGCGGGATGACGCTTCCTGGTCTTTGGACCCGGCGATCCGTGGTCGCTTCTGGTGCGCGACATATGGCTCAAACCTGTCGGAGGAGGATACCATGAAGCGCGTTGTCGCAATCGACTTTATTGCGCCCCTTGCAGTGTTGGCGCTCTTCACCATGGTCTGCCGGCTTGAAGACCTCGCTATTGCCAACCGCTTTTATTCGCCTGGCGGCGGTTGGATATACAAACATGCGCTGGCTGTGCGCCTACTGCACCGGTATTGCCAGCTGCCGGGGGTCCTGCTCGGGGCGGCGGGGGCGGTTGTTTTCGGCATGAGCTTCATCGACCGTTCCTTTCGGTTCGGGAGAAAGCCCGGCCTCTACCTGTTGCTGGTCCTTGCCCTTGGTCCCGGCCTGATCGTGAACGGCGTTCTGAAAAATCACTGGGGGCGCCCCCGTCCCAAACAGATCGAGCAGTTCGGTGGGGAGCGAAAATTCCTTGCCCTATGGGAGAAAGGGAGCCATCCCAGGGCGAGGTCTTTTCCGAGCGGGCATGCAGCAATGGGTTTCTATGTGCTGACCCCGTTTTTCATTTTTAGAGGGGCTTCGAGGAGGCGGGCCGTGATGTGGCTGGTGGGCGGCATTGCCTACGGCTCCATTGTAGGCTTGGGAAGAATGCTGCAAGGCGCACATTTTGCCGGAGACGTCCTCTGGGCCTTCGGGTTTGTGTATCTCACGGGACTGTCCCTTGCTTATGCGTTTCGTTTTCAGGGAAGCAGCCAGTGCGAAGAGTGGGCCGCTTCACGGTCGTTGCTGGGAAAAGGGGACGAAGCTGTCGAAACGATGCAGTGCGAGTATTGAAACGGAGCTTTCAAAGCCGAGAGAGGAGGGACCCGCTTCCGCGTCGAGGAAGGATAATTGCTGTTCGTTTTGCTTCTTATGGAGCGCGCGTATGAGAAAGCGCTTGGCCGACGATATTTCTGTTTGCTTCCATATGGTTGTGTTGTTATATTGAAAAAATATGTGCACTGATATGCGCTTTAATTTCTTTCAGGAGCAGGGAAAGCCATGAAAAAGAAAACCATAAAAGACGTTGGGATAGAAAATGTGCGGAGGCTGCTTCCGCAGAATTTGAAGACGAAAACCTTCAAGCCCGGGAAGGGGAAGGGATCGTATGTTCGGGATAAGAAAATTCCGGACTGGCGGGGCCAGTCCGGAATTTTTGTCGAGAGGGGCGGAATGCGTGGGTCCCTCGCGAGAGTGGCCTGATTGCCGCGCAATCCCCGTTGACCGCATTCCCTGCCCTTGCCTCGGCCCCCTGCCTTCCTTTTTAACGCGCTTTATACTCGTCGAGGATTGAAAATGCTGCTCCTGCAACAGGATAAACCCTTCGGATCAATACATTTAAACCTTATGGATAATGGTTCTGCTGGAGAGTAATTTTAGCGCCAATGGTGAGCGGCGCGCAGATAACCGCCGTCTTTTTGAGGTTATTCCCGTCTGCGCCAGGATGCGTTCATCGTGCACCCGCGATAAGGGCGCTTGACATAATAGCCGCCGCTTTATAAGCTTCGCCGGTGACACCGTGGGAGTTTGATGGAGTATTGGGCGTTTTTCCCACTATGCCTTCGATATTTGGATTGTCAGGTTGAATCGATGCACACTCATTTTCCTTTTTCTGCGCTAGTTGGTCAGGAACTCATGAAGCGGGCGCTTCTCCTTAATGTGATCGACCCTACCCTGGGAGGGGTTCTCATCAAAGGGGAGCGTGGAACGGCGAAATCTACGGGAGTGCGGGCCCTGGCGGGTCTCCTGCCTTCCATTCGGGTGGTGGAGGGCTGCCCTCTCCAGTGCGATCCCGACGACGCGGATGGCCTCTGTCCCTACTGCCGCGAAAAGCTCCGCTCCGGAGAGGAGCTGAAAGTCGCGGAGCGGGTGATCCGCCTCGTGAACCTCCCCATAGGCGCGACGGAAGACAGGCTCCTCGGGACGATTGACATAGAAAAGGCGCTGAAGTCCGGGCGGAAGGCGTTTGAACCGGGCCTTCTCGCCGAAGCCCACCGGGGCATTCTCTACGTGGACGAAGTGAACCTACTGAACGACCAGATCGTGGACCTCTTCCTCGACGCGGCGGCTTCCGGCGTGAACCTCGTCGAGCGCGAGGGGGTGAGCTTCTCGCACGCCAGCCGCTTCGTGCTAGTGGGCACCATGAACCCGGAGGAAGGGGACCTCCGCCCGCAACTCCTCGACCGCTTCGGGCTTTCCGTAACCATCGAATCCATAAACTCCGTGGTGGACCGGGTGGAGATCATCAAACGGCGCCTCGCCTTCGACCAGGACCCCGAAGGTTTCCGCGCATTCTGGAAAGACGTCGATGACGAGCTTGCGCGGCGCATCGCGGACGCGAAGGCCTTTCTGTCTGATGTCGCGCTCACGGAAGACCTCATTGAAATGGCCGCCAAAATCGCGACCGCGATGGAAACCGACGGCCACCGCGCCGACATCGTGATGATGAAAACCGCGCGGGCTAACGCCGCCCTTGAAGGGCGGGGCCGCGCGACGCGCGACGACCTCCAGATGGCCGCCCGCCTCGTGCTGCCGCACCGCGTAAAGAAAACGCCTCTCCAGAAGTCGGAATTCAGCGGTGAAAAGCTAAAGGAGGTGTTCGAGCAGTCGCCTTCCCCCGATGCGCCGGGCGAGGAGTGGGCCCCCATCCACCAGAACAGGCAGAAGCAAAAAACGCCCGCCAAGAGCTACAAGTCCCCCGTGGACTGCGTGACGCACTTTTGCAGCGGAAGCAAGCTGCTGCAACCGCGCATCCCGTGGCATCGCCTGACGCTTGGCGACCATCCGGGCCGCAGGCTCGTCGTGCCGAACCCGAAACGAGGCGGCAGCGTGCAGGGGTGTCGCGTTCCCCACGCCGGGGACTTGATGAGCGACGTGTCCGTCATAGGCTCCATCCGTGCGGCGGCTCCTTTCCAGGCGGCCCGCAATGGCGCGGCGAACGGGCGGCTCGCCATCCGCTGGGACGATCTGCGCCTCCGCAAGCGCTCGCGCAAGACCGGCCTCGCACTCATGATGATCGTGGATTCGAGCTCCTCCATGCGGACAAACGACCGCATGTCGACCACCAAGGGCGTGATCGATGTACTCCTCCAGGACCTCTACCTGCGCCGCGACAAGCTCGGCATCATCACTTTCCGCCACACGAACGCCGAAGTGGTCCTCCCGCTCACTCTGAACATACGGGATGCGGCGGAGGGCGTTGAACGGCTGCCCGTCGGCGGGCGGACGCCCCTTGCCTCCGGCCTCGAAATGGGCATTCGGCTCCTCCTCCAGGAGAAGCGCAAGAACCCCGAAGCCCTGCCCGCGATGCTCCTCTTCTCGGACGGAAACCCCAATGTGAGCTGCTTCGGGCGCGACCCGCTGGCCGAAACCTTTTATTACGCGCAGGAAGTGAAACGCCACGGCATCCAGGCCATCTGGGTGGACACCGACTTCAACCCCATGGCGGTGAGCTATAGCTACGAAATCGCCCAACGGATGGGGGCAACCTATATGCGGATGGAAAACCTGTATTAGGGGAGCGTCCGGCAGGCTTCAAACGGGGCCGTGCTGGCGGCCATGCGGCGGGTGCGTGGGGCGCGGGGCTCCGCCCTACGATCGGCCCGGTGACCTGTATCCCAGCTCGTCCAGCATTCTCGGGTCCTTGCGCCAATTTTTCTGAACGCGCACGAACAACCCCAGGTGGACGCGGCAGCCGAGCAGCTTTTCTATGTCCAGGCGGGCCTGCGTGCCGATTTCCTTGAGCATCTGTCCCTTCTTCCCGATAATGATGGACTTCTGCGAATCCCGCTCCACGTGGATGGTCGCCTCGATCCTTATGATCCCCCGCTCGGAATCCTCCGAAAAGGAATCGATTGCGACCGCGACGGCGTAGGGCACTTCCTCCCGCGTCAGGTGGAAAATCTTCTCGCGGATCAATTCCGCAACAAAAAAGCGCTCCGGCTGGTCGGTAAGGTCCTCTTCCGGGTAGTAGCGCGGGCCTTCGTGCAACAGGGCTACGATCTCATCCGTGAGCGCCTGGACGCTATCCGCCGTCAGCGCCGAAACCGGAACGACTGCGCGGAAATCGTGCAGCTCCCTGTACTTGGCGATAATCGGCAGGATGTCCGGCTTGTTGCGGACAAGATCCGTCTTGTTGAGCACCAGGATCACCGGCGTCTCGATACCGCGAAGCTCCTCGAGTATCGAGCTGTTGATCTCCCGGTGGGCCTCCGAAGCATCTATCACGAAGCATATCACGTCCACTTCGCTGAGCGTTGCAATTGCCGTATCGACGAGAATCTGGTTGAAGCTGTCCTGCGCCTTGTGGATTCCCGGCGTGTCCAGGAAAACGATTTGGAACCCCTGGCTTGTCAGTATGCCCGTAATGCGGTTTCTTGTCGTCTGAGGCTTGGGCGCCGTGATGGAAATCTTCTCCCCCAGGATGGCGTTGAGGAGAGTGGATTTCCCGACGTTGGGGGCCCCGATGAGCGTCGCGAAGCCCGATTTGAATATTTCCGCCATGTTAATAAACCCCGTTGCGCCATTTGGGCCGCCGTTTGGAAAAATACAAGGCGCCCTCGAGCGGCTGCGTCCCGACACTATGAGAGACTGTTGCAAATTGCACCCGTTGAGGATCGAATAGCGTGCTCTTGCAGGAGCGGCATCCTGCAGCGACTACAACAGGATAAACCCACCACCTCGAAACATTCTAACCTTAACTGGTATGGAAAGAAGGAGATTCGGTCCGGATGGACCGCGAGGATGCCGAGCGTTCTTTATAAAGATCGCGCGGATCCAGCCGCTCCGACGCCTGACCAGAGTAAACCACGACACAGACCGCAACACTTACCGCTGCTTCCTTCCGGACCTGACGGGGTTCGCATCCGTCTGTTGCGCGGTGTCCAATCGACGCCGCAAGCAAGCCTTCTCCGCGCGCTTTAGTTCACAACAGTACGCTTTTTGGAAGCTCCCCATCCGTAGCCGGTCTCGAAAACCCATCTGCCGAACGGGATATCTTCACTGGCAAGATAGATAGCATGTTTCCTTTATGAAGGCAAACTGATTCTGAGGGGACGTCCTGGCCTTGACTCCCGCCGCTCTGCCTTATCGTGCGTTTGGTGTTCTTTTCCTGAACCCTAGCAGCCCCAGCAGTCCGGAGCCGAAAAGCCACACAGCTCCTGGAACGGGAACGGGGGCCCCGATGTAGGAAATATTGATGTTATACCAAGCGGCTCCGCCCCAGTTGTCGAAAAACTGGATGATGAAAGTGTAGCCGTTGTCAGCGGTGGGTTGCTGGATAATATCCACCAGCCTCCTGGCCTGAACGATCTCAAAGGAGACGGTCTGCTCCATGGCTGCCAGAGCCGGAGAAAGGCCGCTGTAGACCGAGGAGGTGCATTCCGTATTATAGTTCTGGCCAGAAGACGGCCAAACCGGCATCCACTCCTCTCCATTCAAAATGGTCGGCTCATTCATGTCGTCCCATCTGCCCGGGACGGCGAACTCGAAGTGATGCCACCAGACGTCTCCCCCCTGGATCACCAGCTGCGTCCTGCCATCGATGAGCGCCTGGACGTTGAGCGTGCTGGCATGGGCGGCCTGCACGCATAGGACCGACAGCAGAACCAGTAATGCAGCGATGAGTTTCTTCTTTCCCACAATCCTCCTCCTTTTTGTGCTGAGTTGCAAAAGCACGGTTTTAGGCAAAGCGGCGGAACAGTCCTCTCGACTCGCGCCCCGTACATGTCCGGACCGGCCCGTTGCATGGAAAAGGACCGGCCAATGCTTCGTATTTAAAATGGCGTTGGATAATCAATTAGAGTATACAAAGTCTATAGCGTGTTAATTCGCAGGATGTAAAGGGGGATTTTGGGGGGTAGGTTTTGGGTATTTAAAATACCCCACCAAAATGCCTCCCGTGCGTTTAGATGCCAGGCCGTTTCTCGTACGTCGCCTGTTTGGCGTTTGCTCGTGAGACGAGCTTTTTTTGAGAGATGAAAATTGGTATAGTGAAAACGCCCTGGATGTCAGCCTGCTAATCGGTGAAGCGGACGCCTTGGCGGACAACGGAACGTCCGGAGCGGCGGCTCCGAGGAAAGGACGCATATGGCGGATCGGCAGGAGGAAGGCGCGGTGAAGAATATGTACCCGGAGGAGGCGAAAGCCTTCATGGACGGACGCCCCGAAGGGAGCTACACGCTTCTCGACGTGCGGCAGCCAGCCGAATACGAAGAAGCGCATCTCCCCGGAGCGACGCTGATTCCTCTTCCCGAACTTTCGGATTCCATCGGACGTCTCGATCCGGAAAAGCCCACCATCGTTTACTGCGCGGTCGGCGGACGCAGCCGCATGGGGGCGCAGCTCCTATCTCACCAGGGCCTCAAGGACGTCCGGCAGATCATCGGCGGCATCCAGGCGTGGGAGGAGCAGACGGCGACCGGGCCGCGCGAATTCCATCTCCGCTTCGTCGCGGGGATTGATTCGCCCGAGGAAGTGGTCGCCCAAGCCTACGGCATGGAGGAGGCGCTCCGAAAGTTCCACCAAACCGTGCGGGACAAAACGACGGACCCCGAACTCGCGAAGCTTCTCGACCACCTCGTGAACGCCGAAGTGGGGCACAAGAAGACGCTCCTCTCCCTCCTTCCCGATCAAAATCTTCGGGAGGAGCTGGAGCGGAAATACCCTGAATCCGGCGGCAAGCCCGACATCCTCGAGGGCGGACTCGACTTCGACGCCTTCATGGCGGAAAATGAGCCTTTCCTGCAATCGGTTTCCGGGTGCCTCAACGTGGCCATGATGATCGAAACCCAGGCGCTCGACCTCTACCTCCGCATGGCGGCGGAAACGAAAAACGAGGAATCCCGCAAGATCCTCTACCGCATATCGAATGAAGAGAAAACGCACCTCGCCGCGCTCGGGCGCGTCATGGACGAGACGGCTTCCAGGAAATTCTGACCCCTCGCGGCTGTTCCGCATAGCGCCTTGTCTGGCTTGCTTTGGTAGGTTGGAGTGAGCGAATGCGAACCCCAACGAATATCTGCGTTCCTGTCGGGATTTGCCGCGGCTTACCTCAACCTGCGGCAGACCTGTATAATCATGGCTGACAGCCCAGCAGGAGCGGGATGAAAAAAGTTGATATCTTGTAAATACAACTTGACATAAAAAATGCCTTGCTGTACGTTGCCCTTAAGTTATAATCAGCCGAGTTTGAAATAATGTTGTATACAAATTAGGGATAATCATGATGAGTAAAGGTTTCAACACTCTCGCACCGACCGGCTTTTGGCGTCTCTGGTGGATCACCGGCAGGGAGAAGTGCGCCTTTACGATCCGATTGGGCTGACGACAAGCCAGCCAGAGCAGATACAGAGACCGTGAGCCGCACTTGGCCCACGGTCTCTTTGGTTTGAGGGCCGTGGGATGTTTCCACGGCCCTTTTTTTTGTCGATGTGCTCACGGGAAAAATTGCGAAAGTCTTTTTCAAACGCTTTTCTCATACAAGGAGCGCGAAGCACATGTTGGTGGTGATGGACCAGAAGGCTACGCAGGAAGAAGTGGACGCCGTGATCGCCGCGATAGAGGCGAGAGGATGCGTGGGGCGCCCGATGCCGGGAGGAGAAAGAGTGGCTATAGGCATTTTGCACAACAATGGGCCGATCGACGCGTCCCCGTTCCTGGGAATGGCCGGCGTGAAGGAAGTGATCCCCGTGACGAAGCCCTACAAGCTCGTGAGCAGGGAGCTGCAAGCCGAAGACACGGTCATCGAGGTCGGCGGGGTCCTCATCGGCAACGGCCATCTGACGATCATCGCCGGACCGTGCGCCATCGAGAGCGAGATGCAGGCGCTCACCATCGCGCGCCTCGTCAATAAGGCGGGCGCCCAAATCTTCCGGGGCGGGGCCTACAAGCCGCGCACCTCCCCCTATTCCTTCCAGGGGCTTGGCGAGGAAGGGCTCAAAATTCTCGCCGCCGTCCGCAAGGACACGGGCATGCCGGTGGTGACCGAAGTCATGGACGTCGAAACCTTCGACGTCGTCGAGGAGTACGCCGACATCGTCCAGATTGGCACCCGCAACATGCAGAATTTTAGCCTCCTGCGGCGCGCCGGGCGCTCGCACCGCCCCGTGATGCTGAAGCGCGGCATGGCCGCCACCATCGAGGAATGGCTGATGGCCGCCGAATACATCCTCGAGGGCGGCAACGAGCGGGTGATCCTCTGTGAGCGCGGCGTCCGCACCTTTGCCCACCACAGCCGCAACACGCTCGACCTTTCCGCCATTCCCGTGGTGCGCAAGGAAAGCCATCTGCCGATCATCGTCGACCCGAGCCACGCCGCCGGGCGGCGCGACCAGGTGATCCCCCTCAGTCGGGCTGCGGTCGCCGTCGGGGCCCACGGCCTCATGGTGGAAGTTCACCACGAGCCCGACAAGGCGATGAGCGACGGCGCACAGTCGCTCTATCCCCGTCAGTTTGAAGACCTCATGGGCCAGGTGCGGCCCATCTTCGACATATTTCACCCCGGCGAAGTCTCGACCGGAAGGAAGGCGTCATGAAGCTCCGTCAATATCCCGATCGAGAGCAATTCCGGCAATTGGCGGAGCAGGGAAACCTGATCCCGGTCTGCCTGGAAATCCTGGCGGACACCGAAACGCCCGTTTCCGCGCTGGGGAAAATCTATGAGTCCAAAGGCCCGGTCTTTCTCCTCGAGAGCGTCGAGGGAGGGGAGCGGTGGGGGCGGTACAGCTTCCTCGGCGCTTCGGCGCACTGCCAGCTGCGCGTGCGCCGTGACGTGGTGGAAGTCGAGGAGAACGGAGCTGCACGGAGCGTTCCCCACAATGGAGACCCCCTCTGCGTGCTCCGCGATGCGATGGCGCGTTACAAGCCCGTGTCCCTGCCGGAGCTTCCCCGCTTCTGGGGCGGCATGGTCGGGTATCTTGCCTACGAGATGGTGTCTTTCTTCGAGAAGATCCCGAACAAGCTTCCCGAGGAAAAGGCGCTCGCAAACCTCCTGATTACGGACCGTCTCTTCATCTTCGACAACGTCCGCCACACGATCACGATGCTGACGCACGTTTTCCTTAATGGCGACAAGAGCGTCGATGCCGCTTACGACCAGGCGCTCCTCGACCTAGAAGCCATGCAGGGGATGCTCCGCAAGCCCCTTCGCCCCGACTGTTGCGACGCGACGCCCCCGCCCCGCATCAATCTCCAGGCGTCCATCCCCGAGGCGGAGTTCCGCTCCCAGGTTTCCCGCATAAAAGAATACATCCTGGAAGGCGACGTCATCCAGACGGTGCCTTCCCAGGCCTTCACCTGCGCCCCCGCTCCCGACCCCTGGATGCTCTACCGGGCGCAGCGCTACGTGAACCCCTCGCCCTATATGTACTTCCTACACCTGGACGACACGGTGCTGGTCGGCTCCTCCCCCGAAACCATGGTGCGGCTCGAAAACGGCGTGGCGACCCTCCGCCCCATCGCGGGCACCCGGCCGCGCGGGCGCACCGAACAGAAGGACCGCGAGCTTGCCGACGAGCTTTTGCAAGACCCGAAGGAAAAAGCCGAGCACCTCATGCTGGTCGATCTTGGACGGAACGACCTCGGGCGCATCGCCGAAATCGGCACGGTGCAGGTGACGGACCTCATGGTGGTCGAACGCTACTCTCACGTCATGCACCTTGTGTCCAACATCAACTGCGACCTCCGGTCCGGCAGGGACGCCTGGGACCTCTTCCGCTCCGCATTCCCGGCGGGGACGCTCTCGGGGGCCCCGAAGGTCCGCGCCATGGAGATCATAGCGGAGCTCGAAAGCGAGCCGCGCGGCCCCTACGGCGGCGCGGTCGGGTACGTGTCCTTCACCGGCAACATGGACATGGCGATCACCATCCGCACGGCCTGCATCGAGAACGGCGTCATGACGGTGCGGGCGGGCGCGGGCATCGTCGCGGACTCCGACCCCGAAACCGAGCGGATCGAAACCGTGAACAAGGCCATGGCCATTCAACGGGCGCTCAGGCTCCTCAACGAAAGCGCATAAGAAAAGAAGAACCGGGGGCCGCGCTCCCGGCCCATGGAGGCGAATATGCTGCTCATGATCGACAACTACGATTCTTTCACGTATAACCTTGTGCAATACCTGCAAATCATCGGGGCGGACGTGAAAGTCGTCCGAAACGACGAGATAACCGTCTCCGAGGTGGGAGCGCTTCAGCCCGAGGCGATAGTCCTCTCCCCCGGCCCCTGCCGCCCGGAGCAGGCGGGCGTCTGCATCCCGGTCATCCACGCCTATTCGGGCAAGATCCCGATCCTCGGCGTCTGCCTCGGGCACCAGGCCATCGGAGTGGCGTTCGGGGGCGTAGTGCTCCACGCGATGCAGCTCATGCACGGCAAAACCTCGGCGGTCACGTCGGACGGAAAGAACCTCTTCGCGGGACTCCCCACGCCCTTCCAGGCGATGCGCTACCATTCCCTCGCGATCTCGAGGACTTCGCTCCCCTCCTGCCTGGAAGTGACCGCCGAATCGGAGGACGGCGAAATCATGGGCGTCCGCCACCGCGAGCATCTCACCGAGGGCATACAGTTCCACCCGGAGTCTATCATGACTCCTGTAGGCAAGCGGCTTCTCAGGAATTTCCTTAAAATGGCGTCGGCTGCGCACTGAAAAAGGAGACGATATTCCATGATTCGTGAAGGACTGGTCAAGATAGTCAAGCGGCAGGACCTGGACGAAACCGAAATGACGCAGATCATGACGGAAATCATGTCGGGCGAAACCACCGACGCGCAGATCGGAGCGCTTATGGGAGCGCTGGCGACCAAGGGCGAAACCTTCGCCGAGCTGGCAGGCGCCGCGCGCGCCATGCGGCGCAAGGCCGTGCGGGTGCATACTTCCGCCTCCACCGTGGTCGACACCTGCGGAACGGGCGGCGACGCCAAGCACTCCTTCAATATCTCGACGACCGCCGCCTTTGTCGTCGCGGGCTGCGGGGTGACGGTCGCAAAGCACGGCAACCGATCCGTGTCGAGCAAGTGCGGGAGCGCGGACCTCCTCGAAGCCCTCGGCGTCCGCCTCGACGTGGCGCCCGAGGTCGTCGAGGAAGCGGTGCAGGAGGTCGGCATCGGGTTCCTCTTCGCGCCGCTCTACCACGGCGCGATGCGCTATGCCGCGAACGCCCGCAAGGAAACCGGCATCCGGTCGATCTTCAACATGCTCGGTCCTCTCACCAACCCCGCCGGCGCAAACTGCCAGCTGCTGGGCGTCTACGCGCCGGGTTTGACCGAAATGTTCGCCCAGGCTCTTCGCATCCTCGGCGCCAGGACGGCCCTCGTCGTGCACGGCCACGATGGGCTGGATGAAATCTCGGTCTGCGCGCCGACGCGCATTTCCGAGCTGCGCGACGGCCTCATCCGCACCTACGACGTGACGCCGGAGCAGCTCCTTGGCCGTCAGGCCGCCTTTGAAGACATGATAGGCGGCGACGCGGCGGAAAACGCCGAAATCACTCGCCGCATCCTGAGTGGGGAGGACAAGGGGCCGAAGCGCGACGTAGTGGTCGTGAACTCCGCCGGGGCGCTTTTCGCGGCGGGCGTTGTGAAAGATTTCAAGGATGGCGTCCGGCAGGCGGAAGGCTCTATCGACAACGGCGCGGCGGCCGGCAAGCTCGACGCGCTCGTCCGGTTCACCCAGTCGGTCGCCTGATATACGCGTTGAGGATTGAAAATCGGAATTACGCTTTTGTAAGAGCGGCATCCTGCCGCGACTGGCTTTTGCGGCAACAGAAGAGCGCTTGAAGGAGGGCGTTTGATGGAATCGGATTTTTTGGATAAAATCCTCCAGCGCAAGCGGGAGGAAGTGGAGAGGGCGCGGAGCGCCATCCCCGAAGCGCGCATGCGGGAGATGGCCGAGGAAAAGCGGGAGCGCCGCCCCTTCTTCGATCGCCTCGCAACGCCGGGGCCTTACGGGACGAACATCATTTCCGAAATCAAGCGCGGCTCCCCCTCGAAGGGCGTCATTCGGGCGGACCTCGACCCGGCGGCGTATGCGCGCATGTACGAAGCAGGCGGCGCGGCGGCGCTCTCCGTCCTCACTGACCGGGAGCATTTCATGGGCGACCCGGAAGACCTGCGACGCGCCCGTGCGGCGACGAGCCTCCCCGCGCTCCGGAAAGACTTCCTCATATCCTTCTACCAGATCTACGAAGCGGCGGCGATGGGGGCGGACGCGGCGCTTCTTATCGTGCGGGCGCTCCCGCGGGATTTTCTGAAGGATTGCATCGAGCTGTGCCACGCGGTGCAACTCGACGCGCTCGTCGAAGTCCATTCGGAGGCGGAACTCGACGACGCCTCCTGGGCCGGGGCGCGCCTCATCGGCATCAACAACCGGGACTTGCAGACTTTTCGGACGGACCTCAACACTTCCATCCGCATCGCGCGCCATCTGGCGCCGGGGCAGGCCGCCGTCGCTGAAAGCGGCGTGAAGGGCAGGGCGGACATTGAAATGTTGCAAAGAGAGGCCGGGATTCACAGCTTTCTGATCGGCGAAAGCCTGGTGCGGGCCGAAAACCCGGAAAAATTCCTCCGGGAGCTTCTCGGGCGCGACGCGCCGGAAGGAGAAAAAGCCCATGCC
>CALFXO010000046.1 GCA_937958025.1 uncultured Syntrophobacteraceae bacterium
CCTGCCGAACCGTCGTCGGTGCTCCGGTGGACGGTCACGCCCAGGGATTCTATCGCGTCCGTCGGGATCATTTCTTCGGCGGTGCGCGCGCCGTAAAAAAGGCGCATTGCCACTGCGGGATGGCTTTCCCGAAGCCTTGCCATCAGCTCCACAAGGGGCGCAATGCCGATCCCCCCGGCGGCGAGAAAAACCAGTGAAGGCTCCCAATCGGGCAGATCGAAGCCGTTTCCGAGCGGCCCGAGGATGTTCAGACGCGCCCCCGGCGGACACTGTGAAAGCAGCCAGGTGCCTCGTCCGACCACCCGGTAGAGGATGTCGAAGACGCCTTCCTCGAGCGCTATCGCATGGAACGAAAAGGGACGTCTCAGGAGCGGTTCGGGACCTTCGCGGACCTGGAGCATGACGAACTGTCCGGGTCGCGCTTTGGCGGCGATCCGGGGCGATTTGAGACGCATCCGAAACGTCCCGGCGGCCTCTCGCGTCTGGCTTATTATCAGTGCATCTTCCTTGATTTTGGACATTATGCTTTTTCTTCCCGTTCCGGCTCCCGCGCTCCGTTCGTATGCCTCCAGCCGATGACGGCCGCCATGCGCCCCGTGGTCTTTTCCGCGCGGTAGGAAAAGAAACGGTCCGCCTCGCATACGGTGCATCGGCCCGCCGCTTCGATATTTTCTGGCGCGAGTCCGGCGCTCACCAGCTGCGAGCGGCTTATGGCCCAGAAGTCAAAGTATTGCGGCTTCGACTGGTAGGCGACAAAAGAGGAGGGGAGCTCCTCCCGGTAGTTTTTAAATTCGGCGCAGCACGGACCGAGCGAAGGGCTGATCGCGGCCAGGATATCTGCGGGGCGGCAGTCGAAGCGGCTTCGCATCACGCCGACGGTCGCCGCAAGAATGTTGGCGACGCTGCCGCGCCATCCGGAGTGCACATTGGCGACCACCTTGCGGACGGGGTCCACGAGAAAGACGGCCTGGCAATCGGCGATCTTTATCATCAGCCCTATTCCCGGGCTCGCCGTCACGAGAGCGTCGCCCGGTCCGGCCACGAGCACGGGGCCGTGGTCCTCAAACCCGTCGAGCGCCGCTTCGTCCACCACGTGGACGGCGTCGCCGTGCACCTGGGGAGCGGCGACGAGACGATCGAGTCCGATGGCGTCCTTGATGCGGTTCAGGTTGTCGCGGACATTCTCACTCGCGTCGCCGATATTCCAGGCGGCGTTGAGGGATGCATACGGCGGACGGCTCACCCCTCCGTGGCGGGTGAAAACGCCGTGCTCGAGCCCCCGCACATCCGAGAGCAGCTTGAAGGTGACAGGCGAAAGCTTTTCTTCGCCATTTGGCGCGGCTTGCATTGATTCAGCCCCTTCGGCCCAATAGAGTTCTCGACCAGAGTCGACCAGAATGTAGCCCAATGATGGCGGCATTTAAAGAGCTATTTTCCGGAATGCGATACAGCCCTCAATAAACGCCTTCGCATTTGCGATAAACATGTTGCGCGGGACGTTTCTCCTTGACAATATTGGAATGAATTGAGTATGTAAGTTGCCAAATATGAAGAACGGTCTGTTGTTTGGACCGTTCAGCGTGAAACATCGAGCGGAAAGCGGATTTATAGCGAAAATGAAAGCAGCGACGGCGCACTATTACTATTATTACGGGTATCTTAGGCGGTCCGCCCTCACATAGGCTCTGATGGTGATGAAAAGAGCTGCGGGCGGGACCGCCGACACGGCGCCCCTCCGCGGCTTTCCTTAGGATAAGCCGTGGTTCATGGACCACGGCTTTTTTTGTGGTCCGAGGCCGGGAGGGGAAATAGATGGTAGCACCATTCACCGGCAAGGAGAAATAAGGATGAGGAGCATGAGGCAAGGGATTGGGATGGCGATGATGGCTGCGGCCTTTCTGGGAGCGGTCCTTCCGTTGACGGCGAGCCCCTGCATGGCGGCGGATAAGGAGCCCTATAAGATCGGCGCTATCTTTTCGGTGACCGGAGTCGGCTCCTTTCTCGGCGAGCCCGAGAAGAAGACTGCGGAAATGATCGCGGCGGACGTCAACAAAAACGGCGGCATCAACGGCCACCCCCTGGAGCTGGTCCTCTATGACGATGAGAGCGACACAACCAAGTGCAACCTCAACTTCAAGCGTCTTGCCAAGACCGACAAGGTCCCCGTCGTGATAGGCCCGAGCCGCACGGGCGAGAGTCTCGCCGTGGTGGGCGTCGCGGAGGACATGGAGGTTCCGGTCATCACCTGCGCTTCCAGCTATAAAATCGTCACCCCCATTGAATCGCGGAAGTGGTGCTTCAAAGTGGCAGGTTCGGAAAGCGACGTAGTGGGAAAGATCTATGACCACATGAAATCCAAGGGGATCACCAAGATCGGCGTCATGTGCGATTCCACCGGGTTCGGCGCGTCGGGCAAGGAAGAATTGGTGAAGCTCGCGCCCGAATAC
This sequence comes from uncultured Syntrophobacteraceae bacterium, assembly GCA_937958025.1. GTDB lineage: Bacteria > Desulfobacterota > Syntrophobacteria > Syntrophobacterales > Syntrophobacteraceae > CALFXO01. Next base: position 2,448 of record CALFXO010000046.1, read on the forward strand.
GGCATCACCATCGTGGCAGATGAGACCTTCGGTCCCAAGGACACGGACCTGACCCCGCAGCTCACCAAGATCCGCGAAGCCGGCCCGCAGGCGATCGTGAACTGGTCGATTGGTCCGACCCAGATACTTGCCGTTAAGAATTGGCGCAGCCTCAAGATGGATTCCATCCCGATGTACCAGAGCCACGGGTTCGGCAACCGGAAAAACCTGGAGCTCGCGGAAGGCGCGGCCGAAGGCGTGCTCCTTGCGCTTGCCCGCGTGAACGTCGGCCCACTCCTTCCCGACTCACAGCCGCAGAAGCCTGTCATCATGGCCTACAAGAAAGCCTATGAAGATCTGTACAACGAGCCGGTTTCCTCCTTCGGCGGCCACGCATGGGATTCCATGAACCTCGCCATAGCGGCCCTCAAAGCGGTGGGACCCGATCCGGCGAAGATCAGGGACTTTGTCGAGAACACGAAGGGCTTCGTGGGACAGCACGGCGTTTTTAATTTTTCGCCGACGGACCACGGCGGACTGAGTAAAGACGACCTCGAAATGGTCGTAGTGAAGAACGGGGATTGGGCTCTGGCGCAATAGCTCCATCCAATAGCGATGACGCGCTTCGGGACCCCCGAAGTGCGTCCCGGCGGTTTTCATCGGAACGAAAGCAGTGATCGGAATGGACTTCGGAGCAGGATGGGTGCAGTATCTGTTTAGCGGATTGACGACCGGGGCGATCTATGCGTTGGTGGCGATCGGCTACAACATCATTTATAACGTCACCGAAGTGATAAACTTCGCACAGGGTGAGTTCGTCATGCTGGGCGGCCTTATGGCCGTCTTTTTTGTGGGGACGCTCCATTTCCCGATTCCGGCAGCGTTTGTTTGCGCCGTGCTGACAGTGAGTTGCGTCGGGCTCGCAATGGACCGGTTCGTGCTGAGCCGCGCGCGCAACAAGAGCGTTCTTTCGCTTATCATTATCACCATCGCGGTTTCCATACTACTGAAGGGCGCCGCGATGTTCGAGTGGGGAAAGGACCCTTACACGCTGCCGCCTTTCACCCAAGGGGAGCCGATCACCATCTTCGGGGCTGCGTTGCAGTTGCAGGCATTGTGGGTCCTTGGGATTGTCGCGCTAGTGGTTGTGCTCCTCAGCATCTTTTTCCACCGCTCGATGTACGGCAAGGCGATGCTCGCCTGCGCCGACAACCCAAGGGCGGCCCGGCTTTCGGGGATTCCCGTCCGGCAGATGGTGCTCCTTTCCTTTCTGCTGAGCGCGGGGATTGGCGCCGCGGCAGGCGCGGTCATTACGCCGATTTCCCTCATGGAATACGACCGCGGGGCGCTTCTTGGACTCAAGGGTTTCGGGGCTGCGGCGCTCGGAGGGCTCGGGCAGTTTTTTGGGGCGCTGGCGGCGGGACTTTTCCTCGGCCTCGCGGAATCCTTCTGCGCCGGCTATCTTTCCTCCGGCTACAAAGATGCGGTGGCTCTCCTTCTCCTCCTGATGGTGCTTTTTTTTAAGCCCGAGGGACTCTTCGGAAGCCGAGAAGCGGCCAAGCTCAAAAGGTTTTAGTGAAATGCAAAAGCGGGACTGGTTGATTTTCCTTGCCGTGGCGGTATTTCTAGCGATCTTCCCCTTTATTGCGGCCCGGATAAGCGCTATTTCCCATTACATCGACATCATGGTTTTTGCGGGCATTTTCAGCATCGTGAGTCTCGGGCTGTGCATGTTGATGGGATACGCCGGGCAGGTTTCCATGGCGCAGGCGGCCTTTTTCGGCATTGGGGCCTACACGTCCGGCATTCTCACGTCACACTTTCACTGGCATCCGTTGCCCGCGATCCCCATAGGCTGCCTGCTGTCGGCGGCCGTGGCGTGGCTGGTCGGCGTCCCCGCCCTGCGCCTCAAGGGGCATTACCTCGCCATGGCGACGCTCGGTTTTGGAGAGATCGTCCATATCGTGCTGAACCAGGAAGTGGAATGGACCGGCGGGCCTTCAGGTCTCGTGGACATCCCCTCGCTCAAGATCCTGGGCGTCAGGATATCGAGCGAGGAAGCCTGGTACTATATCGTGTGGACGGCGGCGCTCTGCACGTTGATCTTCTGTTTCAATGTGCTGCGCTCGAGGGTCGGACGAGCGCTTCGGGCAATCCACGAAGAGGAGACGGCGGCAGATGCAATGGGGGTTCCCACCGCCCGCTTCAAGTTGCAGGTTTTCGTTTTGAGCGCCGTGCTGGCTGCGATAGCCGGAAGCTTCTACACCCACTACGTGACGTTCCTGAATCCCGGAACGTTCGACCTCATGTGGTCGATTCGCTTCGTGCTCATGGTCATGCTGGGAGGCGTTCAGAGCCTGTGGGGAGCTGTGCTCGGGACGGTCCTCCTCACCTTTATCGGAAACGAATGGCTCCGGGTCTTTGCGGACTTTGATATTTTGGTGTATGGTGCTATTCTGTTGCTGGTTGCTCTCTTTTTACCAGATGGGCTGGTGTCGATTTTTCCCAAGGGCCGGAGCGCTTCCGGAAACGTCTGATCTGCGGTTCGCATTCGCAATACAGCGGTTTGCCGACGGATCGAGGGCGTTTCTGAAGAAGCGGCGTCCGCGACCCGTATTTTTTTATTTGGCGGCATTGCCGCACGCAGCCAAATGGAGGCTCATGAGCGCTGAAAGTCCCATTTCCGCAGCCGTCGACGGCCAGGCGGGTCCCCCTCTCCTCGAGCTGAAAGACGTCCAGATGATGTTCGGCGGCGTAATGGCCCTGCGGGGGGTTAACCACCGGGTCATTGCTGGACGCATAAATTCCGTGATCGGTCCGAACGGCGCCGGGAAGACGACGCTATTCAACTGCATCAGTGGGTTGCTGAAACCCACGGAGGGTGGCGTTTACCTCGACGGCGAGCGGATCGACGGCCTTCCTCCGCATCGCATCGCCCAAATGGGCGTTTCCCGGACATTTCAGCACGTAGCGCTCTTCAAGCATATGACTGTCCTGGAGAACGTGATGGTCGGGAGGCACCCGAGGACCCGGAGCGGCTTTCTTGCGGCGGGGTTTCGCTTCCCCGGCATGAGGCGCGAGGAGGGGCTCATACGCGAAGAGGCGCTTTCGCACCTCGAATTCGTCGGGATGGGCGATCTCGCCGACATCCCTGCCGGGTCGCTGCCCCTTGGCAAACAAAAAATTCTTGAAATCGCCCGCGCGCTCGCGACGGGGCCCAAGCTCGTTCTCCTGGATGAGCCCGCCGGAGGGCTCAATATGAAGGAAACCGAAGAGCTTGGAGAGCTCATCCAGCGGGTGTGCGGAAAGGGAGTCACCGTTCTCCTCGTCGAGCACGATATGAATTTGGTGATGGACATTTCCCATCATATCCTGGTGCTCTATTTCGGCGAGCCCCTTACGGAAGGCCCGCCGAGCGAAGTGAAGGCCAATCCCGCCGTCATACGGGCCTACCTGGGAGAAAGCCTGACCGATCCTCCGGCTGCGTCATCTAAGTAAGAATTGAGAACAATCCATGTTGACGGTTAAAAGCGTTCATACGTATTATGGGAATATCCATGCGCTGAAGGGCGTATCGCTGCATGTCCGCCCCGGTGAGATGGTCGCTCTCATCGGGGCGAACGGCGCCGGAAAAAGCACGCTCGTTAACACCATCTGCGGGTTGATCGCGCCGCGCAAAGGCTCCATCGAACTGGAAGGGGAGTCCATCGGCGGACTCACTCCCGAGGAGATCGTCCGCAAGGGAATCGCGCTCGTTCCCGAAGGTAGGCAGGTCTTTGCCACGCTCACGGTGGAGGCGAACCTCCAGATGGGCGGCTTCGTGAACCGACGCAACAAGCGTCAGGTGGAAGAAGATATGGAAGCACTCCTGGAGCGTTTCCCCATCCTGAGACAGCGTTCCAGACAACTTGCCGGGACCCTCAGTGGAGGGGAACAGCAGATGCTTGCGATCAGCCGTGCGTTGATGGCGCGTCCGAGGCTTTTAGTGCTCGACGAGCCTTCGATGGGGCTCGCGCCGCTGATAATACGAGAGATCTTCAGCATAGTTCAGGAGCTGCGCAAAGAAGGGAAGACCATCCTCCTGATTGAGCAAAACGCAAAGGCCGCCCTCCAGATTGCCGATCGGGGTTACGTTCTCGAAACGGGCAAGGTGGTGCTCCAGGGAGAGGGCGTGATGCTTCTCGAACACAGGGAAGTGCAGCGGGCCTACCTCGGGAGAGGGGCCAGGGAAATATGGGAAGCGTAGCCGGGAATCGAAAGACGGGTTAGAGAGCCGGGAAAGGATTTTGCGCCATGCCTGTTTGGCAGCCTGAGCAGGAGAGAATGTCACGGGATGAGCTTCAGCAGCTTCAGCTGGAGCGCTTGCAGGCGACGCTCAACCGAGTCCACAAGAATGTGGCGTTCCACCGGAAGCGCTTCAAGGAGATCGGGTTTTCTCCCGAAGAGGACCTCGTGGAGCTGAAGGACATCGAGCGGCTCCCTTTCACGACGGGCAGGGACGTGAGCGACAGCTACCCTTATGAAATGTTCGCCGTGCCGCTGCGGGAGGTGGTGCGGGTGCACTCCTCCTCGGGAACGATGATGAACCCGCAGGTGGTGGGCTACACCAGCCATGACCTCAAGATCTGGAGCGACCTCGTGGCGCGGGTGCTTTCTGCCGCGGGCGTCACCCAGGACGACGTGATCCAGGTGATGTTCACCTACGGTCTCCTTACGGGAGGGCTCGGAATCCACTATGGGGCGGAACGGATCGGGGCCTCCGTTCTCCCCACCTCGGTCGGGCGCACCGAGCGGCAGATCAAGATCATGCAGGATTTTCGGACCACTGTTCTCGTTTCCACGCCCTCCTACGCGCTTGTGGTCGCCGACCGCATGGAGCAGATGGGAATCGACCCGAAGCGGCTTTCGCTCAAATGCGCCGTTTGCGCCGGGGAGCCCTGGACGGAAGCGGACCGGCGGGAGATCGAGGAGCGTCTTTTCATAAAGGTTTGCGACAACTACGGGATCACCGAAGTGATGGGGCCGGGAGTGGCCGGGGAGTGCCTGGAAGAGCAGAACGGGATGCATCTCCAGGAGGACCACTTCTACGCCGAGGTAATCGACCCGGTTACGGCCAGTGTGCTGGAGCCTGGCCAAGTGGGCGAACTCGTCATTACGACGCTCACCAAGGAGGCGTTTCCGGCCATACGCTACCGCACGGGCGATATGACGCGCCTCATAACGGAGCGGTGCGGCTGCGGGAGAACGTTCCAGCGCATCGGGCGCATCCTAGGACGGTGCGACAACGTAGTGGTTATTAAAGGCGTCAATATCCGTCCCGAATGCATAGGCGATATTTTGGAGACCATAAAGGGCGAACGCCCGGTGTACCAGTTGGTCGCGGTCCGCGAAGGGCATCAAGACCAACTCGAAATCTGGGTTGAGATCACCGAACGCTTTTTCTTCGACAAGATGCGGGAGCAACGTGCAATAGAAGGCGTCATGCGGGAGAAAGTCGCCAACTTTATCGGCATAGTCCCTCGCATGAAGCTGGTGGAGAGAGGCTCTCTTCAAAGGGAAAACGGGATAGTGAAGCTGTTCGTGGATTTACGAAATCCGGATTAAGCCGTTAATTTTCAATCTCATAAATTTTAATTTCATGGAGGTCCATCCGTAATGGATGAGTTGTTGATCCCAAGATCCGATAAGAAGCACCTGCTCCTCGGCAATGAAGCGATTGTTCGCGGGGCCATCGAAGGCAACGTGCGATACGTCGCTGCTTACCCCGGAACGCCCTCTTCCGAAATCATAGACAGGTTCTACAAGCTGGGTCCCGAAGCGGGGGCTTATGTGGAATACTCGGTCAATGAAAAGGTGTCGGTGGAAACGACTGCGGCGGCGGCAATATCGGGCGTCCGGAGCCTCTGCTGCATGAAGCACGTGGGGCTGAATGTCGCCTCGGACGCGTTCATGACGCTCGCCTACGTGGGAGTGCGGGCTGGAATGGTCCTGGTGTCGGCGGATGATCCGTCGCTCCATTCAAGCCAAAACGAGCAGGACAACCGCTACTACGCAAAAATGGCGAGCACGCCGATGCTCGAGCCCTCCACGCCGGAGGAAGCCAAGGCCATGACTCTCGCCGGGCTGGACCTATCCGAGAAATACTGCATCCCCTGCGTCTTGAGGACGACGACCCGTGTGAATCATTGCCGCGGTCCCGTCACGATGGGGGAAGTTAACAGGGTGGAGCCCAAGGGCGAATTTTTCAAAGACCCCCTCAGCAAGGTCGTCGTCCCGCAGGTGGGCCGCAAGCTGCGGTTGGCGCTTCTTGAAAAGCTCGCCAAACTTCAGGAGGAGGCCGAGCAGAGTCCCTTCAATTTTATAGAGGGTGATGGGAAATGGGGTGTGGTCACGACCGGAGTTTCTTATCTCTACGTGCGCGACGCCCTCCGTGACCTGGGAATCGAGGACAAAGTCAAGGTGCTGAAGCTTGGCTTCACTTATCCCCACCCCAAAGGGCTGATCGTCAAGTTCCTCCAGGGGCTCGATAAGGTCCTGGTCATCGAGGAACTGGAGCCTTTCGAGGAAGAAGCCGTCAAGATGATCGCCCAGGAAGCGGGGCTCACCGTCAAGATCGGCGGCAAGGGGAAAGACTGGATTCCACGCGCCTTTGAACTCGATGCGACCATCGTGACGCGCGCCCTCGGCGCTTTCTTCGATGTTCCGAACAAGCCCCGCGAGATTTTCACCGTTCCCCCGATGCCGCAGCGTCCGCCGAACCTCTGCGCCGGCTGCCCGCACCGCGCGACTTTCTACTCCGTGAAGAAGGTGTTCGGCGAAGAGGCGGTCTATCCGACGGATATCGGCTGCTACACGTTGGGACTCCTCCCGCCGCTTTCCATGGCGGACTTCCTGATATGCATGGGATCGAGCGTTTCGAGCGCCGGTGGATTCAGCAAGGTGCTGGACCGCCCCGTCGTTGCATTCATAGGAGACTCCACCTTTTTCCATAGCGGCATTCCAGGCATTGTCAACGCGGTCACGCACGACTACAACATCCTGCTGGTGGTGCTCGACAATGGCACCACGGCCATGACCGGCCACCAGCCCCATCCGGGCGTGGAACTCACGCCAGCAGGCAAGGTGGAGCCCAAGGTGAGCGTTGAGAAGGTCATCAGAGGCTGCGGCGTCGAGCGCGTGGTCACGGTGAACCCGCTCCAGGTGAAGAAGACGCAGGAAGCCCTTGAAGGACTGCGCACCGCGATGAAGGAAAAGCCGGGGGTGTCGGTGCTCATTTCAAAGGAGCCCTGTCCGCTTTTTGAACGCCACATGCTGAAGACGAAGCAGAAGGTGGTCTTTGAAGTCGACGCCTCCTCCTGCGACGCATGCAAGACCTGTCTCACGGAACTCGGTTGCCCCGCCTTCGTCTGCCAGACCGAAGGCGACGGCTCCGCCTGCATTTCCATCAATGCCGCGCTGTGCAGCGGGTGCAGCGTCTGCGCGCAAATCTGCAAATCGATCAAACCCAGGCGAATAGCCTAAACGGCTGATGTCCAGCGGGAAAGCATATTAGGAGTGCATGTTGGTGATGAACGAAGCGAGCAAGACAGCCTTTTCGGCGATGCGGATATTTTTTACAGGCGTGGGAGGGCAGGGGACCCTGCTGGCAACGCGCCTCGTGGGGGAAGCGGCCCTCGAAGAGGGGCTCCCGGTGACGATGAGCGAGATCCATGGAATGGCTCAGCGAGGCGGGGTGGTGGAATCCTCGGTTGTCGTTGGGGACGCTTACAGCCCCATCATCTCGGACGGATGGGCCGATATCCTGATGGCGTTCGAGCCAATCGAGGCGGCTCGGGCGCTTCCTAAATGCCACAGGGAGAGCCTGGTCATTTCAAATACGACGCCGATCATCCCCTTCACCGTCGCGACAGGGCAGGGCGCATGCCCGGACATTGAATCGCTCTACTTTCTCATAGAGGAGAAGGTGAAATGCCTGGCCCGGATCGATGCGGACAGCATAGCGAAGGAAGCGGGCTCCGATCGCGCCGTGAATATCGTCATGGTCGGCGTGCTCGCCGGAAGCGGAGAATTGCCGATTTCCATGGAGAAGTGGCAGGACGCCTTGAAAAAGGTGATCCCCGGGAAGCTTTTGGAGGTCAACCGCCGCGCCTTTGAAATGGGGGTTGCAGTGGGAAGTCGGTTGGCTCGGTAGCTATTTTTGGGTGGGGGAGGAGCGCTCGCTTCTCCTCCTTGGCAGTTATGCAAACAAACAACTATTAACCCACTAATATACACTTATTTTATATTATCCTCGTTGAGGATTAAGAGTTACGCTTTCGTGAGCGGCATTTTGCCGCCCCCTGCAGCAAAATAAGCCTCACAGATCAGAACATTCAAACCGTAACGGGCATATATCCTCTCCTATTGCCAAAGGCGCAAGCACACTTATGGAAAATACCGACAAAAGTGCGGATGCGGGAAGTTTTGCGGGCCATAGGGCGCTCCTGGAATCATCGCCTCCGGCCAAGACCCCGGCGGGCCGGTTGCTTAGAGGATGCGCATTCACAGTGGCCCTCTTGATGGTTTTAGTGGTTGCCCTCGGAACTCCTTCGCCCTTCGGCTACGCTTATGCTGAGGGATCGAGCGGAGCCGCGGGAAAGAAAGAGAGCGTGCAAACCGTCGCGCAAAAAGCGCCGTCCGGGGAGCAAACAAGGGAGCAAGAGGCTGGTGGGGAGGGCTCCGGCGCTCAACAACCCACAGCGCCGCTTTCCACCACGCAGGGCTCCGTCAAGATCAACGGGAAGGAATTGGCGTACAGCGCGACGGCAGGCTATCTGACAATCAAGGATGCATCCGGCAAGCATAAAGCCGAGATCTTCTTCGTCGCTTATATGTGCAACGAGGGCGCCCAAACCAGAAAATCTCAATCGGCGCGTCCCGTAACGTTCGCATTCAACGGCGGGCCGGGCGCTTCATCCGTCTGGCTGCACCTGGGGGCGTTCGGTCCCAAGACCATCCCCGTGGAATCGGAAGGGCGTCTTTCGGCTGCGCCTCAGCAGCTTGTGGACAACCCTTATACATGGCTTCCTTTCACCGACCTCGTTTTCATCGATCCCGTAGGAACGGGCTTCAGCCGCGCCGCGCCGGATGAAGACCCGAAGGAGTTTTGGTCCGTCAAGGAAGACCTGGAATCGGTGGCGGAATTCATACGTCTTTATTGCAGTAAGTTTGATCGGTGGCTTGCTCCCAAATTCATAGCCGGGGAGAGCTATGGCGGGACCCGAGCGGCGGCGCTCGCGAGTTATTTGCAGGAGCGATGCAATATGTTGCTCCAGGGGGTTGTTCTCATATCCCCCGCCCTAAACTTCCAAACCATCTATTTCGATCCAGGCAACGACCTTCCGTATATGGTATTCCTGCCAGCGTACACCGCAACCGCATGGTATTACAAAAAACTGCCGCCAGAGCTCCAACAGTGCAAGCTCGAAGAGGTCTTGGCGGAATCCGAGCGATTTGCTGCTACGGAATACAGCGTCGCTCTCGCAAGGGGATCGGCTCTTTCCGGAGAAGAAAGAAGCGCCGTCGCGGGAAAGCTTTCGCGCTTGACAGGGCTTTCAAAAGAATTTCTTGAAAGGATTGATCTGCGACCAGATCAGCCCATCTTTTCAAAAGAACTGCTTAGCAGCGGAGGGAAGTCGGCGGCAAGGTTGGATAGCCGCTTTGCCGCCATAAATACGAACCCGGCGGGATGCGCTCCGGATTTCGACCCCAGCCTGTTTTACACCGCCGGAGTTTATGGCGGCGCGATGGAAGCGTATGCGAGGCGGGATCTCCATTTTGAGACCGACCGCGAATACGAGACGCTCAATTCCCAGGTGAACGCCTCATGGAACTGGCGGACGTCTCCGAGCGGGCAGGGATACCTGTATGTCGCGGACAACCTGCGCGATGCCATGACTAAGAATCAAAACCTCCAAGTTTTCATAGCCAGCGGATATTTCGATTTGGGAACACCATACTCGGCAACCACGTACACAGTGGATCACATGGGACTAGACCCGAGTCTCAGGAGCAACATCACGATGGCTTTCTATCCCGCCGGTCATCAGATGTACATCCATAGCCCCTCGCACGAAAAGTTGTGCGCTGACGCCGCTGCGTTCTATCGGAAGGCTTTGGAAAATGAAGAGGCCCCTTGAAGTGTAAAAGGTGATGAAAATGAAGACTTCTTCGGGCGGCTTTGGTGGGAAATAAAAATGGCGATGAAGTGTAGCGTCCTCTCAAAGATCGTTGAATCGGAGACGCGATGCTATCATCGCATCTATCTGCTTATTGCCAGCATCCCGAATGCGCACACTTAATCCGGAGGCGTCGACAAGGCCCTCGCCGACGCCTCCGATTCTCTCATCCCGATCAAAATTGTGGTTTTTTCCCGCTCATCCCGGAAGCTTGTTCGTACTGATACGCCACCCGCAAGATGAGGTCTTCCCGGAAATGCGGTCCGATCACCTGGAGGCCGATGGGCAGGCCCTGCGCGGTGAACCCGCAGGGTGTGGATACTCCGGGGACCCCGGCGAGACTCGCCGGGAGCGTGAAAACGTCGCTCAGATACATTTGGAGCGGGTCGCTAGATTTTTCTCCGATCTTAAAAGCGGGCATCGGGGCGACCGGAGTAAGGATTGCGTCGCATTTCTCGAAAGCGTCGAGAAAGTCTTTGCGGATGAGGGTCCGCACCTGCGAAGCTTTTTTGTAGTATGCCTCGTAATACCCGGCGGAGAGGACGTAAGTTCCCAGCATAATGCGGCGTTTCACCTCGGGGCCGAAGCCCTGGGAGCGCGTCCGGCGGTACATGCTCATAAGATCCAGGTATTCGGAGCATCGGCGCCCGTATTTTACGCCGTCGTATCGAGCCAGGTTGGAGCATGCTTCAGCCGGAGCAATGATATAGTATGCTGCAATGCCGTATTCCGTATGCGGCAGCGAGATGTCCACCGTTTGCGCGCCAAGCCCCTTGCACACCTCGATTGCCTTATCGATGGCTGCGGCGACCTCCGGGTCCATCCCTTCTATGAAATACTCCCTGGGAATCCCAAGGCGCAGTCCTTTAATCGGCTCCCCTAGCGCCGCACGGTAATCGGGAACGGGCCGGTCCACCGACGTGGAGTCTTTCGGGTCGTGCCCGGCGATGCACTGGAGCATGATCGCGGCGTCCTCAACATCCTTCGTGATCGGGCCAATCTGGTCCAGCGAGGACGCGAAAGCCACCAATCCGAAACGCGAAACCCTCCCATAGGTCGGCTTCAACCCTACCACGCCGCAAAAGGAAGCGGGCTGGCGGATCGATCCTCCCGTGTCGGTCCCGAGCGACCCCGCACACAGGTCTGCGGCAACAGCGGCGGCGGAGCCTCCACTAGACCCACCGGGAACCCGTTCCAGATCCCAAGGGTTATGCGTCGGGCCAAACGCCGATCCTTCCGTGGACGAGCCCATTGCGAACTCGTCCATGTTGGTTTTTCCGAGCGAAATTGCGCCAGCCGCCTGGAGTCGCTCCATGACCGTGGCAGTGTATGGCGGCGTGAAGTTTTCGAGTATGCGCGAACCGCACGTTGTCCGGACCCCATCCATGCAGAGAACGTCTTTGATTGCCAGGGGAATCCCCGCAAGTGGGGACGCCCCCATCATATCCCGCCCCTCGGTTTCAAAAGCTTTAGCCTGTTCCATAGCCTCATCGCCCGTCACGAGCAGGTAGGCGGCAATCTTGGCGTCTTCGCTTTCTATGCGCCGCAGGAACGACGCAACCACCTCGGAGGTCTTCACCTCCTTGCGCACCAGCAGATCGTGGAGTTCGTGTATCGTCAGTGCATGGAGATCCATATCAACACCCGCTTTCCTCTTTCCTTATATTGTATTCCCAGCCGCAGTCCGCGACCGGATGCAGAGCCATGGAGCCATTAGATGATCTTTGGCACTACAAAGCTGACGCCGTCGCTCTCCGGTGCGTTCGAGAGCGCCCGCTCCCGCTCGATGGAAGGACGCACTTCGTCGGGGCGAAAAACGTTCCCCAACTCTACAGCGTGCGTTGTTGCCGGAATGTTTTTCGTATCGAGTTCTCCGAGCTTTTCCATATAGCTCAGGATATTGTTCATCTGTTCGGTCATGCGCATTTCTTCTTCGTCGTTCAAGTCCAGACGTGCGAGGCTCGCCACATGACGAACTTCTTCCTTGCTGATCTTTTCCGCCATCTTTCGCACCCATCCCCACGCACCAACGCGGTCTTTCATCCAAATTGGACGAGAACAATAAAATATGCCATCCCATTTCCAAGCGGCAGCCACCGGGGGAAGGCGATCCTCAAACCGCGCACAATCAGGGGTTGGCGCGGCGCCAAAGTTATTACCACAGACTCGGGGCTTTCACAACCTCTTCCATCCTTTCCTCAAAGGGAGAGGCGCTCCGGATCAGGCGCACGCCGGGCAATGCTCGGAAAAGTCTTCGACCGCGCGAGAATCCTGGAATACGTCAACCACATGGCCCATCCCCTTGATCTTCAACCCCGAGAGGACCTTGCATGTGAGTGCGTGCACCCGCTGCTCCTCCGCATCGATTTCACGCTCCGACGTATGGAAACGATGGATAAATTTCGCGAAACGGACGACATGAATGAGTTCATGGGTGACGATATACGTCGCAAACGGGAAAAGGTGCAACCGTGAATCCCTTGCGGTGGCCTCCCTTATCCTGTGGTCCTGAAGGCATATCTTGAAATAGTCGCCTGGTTCGCTGCCCCGCAAACGTTCTCCGGGATAGCAGGCGTAGCGCCGTATCTGCGCAAATGCAGCATCCGTGATCTCATCGGCGTGAAGACTTTGCAGCGACTGAATGTCATATCTGCACCGCTTCCACTCCGAAGTGGAAATCTTATAGAAGTCGCTTATCAGGTCTTCGGAGATTTCAATGGCCTGCCCGACAACCGCAATTTCATCATCTTGAAAAGGCGCTCTTTCCATGTAGCGAGCTCCCGTCTCAAACCGAAATTGTCCAACTCCTGCCACTACAGACGTCAAGGAGGTCAACCGCTCCTCAATCCGCCCAAGACTACCACATCCATTCAAAAAGAGGAGTTCCCATCACTCGGCCTCACCGGCTTCGTCCAGGGGGGTGGCGAGGATCTTGTCCACGCGGCGCCCATCCATGTCGATAACTTCAAATCTGAGGTTCTCCCACTCGAAAAACTCGCCTGTCACGGGGATGTGCCCCAACTGCATAATCACAAACCCCGCCAAAGTATGATAATAACCCCGACCGTCGCCGAGAAGCTCTTTCTTGTTAAAAATCTGCTTGAAATCATCAATGGAAAGCGCCCCGTCCAACAGCCACGATCCATCCTCGCGCTGCACTGCGTCGGCGTCTTCCTCGCTGATTTCGGGAATGTCGCCCACAATGGCTTCCAATACATCGTTCATCCCGACAACGCCCTGCACGCTCCCGTACTCATCGACAACGAGCGCAGTGTATCTCTTCGATTTCTTAAACAGCTTCAGCAGCCTGAGCGCGGAGAGGTTCTCGTATACGTAAAGAGGGCTTTGAACCTTGGCCTTCAAATCCATCGGTTTTCCGTCAAGGCAGCGCAGTAAGAGGTCTTTCGCATGGACCACGCCAAGAACGTTATCGAGGCCGCCGTCGCACACAGGGAAACGCGAATGTCCGCTTTCACCCATTTTTTCCAGGATAACCTTGGGCGAGTCCCCAACGTCGAGCCAGACCGTTTCCGTCCTCGGCGTCATGAGGCTTCCTGCCAGTCTGTCGTCGAGGCGGAACACCCCCTCGACCATCTCTTTTTCTTCCTCCTCGAAGAGTCCCGCAGCCGCTCCCTGATTTATCAGGATTCGGATCTCATCCTCCGTAATCGAGGGTTCGTTAGAGGGCTTCACCCGTAGCAGGCGTATCACCACTTCGGTTGAAAAATTCAGGAAGCGCACCACGGGGGAAGTTATCACGGAAAGCGCCCGCATGGGCCCAGCCATCGCGGCCGCATACCTTTCGGGATTGTGGAGGGCGATGCGCTTTGGGGCCAGTTCCCCGACGATGAGCGTAAGGTAGGTGGTGACGATAACAACAAACGCAAGGCCCGCTGGACCGCCAAAAGGAGCGATCAGGGGGAACTGTCGCAGGTAGACGGTGACTTCCTCGGCAATGGTCGCGCCGCCGAAGGCTCCTGTCAGTATTCCGATGAGCGTGATGCCTATCTGGACGGTCGGCAGAAAACGGTCCGGGGTGTTGGCCAGCTCCAGGGCGGCCTTGGCATTCCGGCTGCCGTCATCAGCCCACTGTTGGAGGCGCGCCTTTCGGGCCGAAATGAGCGCTATCTCCGACAAGGAGAAGGCCCCGTTGGCCGCTGTCAGGAGGAAAACGATCAGAACATTGAAGGCAATCTCAAACATTCGCATTACCTCCCGTCATTGAAACCGCCCATTCTATAATCAGATAAAAAAGGAAAACATAAGCAGATGCGCGAGAGCCATGGCAACCACAAAAAGAGATTTCACCAAAGATCGATTCAGCTGTGCAAGAGACTGCCCGAAGGCGCGGAACTCCTGGGTGCACTTGGCTGGTCCCTTTTTGAAAGAAGGATCACAAAGAAAGATGCGGTGCATTGCGTTCGGTAATGGCTCCGCGTCTTAAGCTTCCTCACCTTGTTAAAATAACACAGGAGAAGACGAGGCGCCACGCTATTATAAGTGCATAGGGGATTACAGGCCGATCTTAAGGATCATGTCCGTTATGGGGCCTCTCGATTTCCCCCCCCGCAAGATCATATGACCGTAGTTGGGCTGCCCCTTGCAAAGTTTGACGATCCAATTGAGACCGTTATTAGAGGAATTGAGGTAGGGGTGGTCCACTTGATTGGTGTCTCCTAGGACGAAGCACTTGACGTTCTTACCCATTCTGGTAAGGATCGTCCGGCATTCGTGCCGGGTCAGGTTTTGACACTCGTCGATTATGACGACTGCATTTTCAATATTCATGCCCCGGATATAATTGAGCGGCACGATCTGTATTTTCTTGGAATTGAGCCTGGAATCGTGGGAGCTCGACTCGACGAACAATGCATTAGCGGCGCGTCTGTCATGGAGTTTCAGTATAAGGTCCATCATTGGCTTGATGTAGGGGGCAATCTTTTCGTCGATCGTTCCTGGAAGAAATCCGAGCTTTTCTCCGATTTCAATAGTGGGTTTTATGATGTAGATGGCATCGTAATTCTTAGGTTTCTGGAGCGTCAGATGGAAAGCGCATGCAAGCGAAATGAAGGACTTTCCGTACCCCGCGGCTGACTGCACCGACACCAAGTCGATCCTTGGGTCCAGCATTAATTCAATAGCGCAGTTCTGATAAACCGTGCGTGGAACGATGTCCCAAGGCGAGTTTTCATGAAGGATGAAAGTCTGATTTCCGTGATAGAACAGCTGGTTGTTGATCCACTGGAAGCAGTTCGGCGCAACGGGTTCGCCTTCTTCGATGAATCCTGTATAGAGTTGAGATTCCGATTCAAATGGTTTTGAACTTTTGAATTCCTGAGTCTGGATGTCATAGAGCGAAGCCCTGATCCGCAGCAGTCGGTCGTTGCTGACCAGTATGAGCTGATCCCTTTCAAAACCGTAATTGTCGGTTGCTACGCCTTCCAGGATGTCCAGAAGGATGACTTCGTCATTTGAAATGTTGTACGGATGTCCCGAAATCTTCAAATAGTGGATGTATTGTTCAGTCTCCATCAATCTGCTGATTTCGGAGATAATATGGCTCAGGTCGGAGCGCCGCTTTAACCTGTCCAACTCCAGGAGAACCGTATATGGGATAAAAACTTCGTTTTCTTCTCCATTCCTGAAAATTCTTATGCTTTCGGGATTTTCGATAAGTACGTTCGTATCCAGGACATAGGACTTTTTCATGTTTTCTCCGAAATCTATACGATGAAATACTCCCGGAGGAAAATCCGGGGATTTTACTTTATCGGAAGAATGTTACAGGAATGTTTCGGCATGGAGAGCGCCCGAAGTTGGGCATTTTCACTATAATTGATTGGAAAAGGAAGACCTTCTGAGGAAGGTGGAATGCAAGCGCGGACGGCTCCCTCACCAGTGCATTAGCGCCAGAGTGCGAGGGAGCCGGTTCAGGTTTGAGGCTTCATGGCAGCCTATACCACCTCGACGGGCGCTACGATCTCAGGTTGCTCAACCGCGACCTCTCCTGAAAGCTCCGCGCGGCTTTCTTCGACCAACTTGTCAAAGGAGTCTTTCGCATCGTTCAGAAGCCCTTTTCCCTTGTCGTAGAGTTGCTCGCTTTCCTTCTTCACATTCGCGACGACATTTTTGCCATGGTCCAGCAAACAGCCGCTTTCTTTTTTTACGCTCGACGCGATGCTCTTTCCCTGATCGTAGATAATCAATCCACCCTTGATGGCTGCTTTGAGCAATGGTTTCGCAACACCCGCCACTGCGGGAACTACGATGGGACCCAACACCAAGACGCCAATGCCCACAGCCAAGCCTGTCCCCAAATCCGATTTGAACACATCTTCAATAAATGCCATAGATCCCTCCTGTCCGAGATCCCGTCTAAATTAATAATTCGGGAGAAACGCACTCCCGTTGCATAAACCGGCTTCAGCTTTCTCATTGCATGGGGGCGACGCGTGGAGCGGTTGCGTCCCCAAATGAACGCCGTCTTGCGCTTAAGCCCCAATAAAAGAACCTCCGGAAGCACCCCGGATGTTTAAGAAATATCACTTTAAGGGTGGCCCACCAAGAAGATAATTCATTACTTGCCTATTTGTAACTAACTTGTAACGTATTAGCAACCAAAACGGCGCATCATTTCAGCATTTAGAAAAGTTTACCCTTCATTTTGTTCCTCGGCGCATGCCACCAAATAATGATTGCCACCCAGCACCAGTTGAAATTCCCCGGAATCCTGGTCCTGTTCAATCCACTCCGCCAGCCGATAATATGCGGGGCGGGAGAACCTTGCAGGAAAGGCGCCGCCCCGGATTCGGCAATACAACACGTTATCCTTTCCCACATAGAGCGTTCCGGGGTCCAGTTTTTCACTTACCCTCAAGTGCCTAAGAGAGAGCAGGATCGCTTCCGAGCCATCTTTGGAGGGGTCCGTGCGTTGCACGTCCACTATCACGAAGGGGGTGTCCGCTGAATCCAGCGCACATCGCTGTCCCCTCCATTCTACATAGAAAGCTCCCTCAGAAGTTATGTGCAGGTTCTCATAAAAGAGCTGCACAATATTTTCGCGCGTGATCTCAACGCCCTGGTAATACCAGACCCCTTCCTCGTCCACATGAATCCCACAGGGGGACATCGCAGCGCTCCCCAACCCATGTTCCGTCATGATGCTTTCCAAATCCACGGCGTCTCCTCGAATTAAGAAATTACCAGCGCAGTAATGAGTGCGCCCGGCTCAAAAGCGCTTCCGGCTATCCAGAAGCATTGTGACTGGGCCGTCATTGACAAGCCGCACCTCCATGTCCTCCTGAAATCTCCCCGTGGCCACCTCCAAAGGAGTGCAACGAAGCGCTTCTACAAACGCATCATATAGACTATGAGCCAACTCCGGAGGGGCGGCGTCTGCGAAAGAGGGCCTTCTTCCTTTGCGGCAATCCCCCCAAAGCGTGAACTGCGACACGACAAGCACTTCTCCCTGAACATCGAGGAGCGAGAGATTCATTTTGTCGCTGGAATCATGAAAGATGCGCAGATTAACCACCTTATCCGCCAGATGGCGAGCATCCTGCGGGCCATCCTCCCGGCCCACCCCGAGGAAAACGAGGCTGCCCCTGCTAATCCTCCCCAACACTTCGCCGGCTGCCCTGACTTCAGCTTCCAGGACTCTTTGCACCACCGCCCGCACGTTCTCCACCTCCCACCAGCACTTCAATGATTTCGACCAAGACGGCGGAGGCTTCGCAGCTCCGGAACGCCGTCATCTTCGACAGGTTCCACGCTTCCCGTTTGACCTCCGGAACTTGAGACGATATAAGAGATCGGCGGTCCAAAGCAATAGGTTTTTGACCTCCCCAATGTGAACAGTCTCCATTCTCTGGAAGGACTATGCCAAATCCTCCTCATATTCTCCTTATAAATCCCTGGATAACTGACTTCGCTGCTTTCGACCTCTGGTCCATGCCTCTCGGATCTCTTTTTCTTGCCTCCTTGCTGAGAGAGGGAGGAGTCGCCGTAACGTTCATCGACTGCCTTGAACGCTCCAAGGAGGAGGCTGCGGCTTCCGATCGATCTTCCATGAACACTAACAGGTATGGGACTGGGAAGTTCTTGAAATCCCCGATTGAGAAGCCGGAAGCCTACGCTGAAATTCCGAGAACGTACTATCGTTACGGAATCCACCCGGACGATTTTCGCAATCGCCTCTCCACAGTCGACCGTCCGGACCTCATATGGCTGACCTCCATGATGACCTACTGGCATCCCGGCGTCCAGCAAACGTCAAGCGCACTCCGCGAGGCATTTCCCACTACCCCCATTTGGCTTGGAGGCGTTTACGCGCGGCTTTGCACGGAGCACGCGCGCAGATTCAGCGGCGTGGACAGGGTGTTCACCGACGCCGTTGCCCGATTGCCCGACCTAATTGAAAGTGTAACGGGCTTTCGGGTGAAGAATAACGACGCGTGGCAATCCTTCGCAAACTTCCCGCCCCCGGCCCTTGACCTGGCTCCGCATAAGGGCTACGCACCGCTTCTCACCGGAGTTGGCTGCCCGTTCCGCTGTCCCTACTGCGCCTCGCACCTGTTGCAGCCCCGTCGCGAAAAGCGGGGAGCAGACGCCATTTATAGTGAAATAATGAAATGGAGCAGCGAGTCAGACGTTCGGGATTTCGCCTTCTATGACGACGCCCTCCTCCTCGACGCCAAAGATGCTCTGTGGCTGGTTTTGGAAAAAATCATCCGTGAAGGCGTCCGGGTCCGCTTCCACACTCCGAACGCGCTCCACATCCGTGCACTCACCCAGGAATGGTGCGAACTGCTGCATGCGTCTGGTTTCACAACGCTGAGACTGGGATTGGAGACGATCAGCTCCGAAAAGCAGAAGCAATGGGGAGGGAAAGTGGAAACGGAAATGTATCTAAGTGCCATGGGGAATTTGCAAAATGCCGGATTCACGGGGCGGGAAATTGGAACCTATCTCCTTTGCGGGCTGCCGGGGCAGACGCCCGAGGAGGTCTCGGACGCTATCGAACTGGTGGCCGGGGCGGGTGGGCAGCCATTCTTGGCAGAATATTCACCGCTGCCGGGGACCGCGATGTGGGAGCAGGCGCGCGCCGCATGTCGCTACGACCTTGACGGAGAGCCACTCTACCATAACAATACTTTTTTTGCGTGCCGTCGCGACGATTTTGCGTATGATGACCTCGTCGCGTTAAAGAACAAGGCAATGCGCGCCCGGCGCACCGTCCGCGACAAATGTGGGGCCGAGGCGCGCGGATGAACTGGGGCGCAATGTCCCTTTTGGGCGCCTTGGGCGTGTCGACGCAGGATGCGTGGGTGAAGAAGTGCTTCTCGCATCTCAGCCCCTACGAGATGAGCGCCTATCCGCTGCTCTACAGCCTGCCGCTTTTCCTGGCCGCATTCCCCTTTATACCGGGGCCGCCTCCCGGATCAGGGTTCTGGAGCGCTCTTATTGTTTGCCTTCCGCTCGAAAGCGCGGCCTTCGTGCTGTACATGCATGCCATCAAAGTCTCCCCCCTTTCGCTCACGGTCCCCCATTTGGCGTTTACGCCTGCATTCATCCTGGCGACAGGTTATGCGTTCCTGGGAGAAACTTCGAGTCTCGCGGGCTTTCTCGGGGTGCTGACAACGATTGCAGGCAGTTATGTGTTGAACTCAACATCCCGAGATGAGGCTTTTTTCGCGCCGTTTCGCGCTATCCTGAGCGACAGCGGGTCCCGCACGATGCTTCTTGTCGCCGCATTGTACAGCATTACTTCGGTAATGGCCAAAAGGGCCATCCTGCGAGCATCGCCGGTTTATTTTGGCGTCTCTTTTTCTATTGTGTTCAACTCGCTCCTGCTGGCTGTATTCTTTCTGACAGGAAAAGTTTCTCTAAAATCTTTGCGCAGAAGCATCCCCCAAGGAATTGTCCTGGGAATGTTGTTCTTTTTCCAAATTGTTGTGAACAACATAGCCATGTCACTTGCCAAGGTGGCCTATGTCATCGCTGTGAAGCGGTTGAGCATTCTTTTCAGCGTCCTCTATGGCGGGGTGCTCTTCCATGAAAGGCGCTTGGTGAGAAGGCTGGCGGGCGCCATAGTGATGGTGGCAGGGGCGGTTATGATTTCGATCTGGGGCAGGTGAGAGGAAATGGGCAGGGCAGGTTGAACCGGCTAAAATGAAGAATCAATTTGCTTGCCAAATGGGATGAGTTTGTCGTATATATGTTATTAACAGTTAGATGTTATCTACATATATCACTTCCGAGTGCGAATTCTCTCATTTCACAGCATGGAGGACCATCATGAAGAAAAAGCATCTTGGAGATGCGCCGCCGGTCGCAATCAATAAAGAAGGGTTCAGAGGCATGTCCGCCTATTATCTTTGGACGGCGGAGGACGGATGCCCGAATTACGCGATGCGCATCATGGAATTCGAGCCTGGGGGTTTCACCTCCTACCACTCTCATCTGGAGGAGCATGAATTTTATTTTCTGGAAGGGGAGGGCGTCTATGTCGACGGGGAGGGCAAGGAGACCCGTGTGTCTCCAGGAGACGGGATTTATTGTCCACCAGATGAACCGCACCAGGTCAAGAATACTGGAAATACAAAAATGAAACTCCTATGCACGATTCCGATCCTTCCGGGTGGAAATGGAAAACTTCCGGCGCCACGCCCGAAATGATCGAGAATTTATATCCGGCAAGTGCGCCAGACCTTTTGCGGGTTTGCACGGTCCCCCGGATTTGCGGAGAATAAAGAGACATGGCGAAAAAATCTAGAAAAGGGCAGGCGTACCGCCACACACCTGCGTTTATCCTGCTCTTTCTGGCAAGAAAGGACCATTACGGAGCGTCCCTGCTGAATGTCATGCAGTGCGAATTACCCTGTTATACGGCGGACTCGGCAGCAATATACCGGGCGCTGCATGATCTTGAAACGGAAGGATCGGTGCGATTTTATTGGCAAACGGATGTGTCGGGCCCCGCACGCAAGTGGTGCGCGATTACCGGGAAGGGATTCAAACGGTTGGCGGAGTTTGAAAAAGACATAGAGATGCGCATGAAGAATTTTGAATTTTTCCTCGAAGCATACAAAAACATCGAAAGGCAAAGTGAGCAGACCGGGTAATCTGTAGGTTGGGTGAGCCGTGGCGAACCCCAACAGGGGTAGGGCTCTTGTTGAGGTTCACATTTGTTCACCCCAATCTACAAGAAACAGTCTGATAAGTCGCTAGATTCTTTGTACTTCGGCATTTCCTGAGGAGCGAAAGTCGGTTTAGAGAATTCGGCAAAGATCATCTAAAAGACCAAACGCACCTCAGCCCATCTGACAGTTTAGCGGGGTCCATCATGCTTGCTGATGGAAAATCTTTTGGATCACCGCCAAGACTTCCTCGGCCTCCGGCGGTTTCTCGATATATGCGGTTGGTTCGGGAAGATTTTCCCCCTTGTACTCATCCAGCACTTTTTGAGAATGCGTGAAGGTCTTCTTAGACAACGCAGAGACAACGATAACAGGGATGTTTTTCAGTTGAGGGTCGGTTTTGAGCTCCCGGTAGAGGAAAATGCCACTTTCCTTGGGCATCATGATATCCATGATGACGAGCGCGGGTTTGTGTCTGCGCGCGGCATCCAACCCCTGGAGACCGTCCTCGGCGGCGACTGGCTTAAAGCCGTTCGTTTCCAGCAGCGTGGTCATGAAAACCCTCATATCCAACTCATCGTCAACAACAAGGACTTTTTTGGCCATTCTTCATCCCTCCATCCCAGACGGGGCGATTGCGCATTCTTGGATTGGATCGGAGCTTTCTAAAGCAATGCCTGCATTCATCATTATTATTTGTCGTGCAATCCAGCGTTGATAACCTATCACAAATGGGAAAGGAATCGAAGAGGCTTTTTGACTGTCGAGATCATCAGATTTTCAGATAAACTAGTTTACATAATATATATTATCAGACGTTATGTCGAGAGGAGCCAAGAAGCTGGCAAGCCGAATGCCTACCGCAGTGCAGCTCATTGGAATTATCCTATTCGGTTCTTCCACGATAAGGAATTATTATATAATTTCCATGCATTACATTCAAAACAAGAAAATCGGACTACGCTCTTTTATGAGATCGAACAAGCTCATTGAGGTTTCTGATTTTTCCGCTTGACATCCAGCGGCATTTCATCTATCTTCTGCCTCGTTGTTGAGCGGGAATAACTCAGCGGTAGAGTGCAACCTTGCCAAGGTTGAAGTCGCGGGTTCAAATCCCGTTTCCCGCTCCACTTCACCTCCTCTCTTGCGATCTATCCCATGTTTGATTTTCGTTTTATCCCCTAATGTCTAATAGCTTACAAGTTGAATTGCTTTTTTTATGCGTGGACCAAGCTTGCAGCCCCACTAGCTCTACATCGCTGCGTGTTAGCACCATGCATCATAATGCCATTACAAGGCTGCGCAACCGGATGACGGCATCCAGTCGCGCCCCCCTGCCCTCTCTTGCTCTCCTGAACATCCTGTTCCTCTAGGCCGATTTTTCTCCCTTTAACGCCCACTTCAAGGCATCTGAATTCAATTGCAACTCATGAAAGACCATGCCCTCCCGTAGGTAGTCCGGTATATCCTCCAGGTCCTTGGCATTCATATGCGGAATCATGACCTCTGATATGCCAGCGCGACGCGCCGCCAGTATCTTTTCCTTAATTCCCCCAACCGGCAGGATATCCCCTCTCAAGGTGATCTCGCCCGTCATCGCTATGTCCTTGCGGACCTCGCGCCCTGTCAGGAGGGAGCTGAGAGCCACAAAAAGCGCAACTCCGGCAGAGGGTCCGTCTTTAGGCGTAGCTCCCGCGGGAACATGGACGTGGATGTCGGACTTGTGCAACAGGTCCTTTTCGATGCCTATCTGCTGTGCATGGGCGTGAATGTATGTGAGAGCGGCGGTGGCGGACTCTTTCATTACATCCCCAAGCTGGCCGGTGAGGATCAGTTTGCCGCTCCCGTCAGTGCGCAGCGTTTCTATAAAGATAAGCTCTCCGCCTGTGGGCGTCCACGCAAGCCCCGTTGAAATTCCAGGTCCCCAGGACCGCGTTGCGGTTTCCGGCAGAAATCGGATCGGCCCCAGTATTTCGTGCAAGCTTTCGCTGTCGATCGTAAGCGGCTCCGTCCTGCCTTCTGCCACTTCTTTTGCGACATAGCGACAAACGCTTGCGATATTTCTTTCGAGTCCCCGGACTCCCGCTTCCCTCGTATAGGATCGCACGATTTCAAGAATCGCTTCATCCGTTACGGTTATCTGTCCCGGTTTGATGCCGTGGTTTTCCTTTTGGTGTGGAACCAGATATTTCTTAGCAATCTCCAGCTTGTCTTCGGCCGTATAACCGGGGATTTCTATTATTTCCAGCCTATCCCTAAGGGCGGGCGGGATAGGATCGAGCATGTTCGCCGTCGCGATGAACATGACCTTGGAAAGGTCGAAAGGAACGGCAAGGTAGTTGTCCGTGAAGGCAAAGTTCTGTTCGGGGTCAAGCGCCTCCAAAAGCGCGGAGGACGGGTCGCCTCGGAAATCCATTCCCAGCTTATCGATCTCATCCAACACGAACACCGGGTTGTTGCAGTTCAGCCTCTTTATTCCCTGGATGATCCTGCCTGGCAGAGCCCCGACATAGGTGCGTCGGTGTCCACGGATTTCCGCTTCATCGCGCAGACCGCCAAGCGAAATCCTCAGGAACTTTCTACCGAGGCTTCTTGCGATGGACTGCCCAAGAGAAGTCTTGCCAACCCCTGGAGGACCGACGAAGCAAAGGATGGGCCCCTTTAGGTCTTTCTTGAGTTGCAGGACCGCGAGGTATTCAAGGATGCGCCGCTTCACCTTTTCGAGATCAAA
Source organism: uncultured Syntrophobacteraceae bacterium (assembly GCA_937958025.1). Lineage (GTDB taxonomy): Bacteria > Desulfobacterota > Syntrophobacteria > Syntrophobacterales > Syntrophobacteraceae > CALFXO01. The sequence goes on from CALFXO010000046.1 coordinate 26,513, forward strand.
GTGATCCTCATTAAGAATGTTGGCCGCTTCGTGGACGTTGAGCATGTCCGTGGTGGAGGTGCTCCAGGGCATCTCCACAAGCCAGTCGATGTAATTGCGGGCTACTGTGTAATCGGCGGAGGCAGGCGACATGCGAGACATGCGTTCAAGCTCCTTTTCGGCGGCTTGCATGGCTTCAGCAGACATCTCACTGCCCACCATCTTTTTCCTCAATTCCTGGATGTCGGAGGACTGGTCGTCCCCCTCCCCTAACTCCTTTCTGATAGCCTGGAGCTGCTCACGGAGGTAGAATTCCCTCTGGCGCTTATCCATTCCCGCCTTTACTCTATCCTGGATGCGCCGCCCCAGTTCAAACCTTTCCAACTGCCGCGTTACGTAGAAAGTCGTGCGTTCGAGGGCGGTCTGCACGTCCGCGATCTCCAGAAGGAACTGTCGCTCCTCCATGGTGAGCTCTAGATTGGAGCCGACCACGTAGATAAGTTGGATCGGCCTTTCCACATTCAATGCCATGTTCACCACATCTTTGCCGATGCCAGCCAGTTCCGCCAGTTTCTCAAACTGAGAGCGCAGGTTTAGCGTCAACGCATCGATTTCCGGCCCCTCGGCGATACTCTCGGGGATCTCCTCTATGCGAACATCCCAATATCCATCGAGACGCTTGAAATCTTCGATCCTCACCTTCTTGCTCGCATGCACAAGAATCTGGTAAGAGCCGTCGGTCTGTTTCATCAGCTTCAATACGCTGGCAAGTGTTCCCACCCCATAGAGATCGCCGGGTTCGGGCTCGGGCTCCCGCTTACTGCGCTGGGCGACGGCCGCGACGAGCCTGTTGTGCATCAGGGCGTCGTCGACCAGCTTGCGACTGCCGGGGAGAGTGATCTCAAGCGGCGTCACGAGGTCTGGAAATAATACCGTATTGCTTAACGGCAGCACGGGCGCCCTTTCCGGTATCCAGCCCGCATTCCCTTTCGTCTGGATCGTGTCTATTTCTTGGTGCATCATCGCTATTCCTCCTCCCTACTCAAAGAGAGACCACTGATCCGTCTTTTCCTGCCAAGCGACTATGTGATCTATTTCTGAAGTTTGGGCGCAATGATTTCAAAGATTCCAAGGTTATAAGAAGATTGGACGCCCTCCGCATCCAGGGGCGCGGGAAATTGAAAAGTCCGTTGAAATCCTCCATGGCTAACTTCCAATTGATGTATATGGCTGCAATCCTCCGCCCGTAGGCGGATGCGCTCGCCAGACACGGTCAGTGTATTTCCATCCACGGTGAGCGTCATCGCTGCCGGATCAACGCCTGCCAATTCGAGGAACAAATGATAGGATTGCGCGGTCTCGTAGATGTCCGCGGCCGGTGTCCAATACGCTTGTCCGGAATAGCAGCCGGGCGGCCGAAACTGCGATGCACGCCTCAGACGCTCACGCATGGCGTTTAGAATGTCTTCGTATTCTTGGATTAACTCTTCATAGGACGTCATGCTCATTTTCCTCCTGAAACATGAACACAAATATCTCAATGACAGCTGAGGGGCTTCAGTTGACAAGAAGTGAAGTCACCGCTGTATTTTTGCGGAAAAGGTCCACCTCTCTATTCATGACCAGCCTGGAATAAGCTAACTATCTATATTGAGCCGCGCAACCATGGCGATGCGCATGCATCTTCCCGTTCCGATAAATGTATGCAAGAATGTTTCCAGCGAAAGCCCTTTTAATTTCGGTTTTTTATGCAACGGAATAAACCCATCCCCGCAACGCACTTCGCCGAATTTCGCGGCTATACGGTTGCCATAGGCGGCGTTAACTGGTATCCAAAGACTTTTGTTTTGCGTGCGCCAAGATGCATGCAAGTCCCTTGCTGTTGGTGATGCAGGCAATATATTATGATAGAAGGATAGTGATCGACAGTTGACTCATTTTTATGCAGGGTGCTGCAATGACCACAAAAAATCAGAAGCTTGTTCCAGGACAAAAACTCCTGAGAAGAAAAAAATCGAAAAGAGAAGACTTGGAAAGTCTCTATTCGCAGTTTTGCACGAAGGACCGGGTCCTGGTCACTATCGACCCCGACCCAGATTCCATTGCTTCCGCGATAGCATTGAAGCGTCTTCTCTGGCATAAGGTCCAGTCCACAACTATCGGAATGACCCGGCCGATCAAACGGCTCAACAACCTTACCATGGTGCGTCTGCTGCGGCTTCCGCTCATTCATATCAACACAGTGGAGCAAACGAAGGATTACGACAAGTTTGTTCTTGTCGACGGGCAACCTTATCATAACGACCTGTTCAGTCAGATTTCCTACACGGCCATCATAGACCATCATCCGCTGACTAGGGTTGTGGAGGCTCCCGTTGTGGACATTCGACCGGATTACGGCGCTACGTCCACCATATTCACCCAGTATCTAAAGGTCGCTAAGGTGAAGCCATTCAAAGCTCTTGCCACCGCGTTGCTATACGGCGTCAAGACGGACACCCGCAATTTCGAGCGAAACACGCTTGAGGAGGACATCGAAGCGTTCCACTACTTATACCCTTTGGCAAACCATTACATTCTTCGTAAGATCGAAATATCCGATCTTTCATTGAAAGACCTAAAATTGTTCGAACGAGCCATCGACAAAAAACACGTTGTTCGCAACCGAATTTTTACTCATCTTGACCACGTGCCATCTGCAGACGTCCTGGTAATTATTGCTGAATTCCTCCTCAAGGTTCACGACATCTCGTGGAGCATCGTCTCCGGCATAGTGGAGGATAAGCTGGTCGTAATAGTGCGCAATGACGGGTATCGAAAAGATGCGGGTAAGAGCCTAACCAAGGCGTTTGGAAGCATCGGATGCGCGGGAGGTCATCAGGCGATGGCGCGAGCTGAAGTGCCGATGGAAAATCTGGTCCGAGCGATGGAGAAGAAACCCACATCCCTGGCTATCGAACAATTCATCAGGAAACGTTTATCCCCATTTTCATAAAGGCGGATGCAATGAAGAAAAACGCCCTATGCCTCTCCCGCCCTTATCGGAATTTGCCAGGTTTCAGGCCCAACTGCAAGGGGATGAAGGCATCCCTATAAATTGGATAACTGAAAATCACGGACAGTAGCATGCTACCCTAGAAACCTTTGCTCGGCGGCAAACACCATATTATTGATCCTGTTTGAATGAACCGACCGCATGATCGGGGCTCGCCACTACACAGAATCTCCTCACGCATTGTCCCTGCTGCATCTACGCCGCCCTATTTAGCATGCTGTGATTTATCTAGCACAGGGCGCAGACTACAAGCAAGTAAAAGCGCTTGAATCTTAAAGATTTTGTTGCAAGAGAACCTCTCGCGTTATGTGTTCATTGGCTCATCACGTGCAGCGGATAACAAAAAGGTTTCAGTCCAGGGGGTTTTGGGGGTGTTCGATACATTAGTGTATAGAATTCTTCCTTGCCTTAGCTCTCACCATCTAAATCTATTATAATTATTTTAGATAGTTAAGATATTTGCCCCGCTCCTGGCGCGCTTCTTGTTTATGTAGGCGACATTATGGAATGGTGCTGTATTTCTATTATTATAAAGAGATCTTAAGGCGCTAGGAGGAAGGGAATGGTCAAGGTCGAGGCTATTGTGAAGCCGTTCAGGCTTTCTGAAGTCCAGGAAGCTCTAGTTGGCATCGGCATCCAAGGCATGACTGTCACCGAAGTCAAGGGATTCGGAAGACAAAAGGGACACGTCGAAATGTACCGGGGCGCTGAGTACCGGGTGGATTTCGTACCAAAGGTGATGATTACAACAGTGATACCCAGGGAACGATTGCAGGAGGTCATATCGACTATCCAAAAAAGCGCCTACACCGGAAAGATTGGCGACGGCAAAATTTTTGTTTCACCGGTTGAAGACGTAATGAGAATCCGCACCGGGGAAACAGGGGCGGAAGCACTTTAGGGTCAAATGCAACTTGGACGACCTGTCAGAAAAACTGGGTCGAATTATTGGAGAGAAATTAAGATGAAGCGAAGAATCGCTCTTCTCTTGTTGTTTTTGTTGTTTTTGGGAGCATCCATGCCGCTGATTGCCCATTCCGCGGACCCTGATCCGTCAGGAGCCAGCATCGGTGGGGCGGCCGACGTCATAGGCGCAACATCTGCAGCGCCCAGCAAGGAAGACATGGACTCCATGGCTGGCAACGAACCCCTTGCCGCTAAACTGGCCGATGTCGTGGGCCACAACCGCATTGCGATCAACATGGTCTGGACCCTGGTTTGCGGGTTTCTGGTCATGTTCATGCAGGCGGGCTTCGCCATGGCGGAAACAGGCTTTACGCGGGCAAAAAACGCTGGCCATACAATGGCGATGAACTTCATGGTTTACGCCATAGGCATGCTGGGTTACTGGATATGCGGGTTTGCAATCCAGATGGGAGGCGTTGGAGGGGTTGCAACCTTGGCTGGCGGCACCAACCTCCTGGATGGTGAGTTCATCCTGAGCCTGTTCGGGAAGGACTTCGGGTTGTTCGGCATGAAGGGTTTTTTCCTGTCCGGCGGAACCTATGACGCGGCCATATTCACGCTTTTCCTCTTTCAGATGGTCTTCATGGACACAACCGCGACCATTCCGACGGGCTCCATGGCAGAGCGCTGGACATTCAAATCTTTCATCATATACGCTTTCTTCATCTCCATGTTTGTCTACCCATTGTACGCCAACTGGGTTTGGGGCGGCGGCTGGCTGTCGGCGCTCGGCAAGAACTTCGCGTTGGGGCACGGCGCGGTTGATTTCGCGGGATCGTCTGTCGTACATATGACCGGTGGCGTGGCGGCATTGGTTGGAGCCAAAATACTAGGTCCGCGAGTTGGCAAGTTTAAGCAGGATGGGACGCCCAACGCCATTCCCGGTCATAACATTCCCATGGCGATGGTTGGATGCTTTATTCTCGCCTTTGGGTGGTTCGGCTTCAATGCGGGGTCAACCCTTGCTGGCGGTGACATGCACATAGGCGTAATTGCGACAAACACCATGCTCGCTTCTGCGGCTGGAGCGTTTTCATCCATGATGTACATGTGGCTTCGCTACGGCAAGCCCGACATTTCAATGTCCGCAAACGGCTTCCTTGCGGGCTTGGTTGCTATCACCGCGCCATGCGCTTTCGTGAATTCGATCGCCGCAGTTATTATTGGAGTCATTGCGGGCGTCATTCTCTGCATCAGCGTATTCTTCTTTGAAAACACGATGAAAATTGACGATCCGGTCGGCGCCATTTCTGTGCATGGCGTGAACGGCGCATGGGGCATCTTGGCCTTGGGGCTTTTCTCGGACGGGACTTACGGCGATGGTCTCAACGGCGTTTCTGGAGCAGTAACCGGATTGTTCTATGGCGACGCCTCGCAGTTTGTTGCTCAGTGCATTGCGATTATAACGAACTGTGTGTTCGTTTACGTTGTCATGTATGTATTCTTTAAGGTTCTTGACAAGATCACTCCGCTTCGCGTCAGCAAGGAGCTTGAGGTTGAAGGTCTTGATCAAAGTGAGGTTTCGGTCACGGCTTATCCTGATATGGCCAAGACGGGTTTCAGTCTTTAGCGCGTAGCTCCCACCTGATTGGACGCAAGCCGGACGCGAATGCTCCGGCGGGCGTCCAATTATTCATGGCATTTTCAACCATCAAGAAATTCACGAAAAAATCCATCCCCCTTCCCTGCGTGATCGACAGTCCATGTCAACCACGTGACCATCTCGAACCGCATAAAGTCAGTTTGCCTCATTCTTCCAGCACTCCATGAGCGCTGGGTATTCATTTGCCGGAAGACCCTCATTTTCTTCTGTATACCGATTTGCATCCCAAAAGGACCAGCCCTTCAGGCCTGTGCGCGTA
>CALFXO010000047.1 GCA_937958025.1 uncultured Syntrophobacteraceae bacterium
TCTTTCCGCGCTCGCGCTGCGCGGCCACGGCCTTCGCGCCGCCCATTTCCTTGATTTTGGCTTCCCTTTCCCGAAACTCCTTAATTTTATCGGCCACCACTCCCATTGATTTCCCTTTCTCTTCGGGGTCCCGGCGTTGAGCTCCCGGACCAGCCGCCCAGCCACCCGCACGGAATTGTCGAAAAACGCCCTCTTTTCAAGGCGCATTCTCGAGGGGTTGGCAAGCACCCAAGGGCAAGCGCATTTCCTCAATAAGTAAAGTCAGCGCCGCCGCGCTAGTTCATAAAAATGGATAGAAAATGAATGAGCATACTCCGGGAGGACCGGAGGCGTCACGAATGCCGAAAATCAAGGGCGCATCGCGGCAGGGATGATCCAAAGCAAGACGCTGCCGCGATCGACTGATTTCAGGACGCTCATCGTTCCTGATGGAGAAATAACCCCGCAACTGACAAACTCCGGGCGCCCTCCGGCAGCACCGAAGGGACGCCCACAAGCGCCTTCTTCAAGAACTCCTAGTGGACTGTCAGCCTTTATTTTACATGCTGGATGTAGGTTGGAGGGGGCCGCGGCGAATCCAAACAGGGATTAGCTCAGTGTTGGGGGTCGCATTCGTTCACCCCAACCTACAAAAACAAGGATGACAGGCTCCAGAGAACACGCTTCAAGAGGACCTAGGCATTTCCCCTGCCGGTCAGGCTCTTGGGTATCCGCCCCGTATGGGCGCATTCAGAGCGCAGACGCCTCCCGACGATTTTCTCCACCATTCTGCCCGTCGAAAGAACTCTGTCCACGTCGAGTCCCGTGTCAATCCCCATCTCATCCATCATGACGACCATATCTTCCGTGGAGACGAGCCCGGTGATGCTCGGGTCTTCATAATAGTACTTGCCCGTGCCGGCGACGGGAATGCCGTCGACGAAATTTGCCGGCTGTCCGCCGATGCCGCCCAGCGTCGATTCATAGTGGGTGATGCCCGCGTTCAAGGCCGCAAGGACGTTCGCGAGCCCCCAGCCGCGCGTCACGTGGAAGTGGGCGATGTGCTTCGTCGTATCCGGAATGGCGTCCAGGATCATCGAATAGTATTCATAAACCTTATTAGGTGGCGCGGAGCCGTCGTGGTCCGCGTGTTCGATGTCGTCGGCGCCGATGTCGAGCCACCGCTTCGTGAACTCGACGGCTTTTTTGAGTTCGGTCGGCCCTTCGATGGGACAGCCCCAAATCGTGCTCACAGTGCCGCAGACCGTCATCCCGGCGTCATGCGCCAACGGGATGTACTTCTCACACATCTTCCAGTAATTCTCGAGGGAAGTTCCTGAATTGGTGCGATGGTGCGATTCGCTCGTCGACACCATGAAAAGAATCCGGTCTGGTCCGTATCCTTCCTTGCGCGCCTCGATGGCCCGTTCCACGGCCTTTTCACGGATCGTGATGCAAGTGAGCTCCACATCCTGCATGAGATGCCCCACCTTCTTGCTGTTCCTGAGGCGCTTCATGACCTCATCGGCATCCTGAAACTGCGGCATGCCCTTCGGGTTCCCGAAGTTCGTTACCTCGACCCGCTTATATCCGGCGAGGATTAGCTCCTCGGCCACCCATATCTTTGCATCGGTCGGGATGACCTTTTCCTCGTGCTGGAACCCATCCCTGACGGTTATATCACCCAGGACGACCTTCTTGGGGTATTGCATCAGTGACGACATCTTAACGCCTCCATATCGTTGAGTATGCGACCATCCAAGGCTCAAGGAAGGGCTGTGGACAGCCGGAATATTTTCATATTTTCACCAGGAGCTTGTCCGAGAACTCTGTCGAGGCGATTCGTTGCTCCTACAAAAAGACCGCTAATTGACTATTCTCGGACGGACCCCTAGAACCTCAGATTGCCGAATGCCGGCTCGCCAACCTGTTTGATCATGCTCACTTCAAAAGCCATTGCCAACCAATCCCGCACCTCCCGGAACTTGAGCACCCGGTCGCTCAGAAGACGCGACGCGCAGTAAAAGGGATGCGCTTCGCCGTCGTACTTGTCGACCATCTGCTGCCGGAAAGCCTGCTTTTCCCCTTCGCTCATGGGGTTCCCTTCCACCTGGCGCTTGCGCTCCTCGATGGAGAGGAGCACTTCCGCCGCGGCCCGTCCGCTCATGACCGACGTCCGCGACCGCATCGTATGGAAGAGGAAATGCGGGCGATAGGCGCGTCCGCACATGCCGTAGTTCGCCGCTCCGTTATCCGGGCCGATGACGAGTTGGATGCGGGGGACCTGCGCGCACGACACCGCGCGCACCATGTCCGCGCCGTATTTCCCGATTCCCATGTGCTCCGACTCCGATCCGACCATGTATCCCGGAGAGCTTTGCAGGAAGAGAAGCGGCGTCTTGTCGTATGAACACCGGATGATCCACTCCGTCGCCTTACGGGCGGCCTCAGCGAAGATTATCCCGAGCCCGTTAGACGCTATGACCCCAACCGGAATGCCCTTGATGCGGAGCTTGCCCGCCACGATGTTGTCGGCGCGCCCCATGGCGTAATTCCTCTTGTACTCGAAGAAATAACTGTCATCCGCGATAGCTTCGAGAAACGCCCGGCTGTTGACGCCCTGGTGCACCTTCGCGGGCAGGGTCTCGTAGATGGTTTCCACGGGCGTCCGGGGCGGGACCTCGGGATACCGATGGGTGTTCAACTGTTGCGGCCGCTCCATGGCGAGGATTTCCCGAACGCGTTCGATCGCCTCGTCCTGGCTGCGGCAGAAGTGATCCGCCCCACCCGATATATGCGTATGCACGCGAGCGCCGCCCAAATCCTCGGCGGATATGACCTCCCCGGTCGCGGCCTTGACCAGTGGCGGCCCCCCCAGGAAAGAGTAAGACATTTTATCGATCATGACGGCTTGACAGGCCATGAAAACCATGTAGGCCCCGCCGGCGGTGTTGCCGCCCGTGCTCAGCGTTATCTGCTTGAGACCCATGGCCGACATGCGCGCCATGTTGTAGAACATCGAGCCAAAATGCTGGTCGTCCGGGAAAACGTCCTTTTGCATGGGCAGGTAGGCCCCCCCCGAGTCGGCTATGTAGACGCAGTTCACGCCGCATCGCTCGGCAATAGCCTGGGCCCGCATGTGCTTCTTGAGGGTGATCGGAAAGTAGGTCCCGGCCTTGACCCGGCTGTCGTTGCCAAAAATCATGGTCCAGTTGCCATGGATTTTTCCGAGACCCGTCACGACGCCTCCGCAGGGAACATCGTCTACATCGGGGTAGTCCACTCCGAACCCGGCGAGGCGGCTCAGCTCGTAGTACGTCGAACCGGGATCGATCAGCTTCTGAATGAGCGCCCGCACCGGCTGCTTTCCCTGCTTGGCGAGCCGTTTCACCGCGTTTTCGCCGCCCGGCCACTCGGCCTGATAGGCCAGTTCGTCCAGCTTGAATTCTTCGTTCTCCCAAAAAGCCCTATTCTCCGCTCTTGCATCCGCCATTTTGTGATCCTCTCCAGGTGACGAGCTACGCGTCGCGACAGGCGCGCCTGCCTGACCACCTAATATTTACTCGCCCTTATAGACAGGCTTCCGCTTCTCGCGAAAGGCGGCCAACCCTTCCAGACGATCTTTCGTGGGAATGGTGATCCAGTACGCATTGGACTCAATGGCCAGCCCTGTGTGCAAGTCCGTCTCCAGCCCATGATTGATGGCGTACTTGGCTTGCTGGATCGCGATGGGACCCGTCTCGCAAATCATCTCCGCCATGGCGAAGCAATCATCCAGCAAGGTTTCTGGCGAAGAAACCGCGTTCACCAGCCCGATCTGCAAGGCTTCCTCAGCGGCCACGCGCCGCCCGGTGAAGATGAGCTCCTTCGCCTTCCCGCGCCCCACAAGGCGGGGGAGGCGTTGCGTTCCACCGGCTCCCGGAATGATCGCCAACCGGGTTTCCGTAAGACCCATGACAGCGCTCTTTGACGCTATCCGTATATCGCTCGCCAGGGCAAGCTCCGTCCCTCCACCCAGGGCGACGCCGTTGACCGCGGCTATAACGGGCTTCGGGTGCGATTCTATAAAGGTGAAAAGATTGCGAATGGTGTATATGAATTCCTTGACTTGGACCGGGCTCAGGGTCGCGCGCTCCTTCAGGTCCGCGCCCGCGCAAAACGCCTTCTCTCCAGCTCCCGTCACGATCACCACCCGGGCTTCGTCATCGAATTGCAGCGCTTCCATCCGCTCCTTAAGGGAGCGCAGCATATCGAAATTGAGTGAGTTCATCGCATCGGGTCGGTTGAGGGTGAGCAGCACCACCTGACCCCGTCTTTCCTCAACAACCAGTTTTTGATCCATTCCCCATGCTCCCCAAAACGCTCCGCAAGGCTCCCACGTCGTGGAAGAGACCGACGTCATCCCTTTGCCCACGGAGTTGAAGTTCCATGATCGGCGGACGCCCCTTTCTCTCCCCTGCGGAAGAAAAAGCGTGCATTATTTAAGTCTTGCTCCCGCGATGCGGCGAGCCCGGCAATCTGGCGTGAGTCCAGACGCATGCCTCCAGTATGGCGGACCCGCCCTCATATCAGCGCTGCGTCTTTCGGGCGAACGCTTCTCGCGTCAACTCGCGGGCGATAATCATGCGGCGGACTTCGCTCGTCCCCGCCCCGATTTCATACAGTTTCGCGTCCCGCCAAAGCTTTTGAACCGGAAATTCAAGGCAATAGCCATATCCACCGTGGATCTGAATGGCCTGATCGCAAACCCAGGTCGCTGTCTCGGCGGCAAAGAGAATCGCCGAAGCGGCCAGCTTGGTAAGCTCTGTCCCTTTTCCTCCCCTGGGGGATTTCTGCGCGAGTTCGGCGGCGCGATACACCATGAGGCGCGAGGCCTCGGTCCTCGCATACATGTCCGCGAGTTTCTGCTGCACCATCTGGAAATTGGCTATGGGCTGCCCGAACTGCTCGCGGTCCACGGCGTACTGGATGGAATACTCCAGTGCCTGCTCCGCCATGCCGACCGATCCGCCCGCCAGGACAATACGCTCGAAGTCGAGCCCGCTCGTCATGACATTGACGCCATTGTTTTCCTGGCCGACGAGGTTTTCGGCGGGCACTTCGCAGTTGTCGAAAACCAGCTCGGCGGTGGGGGAGCCCCTCATGCCGCATTTCTTGAGCTTTCTGGAAACGGAGAAGCCAGGGAATTCCTTTTCCACGATAAACGCGCTAATTCCCTTGGCGCCCTTATCGGGCTCCGTCTTCGCATACACCAACAGCGTGTCGGCGACTGGGCCGTTGGTGATGAAGATCTTCGTGCCGTTCAGGACATACTTGTCGCCCTTCTTGACGGCGCGCGTGCGGAGGCTCATGGCGTCGGAGCCCGCGTTGGGCTCGGTCAAACCGAGGGCGCCGATCTTCTCGCCGCTGATCAACGGCGGAAGGTACTTTTCCTTCAGCATGTCGTTGGCGTTCTTGTGGATGTTATTGGCGCAAAGATTGGAGTGCGCCCCGTAAGACATGGCAAGGCCGGGGCTGACGCGGCTCATCTCCTCGATGGCCAGGGTCTGCATGAGCACGTCGCCATTCAGTCCGCCGTACTTCTCATCCATGGTTATGCCCAGGATGCCGATTTCAGCGCATTTTTTGAAGAAGTCGGGTGGAAACCAGTCTTCTTCGTCTATTTTCTCCTGCAATGGCCCCAATTCATTGAAAGACCATTTATTCACCGTTTCCTTGATCATTCGTTGTTCATCGGTCAGTTGAAAATCCACTTCATTCTCCTCAAATCAAATCGTTTATGGTTGCTTTGCAGCGTTAGCGCTTGCAATTATTCGGAATCAGGTGTTCAGCGCCTCGATGTTCGCGAAATAGTCTAGCGATTCTGGGTTCTTGAGGGCGTCTTTGTTCTTGACCTCGCGGCCATGGACAACCTTTTGGACGGCAAGCTCGACCTTTTTCATATTCAAGGTGTAAGGGATGTCCGGGACCTCGATTATCTTCGCGGGAACGTGCCGCGGAGACGCGTTGGTCCGGAGGTTGCTCCTGATCCTCGCCTGAAGCTCATCGGTCAGGTCAAAGCCATTCTTCATCTTGACGAAGAGAATCACCCGGATGTCGCCCTGCCATTCCTGCCCGACCACTACGCAGTCGTCGACTTCATTGATCCGGTCCATGACCCGGTAGAGCTCCGCGGTGCCGATCCTCACCCCGCCGGGGTTTAGCGTGGCGTCTGAGCGCCCGTATATGATGAGGCCTCCCCGTTCGGTGACCTCGATGAAGTCGCCATGCGTCCAGACGCCGGGAAAGTTCTCAAAGTAGGCCGATCTATATTTCTCGCCTTTCTCGTCATCCCAGAAATAGATGGGCATGGAAGGAAAGGGGGCGGCGCAGACCAGTTCGCCATGCTTCCCCACCACCGGTTTGCCATCTTCGTCATAGGCCAGCACCTTCATGCCCAGGCCCCGGCATTGCAGCTCGCCTTCATAGACAGGACCCATCGGGTTGCCGAGAGCGAAGCAGCCGTTCAAGTCCGATCCTCCCGAGATGGAAGACAATTGCATGTCGCCTTTTATTTCACTGTAGATGAAGCGGAAGTCTTCCTTGGACAGGGGGGAGCCGGTCGATAGCAGGGTCTTCAAGGCGCTCAGGTCAAACTGTTTGCCCGGCTTCACGCCGGCGCTCTTCAGTGCCGCTATGTATCCCGCGCTTGTGCCGAAGACCGTGATTTTTTCATCCTGGGCCATCTGCCACAGCACGTCCGGACCGGGATGGAAAGGGTTGCCGTCGTAGAGCACAAGGGTAGCCCCGGTTGCAAGGGAAGAAGTCAGCCAGTTCCACATCATCCATCCGCAGGTGGTGAAGTAGAAGATGGTGTCCTCGCGCTTCAGGTCTGTGTGCAGGATCAGTTCCTTGAGCTGGTTGAGCAGGACGCCGCCCGCGCACTGGACCATGCATTTCGGCAGCCCGGTCGTGCCGGAGGAGTACATGATATAAACAGGATGTTCAAAGGGTAGACGGGCGAATTCGATCTCTTCGGCGTCGTTGTTAACGAAGTCGCTGTAATGCACCGCTTTTGGCAAGGCGGAAATATCAGACTTTTCCTGCGTGTAGGGAACGACGACGATCTTCTCTATGGAGGGCAACTCCTTGATGATGCCCGCTATTTTATCCAGGCAGTCGAGCGCCTTCCCCTTGAAATAGTAGCCATCGGCGGTGAACAGCACCTTGGGCTTGGTTTGACCGAATCGGTCGAGCACTCCCCGGATGCCAAAATCAGGAGAGCAGGAGGACCATGTCGCCCCAAGGCTTGTCGCCGCCAGCATTGCGATGATCGATTCAGGCATATTGGGCACGAAGCCGACGACGCGATCCCCCGGAACGACTCCAGCCGCGCGCAGGGCGGCGGCAACCTTCGCCGTCGCCGCGTACAACTCCTTATAAGTGAGCGTGCGGCGGACGACGTCCTCGCCCCGGAATATCAGGGCCGTCTTGTCATCCCTATTGCGCAGGAGGTTCTCGGCGAAGTTCAGCCTGATAGCCGGAAACCAATGCGCCCCCGGCATTTTGCCCGGATCGTCGATAACCTTGGCATGATCGAGAGGCGGATTGATTCCGGCAAAACGCCACACCTCGGTCCAGAACGCTTCCAGGTTATTTACAGACCACTGATACAGGCCGTCGTAGTCAACAAAGCTCGTCCCGTAGGCGTCGTTTATGCTCTGCATGAACCTGTACATATTGGATTCTCTGATTCGTTTTTCGGACGGCTTCCATAAAGGTTCCATCATGACCTTCCTCTTCGTTTGTTCTCTGTAACCGTTCACGGGGGTGCTTGGATGAACGATGCAAATTCGACGAATTAGGGGGCTGGAATCTTGCAAGTCAAGGTGTGGCTCTCAAAAATATACGCCAAATCAGCCACTTGTAGACCCCCTGAACGGTTACTGTTCTCTAATGCGCACCAGGATATTGAATTACTTTGCTTCCGATTGCTCTTTCGCCATCTCCCTCAACTTGTACTTCTGGATCTTGCCGCTGGCGGTCATGGGATAGTCATTAACGAAATATATGTACCTGGGGATCTTGTAGAAGGATATCTGGTCCTTGCAGAAGGCCTGTATTTCCTCGGGGGTCGCCGTCTCTTCGGGCTTCACCTTGATGAACGCCGCGACCTCCTCGCCGTATTTCTCGCTCGGGACTCCCACCACCTGGACGTCCTGGACCTTCGGGTGAAGATAGAGGAATTCCTCTATTTCCCTCGGATAGACGTTCTCTCCACCACGGATAATCATGTCCTTAATTCTGCCGGTGATCTTGCAGTAGCCGTATTCATCCATGGTCGCAAGGTCGCCCGTGTGCAGCCATTTGTCCTTGTCGATCGCCTTGGCCGTCGCCTCGGGCATTTTGTAGTAGCCCTTCATCACGTGGTAGCCCCTGGTGCAAAGCTCGCCCTGCTCGTCCGTGGGCGTATCCTGGCCGGTGCCGGGATCGACGATCTTCACCTCGACATTGGGGAGGGCCCTGCCGACAGTGGTCGTCTTGCGCTCCAGGGAATCGTCGACCAAGGTTTGAGTGATTCCGGGAGAAGACTCTGTCTGGCCATAGACGATGGTCAGTTCGTTGGCGCCCATTTCCTTTATAACCCGCCTCATGAGTTCGATCGGGCACGTCGATCCGGCCATGACGCCCGTCCGCAGGTGCGAGGTGTCGTACGTGTTCTTGTCCATCTCTTCGAGTTCGGCGATGAACATTGTCGGCACTCCAAGGATGGCAGTGCACTTCGATGCGTTGACGGTCTTCATCACCGCCGGCGCCGAAAACGCAACGACCGGGGCCATTGTCGCCGCGGAAACCATGCAGGTCAGGGTCCCTATAACGCAGCCGAAACAATGGAAAAATGGGACAGGGATGCACATGGAATCGTCCGTGCTCAGATTCATGCGCTCGGACATTCCGAGTGCATTGCCGATAAGATTGGTGTGCGAGAGCATGACGCCTTTGGGAAAGCCTGTAGTTCCCGAGGTGTACTGCATATTGATGGTGTCATCGGGCTGGAGCGAATCCATCCGTGCCTTGAGCTCCCCGTCCGACACCGACTTGCCCATCTCCAGGATGTCGTCCCAGTTGAACATCCCGGGCATCTTCTCCTTGCCAAGATAGATGATGTTCTTGAGGAAGGGCAGTTTCTCGCAGTTGAGTTTCCCCGGCTCGCTGTCTTTGATGGCCGGGCAAACCCTGTCCAGGACTTTCAAAAATTCGTCCGGTTGCCGTATGCCCCCAATCAGGAGCAGCGTGGTCGAATCGGATTGCTGGAGAAGGTATTCCAGTTCGTTGCTGCGGTAGTTGGTGTTCACCGTGACGAGAACGGCGCCCATCCGGCCGCTTCCGTATTGGGTGTAGATCCACTCGGGAACGTTGTTGGCCCAAAGCGCAATCTTGTCGCCCCGCTCGATGCCCAGGGCCATCAGTCCCTTCGCCACAGTGTCGAATACATCTCTCAATTCCCTGAAATTGTACTTGATGCCAAGCTCGTGGTATTCGAGACCTATGTTGTCCCCGAAGTTGTCTGCAAGAATATCTACAAGATTACCGATGGTCGTATTGCCTGCCTTAATATCAGGTTTATTCATCTTATCCTCTATATATTGAAGAGATGATAATTTTCTACGATATCTCCATGGTAAAATCCCCCGCGGCATCTTAATGGAGGGTCTTTCTTTCCCTGTCGACAACTTGAAGGAGCATTTCTGAACAACGATCTCTTGAACACCAGGCATCCCGAATCAGCAACCGATTAAAACCTATCTCGCTCAGGGAACTGCTTCTAGTTCGTTCCTTCTGACACCCCGGAAAGATCCAAGTGAAAATATCAAGATGGGCCAAATCAAGCTGACGGATCCAAAATATTTTCTTTCCACTTGCATGGAAATAGGCCGCCAAACTTAAACCGTCCGACCATAACCATATTGGCATGGCCTATGGCCTACAAATTTTCAGCCACAATTTGCTGCATGGTCCATATTTATTCCTCCTTTCTTATGGTTGGCGCATCGGGAATGAAGCTACAGTGTTCCCACCCATAGGACAAAGCTTGTAGCAGCGCTGTTGTTGGTTATCTTCTGACTATCAGGGTTGGACAAATAATGAACGCAATCTCCCTCGACCAGCGTGTATGTCTCTTCGCTCAGCATCAGTTCTATCGATCCCTTCAACACACAGAGGATTTCCTGGGCGTTTTTGATGTTTTTCCGTACGGGAATCGATTTCTTCGGCTCCACAACCAAAATGGCGGAGTCGATGACCGTTCTGGAGTCTGGGGAGAAAAAGCGGCGGGTCACAAAGCCGGTATGGGGAAAATCAATATCATCCCATTCCGATTTCCTGATCAGGGCTATTTTCTTCTGCTGGCTGACCTGAGAGATAATATCGCCGGCATTGATGCCAATGGCATTGCATATCCGGATTAGGGTTTCAACCGAAGGAGAGTTGACGTCGTTTTCCACCTGACTCAGAAAACCCTCGGAAACGGAGGCTTTTTCGGCGACAACCTTCAGCGTAAGTTTTTGTTCTCTCCGATGTTTTCTGATCAACGAGCCAAGATTCATGCGGCCTCGCGTTCTATCCGGCAAGAGAAGAATGCGCTCACTGTCGGTAAATGTTTATCATTCATAAATTCATTACTATTGATTAAGCTTAACCTATACTAATTTTTTGTCTGATGTCAACAAATAATTTTTGACGCTCAGTGACGCCAAGAAACCAGTAGACCAACGAGGCAAGTGGAATGGGCGTAGGGGGTCGGATTTTATTTGATGCGAAATAACGGGAACTTGCGGGGCAGAAGATGTATGCTTTGAAAAATAAATAATGCAGGCTGGGTGTGAAGCAAGAGCAGAGCGCAAGGCGGACAAATGACGTGGCCTTGGGGCTGACGCGTGGAGAGGTGGGCAATCTCCATGGCCGCACTGCACGCCAAATGCCGGAGGTTGGAACGTCCGAGGCGAGTAGCGTGCAGTGATTGAAATCCTTGTTAAAATCAAGACTAATTGAGCATTGAAGGGGCATGCTCCGTATGGAATACAATCCTGAAATCATTGTTGCGTCCAATCTTTTGCATAAAAGCGTCGTCAGCCTTGACTGCGATGACCTGTTCAAAAGGACTGGCCAGGATTCGCTCGAATGCTTCCATGCCTTCCTCCGGTTCTATGGAGCCGACTCCCATTCCGGCCATGCGCCGGGCGTAGTCCTGCCCACGCACTACTCCCACAGAGCCCCAGTAGCCCCAGTTAATGACTTTCACCGGGTAGCTGACAATGCCTTGCATCTGGAAAGACAGGGCGTCGACAAACGCACTGGCCGCCGTGTAGTTCGCCTGTCCGGCGTTTCCCAGGAAAGACTGCGTGGAGGAGTAAAATACCAGAAAGTCCAAGGGAATTTTGGCGAGGCCCCTGGCCAGGAGGAGGCCGCCCTCAACCTTCGGCGCCATGACTTCGATCAGGCTGGCTCCAGCCATTCCCGCGATGACGCTGTCCTTTAGCGCCAGCGCGGAATGGATTACCCCGTTGATTTCGCCGAAACGCTCCAGCGCGCCATGCAGCAGCCTCCGAACGTCATCGGGCTCCGTGACGTCGGCGCGAATGTATTCCACCTCGCCGCCTAGAGCTTCAAGCGCGGCGATTTTGGCCTTGAGGGGTTCGTCGAACGGACGGCGGCCCGCAAGCACCAGGCGGGAATTATATTTGGCCGCAAGGAACCGCGCCGTTTCAAAACCCAGCCCGCCCGCGCCGCCAACAATCAGGTGCACTCCGCGTCGCCGCAAGGGCGGGCGGGCCATGCCGAGGTCCCGGACCGGAACGATCCTTCGATCGTAGACTTCTCCATTTCGGATCATGAACAAACCGCCCTTCATTGCGATCCGGTCGATTTGCGCAACGAGTTCATCGGGCTTCGCATCCTTGCACAACCGGTTCGGCGTCTCCCGATCTGCATGGAAGGGGCCGTTCGCGTCGAGGTCGATGCATGCGATTCTCCACTGCGGATATTCCCGCATCATCGACAGGGCAAAACCGTGGAGCGCCGCGCCGCATGGGTTGACTGGCTCCAGTCGGTCGAGGGAGAACCCGTTACCGGTCAGAATCGTCAGCTGGAGGGGGTTTTCGCGGGTGTGTGGATCTTCTGCCGAATCGAGCGCCCTGGCAAGGTGCAGCAGCGAGACGACGCCGTCTTGCTGGCGCTGCTTTATGTCTTCCAATGTTGCCAGCGGCCCTGGACTTTCGCAATCGCTCCCCATGAAGTAGACAATGTCGGGAAAGCCGATCTCCATAATGGCCGCCCTGAAGCTTTCCACGCTCGATTCATCGGCTGTCCATTGGGCCCCGCCGGTCCGTTCGCCGTGGCTCCCTGGCGTTATCTCGACAAACCTGTCTCCTTTATGCCGCGTCCTGAGGGTCTCGACAATTTCCGCGCCCGCCGCCGGAGCGACCAGCAGCACGGTCTTGCGGCTCGATGGGGCGACAGGCTCCTTCCTTTTCTTCTCGTCTTCTTTCGGCCGGTTTTGAATCCTCAACCATTTGGGAGCATAGTAGGCGAGTTCCATCGGAGGCAGATAACAACGCGCGGAAAGGTCCACGATTTCCGCGCATGGATTCCCCTCTGCGTCCAGGATGGTTATCGAAAACAGATCGTTGCCGCTGCGGCGGACATGGGCGTAGGAAGACGGCTCCAATGGCCGCAGCACATCTATGCGGCGCAGAGCGAAAGGCGCGATGAGACGGCTTTCGTTGCCGCCAAGGACCGCGACCGTCTGGAGCGCCGCGTCCAGGATGCCGGGATGCAGCGTGCATTTCGACCAATGGCTGAAAGGATCGAGTCCGGGAAAATCGCTTCCCGAATCCGGGAGTGCTTCCGGAAGGGTGGGGGGGGCCAGCTCGGTCGACGCCGCACGGGAGGTTATCCGCGCCAATGCTTCGTCCCCGTTGAACCAGACCGCGTCCAACGCCTTGTATTCCGGGCCGTACGACAATCCGAGCCCTTCAAACCGTTCGTACAGGGACGGACCCGCTATATGCCCCGACATCCTTGCCTTGATGGAGGAAATATCCTGTTTGTGCGCGGCGGCTCCGTTCTCATGGATGGGCCCGACCTCGCCGCGCATGTGGACGGCTTGGGGGCTCCCCGTTCGGATCTCGAACTCCAGCTCTTCTCCGTTCCGGGTCGCGGGCCGGAAAACGAGTTCTGCGTCCACCTGACCTCCCGTCACTTCCAGGGGTCTGGCCCAGCTTGCGTCGCCGATCCGAATGGGGAGGGCGGATAATCCATTCCGCGCCGCCGCCTTGAGGACAAGCTCCAGACACGCCGCTCCCGCGACTATAACGCGGCCATGCACCCTGTGGTCCCGGATCAGAGGGGCGCGGGCGTCGAGGCGCGCTGAAACGCAGACTTCCGGCTGTCCCCGCCGCTTATGCTCCACGGCGCTTGCGGCATTTCCCGTATTTTTCTTCCTTGGGCCGCTTTCGATGCTCTCCGCCGCGACATTGGGAACCCAATAGCGCTCCATTGCGAAAGGGTAGGTGGGAAGAGGAACCCGTTGCCCGCGTCCGGGAGGATGAAGCTCCTGAAAGTCGATCTCTTCGCCCCGCACCCAACGCTCGGCGACGGTTGACGGATGCGTCTCGTCTGCCGCAACGCGGGGGCGGGGTCGCATATCATCGCGTTTCACTCGTCTGCCCGAGAAAACCGAGCCGTCTTTCCGGTCCGCGAGAAAGCTCTTCAGCCCCGACAGCAGAGCTTCCCCGGAATGGGCGGCAACGGCGAGCCGCTCCCCCATCTCCGGCCTCCCCGCCTGGAGCGTGTACGCGATTTGAGAGAGCGGAAAATTCCCGATCCCTTTTCCCCTGTAGGTCCGGCTTTCCAGCCACTCCGCCAGGGACCGGGCGTAATCGTGCAGCCTCTCGGGGGTCGCGGCGGAAAGCGGGAAAATGTGTGTTTCGTCGTCGGCCCCATTGCCTCGCGGGCAGGGCGATCCATACTCTTCCAGGATAATGTGCGCGTTCACCCCTCCAAAGCCGAAGGAGCTCACCCCGGCCCGGCGCGGAGCTTCCGCCCCCTCGCCGTCCGCGACGCGCTTCCATTCGCGCGTCTCGCGCAGCAGGTAAAACGGCGTCCCTTCCAGATCGATCAGCGGGTTTTGCTCGCTCAAATGGATGTTGCCGGGCAAAATTCCGTGGCGCATCGCCAGGATCGTCTTGATTACGGACGCGACGCCCGCCGCCGTTTCGAGATGGCCGATGTTCGCTTTCACCGATCCGAGGGCGCAATGGGGACGCCTCGGCGCGTCCTTCCCCCATCTTTTGTATAATTCGGCGAAAGCCTGCTTCAGCCCGTTGATTTCGATGGGGTCCCCCAGCCGGGTGCCGGTCCCGTGGGTTTCGACGCAGGTTATCGTCGCGGGGTCTATTCCCGCCCTGCCGTAGGCTTCCACCAGCAGATCGGCCTGTCTTCTCGGGTTGGGGGCCGTAAGTGAGGCGGACCGCCCGCCATGGTTTACGGCGGACTCGCGGATGACCGCATAGATGAAATCTCCGTCCGCTTCGGCCTGTTTCAGGGACTTGAGGAAGACGGCCCCCACGCCTTCGCCGCGCACGTAGCCGTCGGCGTCTTTATCGAAGGCCCGGCACCGTCCGCCGGGCGAGAGGAGTCCCGCCTTGGCGGCCGCCGCGTGCAGGTAGGGCTGCAAGATTACGTTGACACCGCCGGCTATCGCCGCGTCGCACTCCCCGCCGCGCAGCGCCCGCACCGCCTTGTGGATCGCGACGAGAGAGCTGGAGCAGGCCGTGTCGATCGGCTCGCTCGGTCCGGCGAGGTCCAGCAGGTGGGATATGCGGTTCGCCGCCATGGAGTGGAAGGCCCCCGTGGAAAGGTAGGGGTCGGCTTCCACGCCGTGCGTTTTCAGCAGGTCCAGGTATTCCATGTTCGCGATGCCCACGAACAGGCCCGTCCGGGTCCCAGAAAGCTCTTCGGGCCTGTGTCCGGCGTCTTCGATGGCGCTCCACGCGGCTTGCAGGAAAAGACGCTGCTGCGGGTCCATCAGTTCGGCTTCCCTCCTGGAGATCCCGAAGAACGCGGCGTCGAATGCATCCACCCGGTCGATGAACCCGCCCCACTTGAGCGCGCTCCCGTGGGGGGCCCCCGTGAATTTCCGCCAGTCCCACCTGTCCGGGGGAATTTCCCCGATGAGGTCCTCTCCCCGGTCGAGATGGCGGAAGAATGTTTCGAGGTTGGGCGAGCCGGGGAATACGCCGCTCATACCGACGACGGCGACCGGTTCGCCACGCGCATCGAGGCGCGGCGCCGCGCTCCTTCTTTCCCGGGAAAGCGCGGCAGGGCGCGACGGGGCTTCCCCGAGCGCTTCCGCCGCATCCTCGGGCGTCGCTTCCCGCTTCGCGCAACGGGAGCAGACCGCTTCCTTGTGGGTCTCAAAGATCCAGCGGCAGAGCGATTCGGGGGAATCGTGCTCAAAGAAAACGGAGGGAAGCACCGTCACGTCGTAAGCGTCGCTTATGGCGTTCGCAAGGCGCGTGAAGCTGATGGAATCGAAGCCGAAGCGGCGCATCTCCTCGCCGAGGTCGATGTCTTCGACGTCGAACCGCAGTATGGCCGCGATCATGTCGCGGACGTCCATCCGGAGCTTTTGGTAGGCCCGCGCTTCGTCCCGATGCGGACGAAAGGTCTTGGGAGCGCCGGAGGATTTCCCGCCCGTCAATGCCGCCCTGATTTTCCCGGCGTCGCCCGCGACGGCCACAATCCGGCTTGCGGGGGCGGCAATCGCTTCGGAGAGCGCCTTCAGGCCATCCGACGTCGCCATGGGGCGCATCCCCAGCCACCTATACAGCATGGCGGCGGCGTCCGGGTGCGCCCGCATGCCGCCCTCTTTCCATAAAGGCCAGTCGATGGAGATTGTCCTGCCGGAGCGCTTCCCTTTTGCGCGCAGGGCTTCCCGCCACTCGGCGAAGCCGTCCAGGAAGCCGTTCGCGCAGGCGTAGTCCGTCTGGCCCGGATTGCCGACCACCGCCGCGAGGGAGGAGAACATGATGAATAGATCGAGGTCCTCCTCCGCCGTGAGTTCGTCGAGGATAACGGCGCCGCGAGCCTTGGGGGCAATGACGGACAGCGCCTCGCCAAGACCCTTTTCCTTGAGGCGGCCATCCCGCAGGACCCCGGCGGCATGGACGATCGCATCCAGCCGTCCGTGGCGCGCCTTTATTTCGCGAAGCAGCCGCGAAACATCGTCCCTGCTTCCTACATCCGCCCGGATGTATTCGATGGTCGATGGCCCCTGGGCCGTCTCCGGGGGCAGGTCCACCGGCGATTTGCTCCGTCCCGCAGCGATGACCGTCGCCCCGTTGGCGGCCAGCATCCTGGCGATGATCCGGCCAAGTCCTCCGGCCCCTCCGGTGACGAGCGCCACGCTTCCCTCGCGGATGCGGAGGCCGCCCCCTCCCGAGAACGCGCCGCGCTCTTTCAGGACGCGCACGGACCGGATGCCGCCGTGGTGGACCGCTTCCACGTGGTCGAAGGGGAGATGCAGTTCGGCCTCCAGAATTTCCGCCGTCTCGGCGGACCGGTTCGGCTCCCCGTGCGGCGACCCTTCAATGCGGACCGCTTTGCACCGGATTCTCGAGCTTTCAAGCTGAACGGTGCGGAAAAACGCCCCGATTCCCGCCGCCATGGGCGCATGCTCCTCCGCGCTCCCCACCCATGCGTGCAGGATGTTCACTTCCCTGCCGAGGGCGGTGGAGGCCGAGGCGACGACCTTGGTCAGGTGGAAGACCGCCGGGAGCCATGATCCGAGATCGAATGCCGGGGGCCCGTCGGGGTGCTCCTTCCTCGCGATAGCTTCGGATTGGAGCGAAACAATGGAGGCGGGAAACATATCCATTTCCGCGAGCGCCTGGAAAAGCCTCGTGAAATCCTCCTCGCTTCCCGGATTCAGGTGAAAGCGGTCGCTCCCGATTATCGAGAAATCCTCGGCGTAAAAGGCCCGCGCGCACCGAACGCCACGGTCGGAAGCTCTCCGCGCAAGGGCGTCGGCGGTCGCTCCATCGCCCAAAATCAACAGCGGGCCCTTGTCCTCGAAACGCGACCCGCCATGGGTAGTGAGACCGGCGCCTAGAGGCGCCTCCGTCCATACGGGTTCAAAGAGGAGGAGTTTCGGTGCGTCTTCGCTCAAAGCATCGGAAGAGGGCGCGTTCGATAAAGACGCCACGGGATTCGCGCCGGGCCTCCGCCGCCTCAGCCTGAAGCCGTTCAACCGCGCGAGGATTTTTCCCGAGTCGTCCAGCAGGTCGACGTCGAAACCTCCCGAGTCCCCGTCGCCCCCGCCGTCTTTTCCAACGCGCCTTATATGCGCCCAGCTTTTTCCCGGCATGCGCTCCCGTGCGCCGCCCAGCCTGAGCTCCCGCAGCTCGAAGGGCAGGAACGCTCCGGGTCTGGAATCGAGCTCTTCCCGCATCAGGAGGACCACCGTTTCGACGGCGCCGTTCAGGATGGAAGGATGAAGCCTCCATTTTCCGCTGTTGTCGTCCACCTTCGGCATTGCAAGCAGCGAGAGGGCTTCGCCCTCGCCCCGGCGCGCCTCGCGGACGACGTCAAATAGAGGGCCGGCGTCAAACCCGCGCGCGCGGATTTTTTCCCGGAACGCCGATTCGGCGACAATTTCGGGGCAGCGCGACGCGATGACCGAAACCGCCTCCAAAGAATGTATGGGAGGGACGGCCTCCGCTTCTTCATCCAGGATAAAACGGCCCTGGGAGTAGATTGCCCGGTTCCCGTCATCCGCTGGCGCGATTTCAAAGAAGACCTCCCCGCCCCTCGGGCGCAGGCGGATGAAAACGCGCAGCGGGGCATCCTCCACGACGATGGGCCTGACCCATACGACGTCCTTCAGCCCCGCGATGCGCCGCTCCGGCATGGCGGCGCACCCCGCCGCCAGCGCCATTTCGAGATGCGCGACGCCGGGGAGCACCATCCGGCCATTCACCCGGTGCTCCTGGAAAAACTGGTCTTTTCCCGTGAATACGGCCTCGAAGTGGCGCTCATCCACGGTGGATGCGTCCCGATGGACGAGGGGATGGAGCGGCATGCCCTTCGCCTCCCCGCCTCGCGCCGGTTGCCGGGTCGGCGTCACCCAGTAGGAAACCGGATCGAGAGGGTAGGGGGGGAGCGGGATGCGGCCGGGAGGCCCCTCGGGATAGAGGCGGCTCCAGTCGATGGAGGCGCCCGCCGTCCAGAGCGCGGCCGCCTTTTCCATGTTCCGGTTTCGGAGCGTCGCCTCGATGTACGCCCGCCCTTCGTCGCCATCGAGAAGGAGGGCGTAGCCGCTCGCGCCGGTCGCCGATGACCGGAAGACGCCCTCGACGTCATCTTCCCCGTCGATGCATGCCCGGAGCCTTCGCCGCAGTTCCTTCGCGTCCGATGCGATCACCGCGAGCCGCGCCTTCATCGTCGCCCGACCCGTTTGCAGGGTGAATGCCAAACGCGCCATATCTTCAAAGTCCGGATTTTCCTCCAGGAAGTCCAGCAATTTTTCGGCGTAGCGCTCGAGGTCGCGCTCGCCCGGCGCCGAAAGCGCGGCCAGGAAGGGGCCGGCGGCTGGCGTCGTGGGGCGCGGCGTTTGTCCGGGGTCCACCGGGGCCTCTTCGATCACCATGTGGCAGTTGGTCCCGCTGAACCCGAACGAAGAAATGGCCGCCCTTCGCGGCTTGCCGTCAACCCGTTTCCACTCTCGCGGCTCCTTCGGGAAGTAGAACGGGCTTTCCGCGCAATCGATGAAGCGGTTCGGCGTCGCATGGTTGACCAGCGCCGGAATCGTCTCGCGCTCGAGGCAGAGCAGCGCCTTGATGAGGCTGGCGACGCCGGAAGCCGCCGAAGTATGGCCAATGTTGGCCTTGACCGCGCCCAACGCGCAAAACCCCGTTTTGTCCGTGAAACTTTTGAAGGCGACGCCGAGCGCCTTGACCTCGATGGGGTCGCCCAGCCTCGTGCCGGTCCCGTGCGCCTCCACATAGCCGATGGTCGCCGGGTCCATGCCCGCATCGCGGTAGATCCGCGTTTCGAGCTCCTGCTGCGATTCCGCGCTGGGGGCCGTGATGCCGTTCGTCCTTCCGTCCTGGTTGACGCCGGAAGCCCTGATGGTCCCGTAAATATCGTCGCCGTCGGCAAGAGCGTTCGACAGTCGCTTGAGGACGACCACCGCGACGCCTTCGCCGGGGACGATCCCGTCCGCCTCGTCATCGAACGCCTTGCAGCGGCCGCTTCCCGAAAGCATTTGCGCCTTGCTCATCTGGATGTAGGTCTTGGGGCTGAGATACAATGTGACTCCGCCCGCCAGCATGAGGTCCGCCTCGCCCGCCAGGAGGCTGCGGCAGGCCATGTGCGCCGCCACCAGCGAGGACGAGCAGGCCGTGTCCACGGACGCCGCCGGGCCCTTGAGATTGAGATGGTAGGCGATGCGGGCCGCGAGTATGGAAGACGAATTCCCGAGGAGGGCATGGGCGCACCTGTCATCGGCGCCGCAATGCTCCAGGATGAGGCGATAGTCGTTGTTGAGGACCCCCGCGTAGACCCCGCAGCGCATGCCGTCCACCGCCTCTCCGGCATAGCCGGCGTCTTCGAGCGCCTTCCAGCATTCCTCCAGGAACAGCCGCTGCTGGGGGTCCATGACTTCCGCCTCGGCGGGCGAGATATTGAAGAACCGCGCGTCGAACCGATCCACCCCGTCGATGAAGCCTCCCCATTTCGAGACGGAGCGATCGGGCGCCTCGATATCCGGGTCGTAGAAACCGTCAATGGCCCATCGACCGGGAGGGATTTCGCCGATGGAGATCACGCCGTCAAGGACATTCCTCCAGAAGGCGCTCACGTCGCCCGCGCCGGGGAATCGCCCGGACATTCCGATTATGGCTATGGCGTCCCGCAGGGGGCCTTCGCTCTCGCGATCGCGAGACGCCCTGTCCGTTTCCTCGAAGGGGGGAGCGACGGATGGGGCGCCGTCTCCGCGCGGCGGCGTTTCCGCGCCGCCGTCCCGCCCGTCACACGCATTGAGGATCGATGCCATGTGGCGGCCCATGTCCCGGATGCTCGAGTGGTCGTAGAGGACCTCCATGCCGAGCGAAAGGTCGAGCTCCTGATTGATCCGCTCCAGCAACAGGAGGCCGCGCAGGGAATCGACGCCGTAGTCCCGGAATCTGGCGGCGACGTCGATTTCTTCGGGCCGCATTTCCAGCGTTTTGCACGCAATGGCGAGCAGGCGCCGCTCCATCCGCTCCACGGTCGTTGGCTGACGGCGAGGGGAACGCACATCGACGGCGGTGCAACGGCTTTGCGCGACCCGTTTGGGGATGGCCGCTCCGTGGGCGCTTATCGGGGCGCTTTCAGCGTCCGCGCCCGGATATGGGCTCGAATGCGTCATGCGCTCTTCATTGGCCTGGAAAAGCGCCTCGGTCCCGATTTCTTCCGGGGACGCCTTTTCGACCGTGAGCAGCGCGTAGCGGACCAGCCCCATGGCCAGCGTCTTGCGGAAGCGCTCGTAGCCCCGGTGAGCTTCCTCCGTGTGCTTCTGGGAAGGCTGCATGCGGCTGAGGCGCGCGAGGTTTTCTTCAAAATCCGGGTCGTACAGGAAATGGCTTATTTCCAGG
>CALFXO010000048.1 GCA_937958025.1 uncultured Syntrophobacteraceae bacterium
GCTTTCGTCCCCATTCACAGCGGCGGGACCGCGACGGATTCGCACCGTCTTCCCTCTTAGGCCCCGGCGGGCAGCGCCGGGACGCCTCAACCCATAGCTTATCAAAGAGCGCCACTATCTTTAGCCTATTCGCGGGCGTCCGTCAATTCGATAAAACGCGCAAGGCCCCAAAAGTGCTTGATCTTCGATCAGGAAACGATAATTATCTTTTTGCCTGAATATATGTACGAAAGTATGATAATAGTCAGCGTATGCGCGCCGCGCTCCGGACCCGCGCGGAGGCGTGGGGGCGAGTGACGGCGAACGGCGCAGGGGCCGCCGGAGAGGTTGCATCTCATATACATAAGGAGGCAATGGATGTTCTGGAGACGGTGGATTGTGGGCTTGATCGCCGCGGCGCTCGCTCTCTTCGTGCTGGGAGGGCTGCTGGCGTACATCTTTATGGACCCCCTCGTCGACTACTGGTGGTTCTCGCATCTCGGCTACGGGACGTACTTCTTCCAGAGAATGCTTTACAGATATATGGTGTTTGCGGGGGCGACCCTTCTTTTCTTCCTCATATTTTTTGCCAATTTCTGGGTCGCGTCGCACTACATCGGAGTGACGGAGCCGCCCCGGACCGTGAAGGGGCTGAGCGCCTGGAAGAATTACCGGGAGCTCTACCGGATGTTCCGCACGGGGTCGCTTTCCTTCTACGGGCCGCTCTCGCTCGTGCTCGCGGTTATCATCGCCAATCCCCTGTATCGGAAATGGGAGATGGCGCTCCTGTATGTCTTCGGCCCCAGCTCCGGGATGATTGATCCAGTCTACGGACGCGACGTCAGCTTCTATCTGTTTGCACTGCCGGTGCACCTGCTCCTGATCGACCGGCTGCTCCTGGCGTTCCTGGTGCTCTTCGCGGGGCTGGTGCTCCTCTACTACCTGGAGAGCCGGATTCTCTCGCAGCAGGAGGCGAAGCTGGACCGGGGCGACAGGACGCATCTTAGCGTCATCATCGTGCTCACCTTCCTTATGGGCTTCTGGAAGCTGATGCTGCAACGCTACCAGCTTCTCTACGTGCAGTCGCACCAGCCGCTTTTCTCTGGTCCGGGTTACATCGAGATGCGGATCACGCTGCCCCTCATCTGGCTGAGCGCGCTGCTCCTCCTTGCGACCGCCATCTCCGTAGTGGTCTATTTCAACACGAGGCGAAAAATCCAGTATCCGATCCTTTGCGCCGTGTGCTTTGCACTGGCCCTAGGGGGCAGATACTCCAACGCGCTCCTCACCTCCGTCGAGCATTACATCGTCAAGCCCAATGAACTTTCCAGAGAGCGGGACTTCATCTCCAGCAATATAGAATCGACGCTCCATGCCTACAACCTCGACAACGTGGAATACCGGGAGTACAAGACGCCGGATCCGCCGTGGACCATCCCCCAGCCGGAGCTTGCCGTGAGCCTGCGAAACATCCCGGTGTGGGACGGCGAGATGCTCGCCAACGTCTTTGAACAGCTCCAGCAGATACGCACCTATTACACCTTCCCCTCGGTCGACGTGGACCGCTACAATGTGAATGACCTCTATCAGCAGGTCTTCCTCGGCGCACGCGAGATAGGGCTGCAAGAGCTGCCTATCGGCGCCAAGAACTGGGTCAACACGCATCTTCAGTACACGCACGGCATCGGAGCGGTGATGATCCCCGCCGCCCAGGGCGGCGAGGAAGCCATGACGTGGTTCCTGCACGGGATTCCGCCGGAGTCCGGTTACGGCTTCCACATCGACCAGCCAGCCATTTACTACGGGCTGGCGAACTACAACTATATAATCGCCCCCAACGACAACCATGAAATGGGGTATCCGACGGGCGACACGACGATGATGGTGGATTACGAGGGAAACGGGGGCATTCCCATATCCTCGATATTCCGCAAGTTCGTCTTTTCGCTCTATTTCAACGAAAAGAACATACTTTTCACCACGCAGACCAACAGTCAGAGCCGGATCATGTTCCGGCGCAACATCGTGGAGCGCATCAAGACGCTGGCTCCCTTCTTCACCCTGGACCGCGATCCTTACGTGGTGGTCACGCCGGAGAGGCTTTACTGGATTCAGGACGCCTACACCACTTCGGAGTGGTTTCCCTATTCGCAGCCGTTCGACGCGAACGGCACGAACTACATCCGCAACTCCGTCAAGATCGTCGTGGACGCCTACGACGGGAACGTGACTTTCTATATCGCCGACAAAGAAGACCCGATCATCCGGGCTATCGACCGGATTTACCCAGGCCTTCTCAGGAACATGGAGGATATGCCCGCGAACCTTAAGCCCCATGTCCGCTACCCGCAGGACGTTTTCGAGGCGCAGATGAACATCTACCTCAAGTACCACATGCGGGACCCGGAGAACTTCTACCAGCAGGAGGACATCTGGGAGTTTCCGATACTCGAGCGCCCTGGAGAAAAGCCGGTTCCGATCATGCCCTTCTACATGACGCTGAACCTCATAGAGGACAACAGGTTCGAGTTCCTGCTGCTGAGCGCGGTGAATCCCAAGGGGCGCGACAACCTGCGGGCGCTGGTGGTCGCGGGGAGCGATCAGCAGCATTACGGCAAGTTCTACGTCTACAACTTCCCGAAGGGACAACTCATCTATGGCCCTTCGCAGATCGAGGCGGTCATCAACCAGGACACGACCGTATCGCAGCAGTTCACGCTGTGGGGGCAGTCGGGGTCTGAGGTGGCTCGCGGCAAGATGATAATCCTTCCCGTCGGTCACCGGATCATATACATCCAGCCGATTTACCTGAGGGCGTCGGGGAAGCTGAACATCCCCGAACTCAAGCGGCTCATCATCAGCCAGGGCGAGGTCGTCGTGATGTCGGAGACGCTCGAGCAGGGGTTCGAGGAACTGGATAAACAGTTGAAGGCGAGAAGCGAGCGGGTGAAAAAGCGGCTGATCCAGCTCCAAACGTCCCCGGGAGAAGAACCCGCATCCTTGCCGGTGCCGGGCGCGCCGGTCCTGAATCCGCAATCGGGCGACGCCTTCCAGTTGGGCGAACCTCCCGAGGAGGAAACCGCTCCAGACGTTCAGACGCCGCCGCTGCCAACTCCCGAGCCCGCGCCGGAATCGGGCGGCGCCCACGGGCAATAGCGCGAACATTCAGCGGGAAAGCCGGCCGGCCTTCCCCAGGGGACGTCGCTATTCCTTCTTGCCGGACTCCGTCGCGACCGTCATCTTATCCACGACTTTGCCGTAATACTCCCCCTCCTCGAGGAGCGGGGAGGTGCGGCGCATTACACCGAGCTTCATAACCAGCAAGTTGAGCTTTTGCATCTGGCGGTGCTTTTCCTGCTCGTCCACGATGCCCGAGAGCAGGGCGCGGGTGTTTGTGATCTCCTTGCGAAGCTCAAGCTCCGCAGGCAGACAGTCGGCGTTCTTGAGCACTTTGTAAGCAAGGCGCAAGTCGTCCGGGATGCATCGGTCGTCCTCCAGCTTGAGGGGCTTCCCCGCCCCTTCGAGGTTGTCGAACTCCCCGTTTCGCATCGCCTCGCGGATGCGATCTTCGGCTATTTTATCCATTATGGAAAAGATATTGCTCATGGGGGTCCTTTCGGGGCATAGTGAAGGGATCGTACAAGCCGGCAACAATCCACAATGAAACATTAAATCAGGCGGGGAGGACAAGTGCAAGGAAAAAGCACCATTTTCGCCGAGCGGGAGCCCTTCGACCCGCCGAAAGACGTCCGCATCCTGGGGGCGGGCCGTTTTGGACGGCTGGCCGCGGAGCGTTTGACAAGGCGGCTTCCGGATGCATCCATCTTGGTGGTCGATTCGAGGGAAGATAAGCTTCAAGAGCTTCGCGCCCTGGTCGACGTCCCCGTATGGCGCGAAGACGCCGTTGCTTCGCTCGTGCTGCGTCCGGTTCCCGAGGGGGCATGGGTCGTCCCCGCGGTCCCGGTGCATGTCGCGCACCTTTGGCTGATGCGAGGACTGGAGAGCGAAGGGGAATGCTGCTCCCTTCCCGTTCCCGAGGCGGTGGACGCCCAGGTCCCGAACCCCTTCCGCGTCCCTGAAGGAACTCTCTATGCGAGTTTCGCGGACTTTATCTGCCCCGATGCGTGCAGCGAGCCGGACGCCATCTGCACCCACACGAAAAAGCCGCGTCCCGGGAATCTGTTCGAGGTCCTTGGCCGCGTCGATGTTCCGGACTACTGCGTGGCGGTCTTGAGGAGCCATCAACTGGCGCCGGGGGTGGGCGGATGCACGGGAGCATCCATGCGGGCGCTCCTCCGAGCCGTCCGGGCAACCGAAGGGAATTGGCTGATCGCGACGAGTTGCCGCTGTCACGGGGTTGTGAACGCGCTGAACTGGAAGCGGCGGGCGTGAGGACTGGCTGGCGCTTTGTCTGCCTTGTTGTTGCATGATTGGCGTAAGCGAATGCCCCCGCCTATGACCAACACGTAAAATGAAGAACGACGCCCACTAGCCTGGATTTCCACGGAGGTTAAATCAGCTAACATTGGTAGCTTGAAGGAC
>CALFXO010000049.1 GCA_937958025.1 uncultured Syntrophobacteraceae bacterium
TGGGGGCGTGAAAAACGTGGCGCGCTCCGGGAGGAGGGATGCCGCCGTTGCCTCCTCGTTGCCGCCCAGCAGGAGAGAACGGGTTCCTTCCCCCGCGGGGGCTTTGGGCTGGCGCGTTAACACCGGCGTCCGTCCGCCATCTCCAAGCAGCCCCCCCCCATACCCCGTCCGAAGGGGGGGCTTGTCCCTATAAATGGGTTCCATCCCGTTTGCTGAAACATGAAATTTTTCCATGCGAAATTCCGCTGCCAAAGGATAGCGTTCTATGGAGCAATCAAATTCCAATGCCGATCTTGCGTTGGACCCCGAACGCCGCCCTCGGTTCCCGGCAGGGAGAAGTCCCCGCAACGATAATTGATCTATCGATCCGCCCACTTTTACGCCTGCCCCCTATTTTTTATTCTCTGTTTTCTTTTTATTCTCTGTTTTCTCCCGTTTTTGCTTCGACTGAAATGGTCCATTACACTCCCGTCTGTGAGCATTTTATACAACCTTAACCAAAGCGGGAGGTGTTTCATGCAAGAGGGGCGTAATTGGATTCGCGTGTCGAAATTAAACGAAACCCCAGATTCTCCGATTCGCGCCAGCACGGCCTACAAATGGAACCACATTGGCAAATTCCCTGAAATATTCCGGCGCGTTGGAGGGAAACTATTTTTAGACCTCGGTAAGCTTTACTCGATGGCGGAGGCCGGGAAGCTGCGATGACCGCCGCTCCCGCCTCTGTCGCTGAAATGCGCGCCGCCGTTAAAGCCGCCGTGCAGGAGGAACGCAAGACCTACGCGCCCCCTGCCGCGCCTACCAATGTGTCCGCCGCGAACCTCGCCCCGGCGATCCTGGATGCTTCCGTGTTTTGTGCGCTCGACCTACCGGAGAAACGCACAATCATCCACCCGTGGGTGTCGGAGCAAGGCATCGTCCTCCTGACAGGATGGCGAGGGACCGGAAAGACCTGGTTCGTGCTCCTCCTTCTGGACGCGATCACTCGAGGCCAAGCGTTCGGGCCGTGGAAGTGTGAAACCTCCGTGCTCTGCCTTTACCTCGATGGCGAGATGGCGGCACAAGATGTAGTTGAACGCTTGCGAGGCATCGGCGGAGACCCAGCAGGACGGCTGAATCCCCTCTACGTGTATTCTGACGCGTATGCCAATACACTCGGCCTGCCCAAGGCGAGCTTACGCGATAAGGAGTGGCGGGACGCCATGAAGGCGCAGCTGCTGAAACTCGGCGTAAAGCTTTGGGTCATTGACAACATCGCTTCGCTGACCTCTGGGCTTGACGAAAACTCGAAGCAAGAATGGGATGTGGTGAATCAGTGGCTCCTCGAACTGCGGTTCGCCGGAATATCCACGATACTCCTCCATCACGTTGGCAAGGGCGGGGACCAACGTGGGACCTCTGGCCGTGAAGACAACATCGACATTTCGATCAGCTTGCAGAAGCCACAGAACTACAGGGCAGAGGAAGGCGCGCGCTTTATCGTTCGATTTGGCAAGCACAGGATCAGGCACAGAGATTTGCCGCTTATTCAAGACGCGGAATTTCAGATAGCGGCGGATCAGGCCGGGCGCGTGACCTATACCTGGGGGAATGCGCAGCGCAATACAAAGACCGAAATCCTTCGCATGTTGGACGACGGTGTAACCCAAAGCGAAATCGCCGCGACCCTGGGAATCTCGAAAGCTCATGTTTCCCAGACAAGGTCCAGCGCCATGCGTGACGGGTTGCTCGGTCAAAATGGAAAACTGACTCAAGCCGGATTTGCTATGGTGTTTACAGAGTAAAATAGTTACGATTTTGAGTGAACTCGTCAAAACTAATTTGAGACAGTTAAGAGGGAGTGAACTTTAGTGAACTCAAATCTAAAAACATATACATACTGCGATGTTATGAGTTCACACCCCAGTGAACCCGCTAGGTAGTTCACACCCCCCCTTCTAGGGGGTCTAGGGGGTGTGAACAGTGAACTCGAGACAGTGAACAATCCCCCAACAGGAGCACAGGCATTGACCGTTTTCCTTCTTGACCTGCTCTTAAAAGACAGCATCCAGCCCCGCCGGGTGTCGGGCACAAAGGGCGGCGAGTACGCCTCCGCCTGCCCGAAGTGCGGCGGCAATGACCGCTTCCGCTGCTGGCCCGAACAGGGGCCGACGGGACGCTTTTGGTGCCGGGGTTGCGGTATAAAGGGCGACGCTATCGAATACCTCAAGGTTGTGCGCGGGGTGTGCTACCCGGATGCTTGCAGCCTGTTGGGAGTGGAGCCACGGGAATGGGAGCGCAGCGCTTCCCAATCTCCTTCTGCCCGAGAGGGACAGCCCGCCGCCGCCTGGACACCGAAGGTCGCAACTATCCCCCCGAAAAATGGCGCGAGAAGGCCGCTGCGCTTGTTTCCTGGGCCGAACAATATCTTTGGTCGCCTGCCG
>CALFXO010000050.1 GCA_937958025.1 uncultured Syntrophobacteraceae bacterium
GGCGGTCGTGATGCTCGAGGGCGGAGGGCTCGGGCGGGAGCCGATCGAAGCCATTTTTGCGGCGCATCTCCATCCCGAGCATCCCATGGGAGTGATTGCGATGGCCGATGGAGTTGCCAACGCCTCATCGGATAACATTTCGATAAGGGTCATTGGCAAAGGGGGGCACGGCGCGCACCCCGATATGTGCCGCGACCCCATCGTCGCGGCTGCAAACCTCGTGGTGCAACTCCAGGCCATCGTCAGCCGGAGCCTAGACCCACTGGTTCCGGCGGTGCTCACTATCGGTAAATTCCAAGCGGGAACGGCTTCCAACGTGGTCCCTGACGAGGCCCGCCTGTCGGGCACCCTGCGGACGCTCGATTCGGAGGTGCGGGAGACCGCGCTTCGCCGCATCCGGGAGATTTTGCAGGGGCTCGAGGCTGCGTTTGGCGTCTCCACGGAATTGCGCGTGAAGCCGGGCTATCCGGTGCTGATTAACGACCGCAAAATCGTCGGGTGGATCGCGGAGCGGGGAAGGGCATTGCTCGGGGAGGGAGGCGTGCAGTTCCGGCCCCCGAGCATGGGCGCCGAGGATTTTGCCTATTTCCTGGAAAAGTTCCCCGGCGCCATGGTGCGGCTGGGGTGCCACGACCCGGCGGAAGGATTTACGCACGGGCTGCACTCGCCGTACTTTTCGTTCGACGAAAGGACGCTGGACGTCGGAGTGCGTCTTTTTGCAGACCTTTTGTCCGCTTACGCGGATTCGGGCCCCGGTTAGAGGGTGGTCCGGATGTCGTAGCGCCTGCCCGCGATGGTGATGTAGAATACTCCGCTTTCCTCCTCCATGCCGAGAAGATCGGCGAATTCATAGTAGGCCGCCTTGCCGAACCTGGTCTTGAGGCGTTTGGGCGTGGCGAGGCAATAGAGCGCATTGCCGCGCTCGATGGTGAGCGTGTCCGCCGCGAGGGGCTCCCTGCGCCCGTCGCGAAGCTCCACTTCGACGCTCTTCACGGTTCCGTCCGCGTTTTTTTCCACATGAATATAGCGCACCCAGAGGGGGGCGTCCGCCACCTCCACGGGATGCACCTCCCCCTCGCACCGGATGACGTACTTGCCGTCTTCCTCGACGATTCCCCGGCTGAGGATGCTGAATAGCTGCTGGTCGTCCACGGGGTTTCCTTCGCAGAACCAGTCCCCCCAGGCATCGATGAAGTAGTGGTAGATGTGCTGCTGCTTGTAGGTCATTGTCGTCGTCTCTCGCTTGGAAATCGAACTAGCGCCGAGCGTCCGGGACTCGGCATGAACGGGAAAACGAGCCGCCGCTTCCGGTCAGTCGGGCTCCGTGAAGCTCCTGGCTTTCGCTTCGTCCAGGCCCTTTACGAGTTTCAGCGTCAGGTCAAGGGCGCTCAGGTAGTCGTCTATGTGGATGATGGTGTTGTGGGTGTGGATGTACCTCGCGGGCACTCCCAGCACGATGGTTGGAACGCCCTGGCCGTGCACGTGGATGGCGGAGGCGTCCGTGCCGCCGCTCTTCCGGACTGCCACCTGATGCTTGATGCCGTTCGCCCTGGCGGTTTCGATGGCGTGGCGCGCGAAGGCGAGGTTCATGATGGCGGAGGAGTCCATGAGGCGTATCTGCACGCCGTTCCCGAGCGCCCCCTGCCGTTCGTCCTCCGACATCATCGGCAGGTCGTCCGCGGGGGTTCCTTCGAGGACGATGGCGAGGTCGGGGTTCACAAAATGAGTCGCCGTCCTGGCGCCTCGCACGCCCACTTCCTCCTGCACCGTTCCGACCCCGAGGACCGTGTTGGGATGAGCGTCCGGCTCCAAGGAGAGCATGGCGTGGGTCATGATGGCGAGGCCGCCGCGGTCGTCAAATGCCTTGCAAAGGAGGAAATCCGGGTTGTGCATGGGCGTGAAGGGGCTTTCCGGCGTTATCCCATCGCCCAGTTGCACGCCGAAGCGCTCGCGGACGTCGTCCGCGCTGGTCGCGCCGATGTCGATGAACATATCGTCCGGCTTCATCACCTTGTCGCGCTCGCCTTCGGAGAGGAAATGGGGCGGCTTGGCCCCGATGACCCCTAAAATCTCGACGCCTTCCTGTGTGCGGATTCGCACGCGCTGCGCCAGAAGGGTGTGCGCCCACCACCCCCCGACGGGAACGAATTTTATCAGCCCGCCTTTGGTGATGGACTGCACCATAAGTCCGACTTCGTCCATGTGAGCCGCGATCATGATGCGGGGGGCGTCGGCGGAACCGCGCTTCTCGCAGATAGCGCCGCCCATCCGGTCGGTCTTTATATTTCCTCCAAGCTCCTCCCGGAGGATGCGGCGGACCGCTCCCTCCCTGCCCGGCGCTCCATGAGCTCCCGCAAACTTCGCGAGGAGTTCCACCGCCTTGCTTCTTCTGTCTTCATCCTGCATGATAATCGACTCCTTCCCGCACCGGGTGTGAATACATAGTAAAGCGCTCCGCATATCGGGCTTATAGAAAATAATACCCATGGCCTGAAAAATCCAGCGCGTTCAGGATGGGCGCGGACAGTCGCCTCGCCCGGGTCGTGGTTCAGGCAACGTGCCGCCGGAACATGCTGGCGGCCACGGTGAGCGATATTGCGGCGATGATGGCCATTGGCCAGAGATCGGGGAGGATGTCCCGGAGGGACGCCCCTTCAAGGAAGACGCGGTGGGTCAGGGATATGGCGTAGCGCATGGGGTTCAGGTAGGTGACGTATTGGATGGATTTCGGCATGTTGCTGATCGGCGTGTTGAGGCCTGAGAGCATGGCGAAGGGCATGATGCTGAGAAACCCGCCGAGGAGGGCCTGTTGCATCGTGTCCGAGACCGAGGAGATCATTAGCCCGAAGCCGACGGACGCGAGGAGAAACAGCATGATGCCGAAATAGAGCGTCGCCGGGTTGCCCTGAAAGGGTATATTGAACCAGAGAAGCGCTATGGCGAGCACCCCCGTGGTCTGTATGAGTCCGATGAGGATGCTGGGGAGACTCTTCCCGACCATGATTTCAAACGGGCGGAAGGGCGTCACGAGGAGCTGGTCGAGGGTTCCCTGTTCCCGCTCGCGCGCCACGGACATCGAGGTGATGACGATCATCTGGACGAGCGTGAGCATCGCGATCATGCCGGGGATCATGTACCAGCGTGTTTCGAGGTTGGGGTTGTACCACGCGCGCGGGATGGGAAGAAGCGGAGGCGACTGCCCGTTGTGGGCGGTCGTCCAGTCCGCATTGAATGTCTCCACTATCGTATTGATGTAATTGAGGGCCGTGGCGGCGGTGTTGGAGTTGCGGCCGTCGGCCAGGACTTGCACGGCGGCGGTTTGCCCTGAAAGAAGCGTCCGCTCGAAATCGTCCTTAATTCGCACCACCAGGAGCACCTGTTTGCTGTCGATGAGGGGGGCTATGCCCTTTTCGTTCGTGAGGTCTGCCATGCGCACGAAAACGCCGGAGCCGTCGAAGCGGGCGAGGAGTTGACGCGAGGCCTCGCTTCGGTCTTCATCGTACACCGCGTAATGGACCCTTTCGAGGTCGTACGTTGCGGCGTACCCGAAGACAAGGGTCTGGATCAAAGGTGGGACGAAAACGGTGAAGCGGCTCCTCTTGTCCTTCAGGATGGCCAGCAGCTCCTTCCATATCAGTATCCGGATGCGTCGCAGTGATTCCATCGGCTTATGCCAGCTTCTTCTTGGTCTTGCGCAGGGTGAGGCCGAAAAAGAAAAGAGCCATGGCACCGAGCGCGGCGCAGTTGGGAATGATAATGCTCCAGACGTTTCCGGCGAGGAAAACGGTCTGAAGGAACGATACGTAGTACCTCGCGGGAAAGATGCAGCTTATGACCCGCACCGCTTTGGGGGCCCCCGCGAGGTCGAAGATAAATCCCGAAAGGAAGACGGCGGGCAGGAAGGTGGCGAGGAGCGCGAGTTGGCTTGCCACGAACTGGTTGCGCGTTGCCGACGAGATAAAGAGTCCGAACCCGAGTGCAACGAAGAGATAGAGCGCCGATCCCGCGGTCAGGACCAAAACCGAGCCTCGGAGAGGAACTTCGAAGAGAAACCTTCCAGCGAGCGTCGTGAGGAGAAGTCCCCCCATTCCCAGGAAGAAATAGGGGACGGTCTTGCCGATAAGGATTTCGCCGGTTCGGACGGGAGTGACGAAGAGCGCCTCGAGCGTTCCGCGCTCCCATTCGCGCGCCATGACCAAGGCGGTGAGGAGCGCTCCTGTCAGCGTCATGATGAGGACGACAAGGCCGGGCACAAGGAAATAATGGCTTTCCATCGCGTTGTTGAACCACACGCGGCTTTGCACCTGCACCGACCCGACGAGAGGGGGCGGATTGTCCGCCGTGGCGCCGGGCCTCTCCGGGCGTCCGCGTTGGGACGCCCAGATGGCCAGCGCCCCCTGCACGTAGCCCTGCATGATGCGTCCCCGGTTGGCGTCGACGCCGTGGACGATCACCTGCAAGGGAGCGTCGCCCTCGGCGAGGTCCCGCCCGAAACTCCCCCGGATGCGCACGACGCCGTCCACCTTGTGGGCGCGCATCAGGTCCACCGCCTCCTTCATGGATGTGACCACCGTCGGCGTGAAATATTTGGAGAGCGCGAAGGCTCCCGCTAGATCCGTTGCATCGGGGCCGATCTGCTCCATGACGATCGCGACAGGGACGTCCTTGACGTCGAGCGAGAGGGCGTAGCCGAAGAGCGCTATCAGAAAAAGCGGCAGAACGAGGGCGATGGCGATGCTGCTGGGGTCTCGGACAATCTGGAGCATCTCCTTATGGATAAGGGAGCGCACGCGCGCGGGGCTGATGCGGCCGCCCGTTCCCAAGGGGGGGCGGTGGTCCCGCGGCTTCGCCGCAGCGGGTCTATTCTCCATGGCTCCGCTCCTCGCTTGCTGTTTGCCGGTGTTCTTCAACGATGGCGATAAATGCGTCCTCGATGGCGGGCTCGCGGCCTTCGACGCCCGGCGCCCGCTCGCGGATGTCGCCGGGGGTCCCCGCGGCCAGAATTTCGCCGTCCACCATGATGACCATCCGGTCGCAGTATTCGGCTTCTTCCATGAAATGGGTCGTGATGATGATCGTGATGCCCCGGTCGGAGAATTCCGTGATGCGCCGCCAGAAATCGCGTCGGGCGAGCGGGTCCACCCCGGAGGTGGGCTCGTCGAGGAAAAGCACCTGCGGTTCGTGCATGAGCGCGCAGGCCATGGCGAGACGTTGCTTGTAACCGCCTGGGAGTTGCTGACTGGGCGACTCGATATATCTGGCAAGCCCGAATTGATCGACGGCCCAAGCCATGCGCTCCCGCTTTCGGGCATTCCTCAGGCCATACGCCCCGGCGAAAAAATCGAGATTCTCCCGGACGGTGAGCTGCCCATAGAGGGAAAACTTTTGGGCGACGTACCCGAGGCGCTGCCTTGCCGATGCGCGAGCGCGTCTAAGGTCCATGCCCGCGACGCCAAGCGTCCCGGCGCTTGCCGGAAGGAGGCCGCAGAGCATGCGGAAAGTCGTGCTTTTTCCCGCGCCGTTGGGGCCTAGGAGGCCGAATATCTCTCCCCGACGCACCTGGAAGTTGATGTGATTGACCGCGTAGAAGTCGCCGAACTTTTTTACCAGGTCGTTGACTTCGACCACGATTTCCGGGTCTCCCTCCTCAGGCAGGGGGGAGGAGAGGGCGGATGGGGCGGCTGACGCTTGCTCCGGACCGGGAGCCGGCGCTTCGGCAGCCGCTGAAGCCGGAGGCGCGCCGCTTTTCAGAATGTCTTCCGACGCCGCGGTTCGTATGGCTCGGCGCAAGAGGATCATGAACCCGTCTTCAAACCGGGGTTCGACCGGCGCAGCGGTCAACCCTCCCAAAAGCGACTGGTCCGGCCTGCTGTCGCTGTACGTCACGAAGCGAACGCGCCTGCCTTCGAGCGCGGCGTCGACGACGCCTTCCGCTCCCGCGAGACGCGCCTGGAGCTGGCGCGGCTTGATCGAACCTCCGACGTCCACCCGGAACGATCTTCCCCTGGCGATCGCGCTGATCGTTTCCGGCGCTCCGCCCGCCAGCACCTTTCCCTGAAAGAGCACCACGGTTTCGTCGCAACGTTCCGCCTCGTCGAGGTAGGAGGTGCTCACCAGCACGGTGAGTCCCTGCTCCCGCACCAGCCGGTGCACAATCTCCCAGAGTTCGCGGCGCGAGAGGGGGTCCACGCCAACAGTGGGTTCGTCGAGAAGGAGCATTTCGGGGGAGCGGACGAGAGTGCAGGCAAGCCCGAGCTTCTGCTTCATGCCGCCCGAGAGCCGCCCGGCGAGGCGTTTCGTGAACCGTCCGAGCCCCGTCATGTGCATAAGCTTCGGATAGCGGTCCGCGCGCTCCTCACGGGATATTCCGTGGAGGTCTGCATAAAGGTCGAGGTTTTCCTGTATGGTGAGGTCCTCGTAAAGACCGAATTTCTGCGGCATATAACCGATGCGGGACTGAACGTTTTGCGGGTCCGCTGCCACGTCCACCCCGAGAGCATGGATGGTCCCGGCGTCCGGCGCGAGGAGACCCGCCGCCAGCCGTATGAAGGTCGTCTTGCCCCCGCCGTCCGGGCCGAGAAAGCCTGTGACCATTCCCGGCTTGATCGAGAGCGAAATTCCGTCGAGGGCCTTAATCGTCCCCTTCCTGCCATCGGGGAACA
Source organism: uncultured Syntrophobacteraceae bacterium (assembly GCA_937958025.1). Taxonomy (GTDB): domain Bacteria; phylum Desulfobacterota; class Syntrophobacteria; order Syntrophobacterales; family Syntrophobacteraceae; genus CALFXO01. The sequence goes on from CALFXO010000050.1 coordinate 6,663, forward strand.
CCTTGGTGAGCCCCTCGCAGTGGAGAATGGCGGGTTCAGGGGCGGCTTCAGGCAACATCAGCTTCCCTTGCTTGCGTCGGCGCCGGCGCCCTTGGCTGGCTGTTTTCCGTTCGCGGTTGCAATGCGCACCGTAGTGGGCATGCCAAGTCTCAGCTCATCCGATGGGTCCTTGACGAAGATGCGGACTTCGTACACGAGCGAAGTGCGCAGTTCCGTGGTTTCGACGGACTTGGGGGTGAACTCCGCGACCGGGGATATGAATCCCACCCAGCCTTCGTAAGATTTGTCCGGAAAGGCGTCGGATGCAACGGAAGCCTTCATCCCATAGGCAACCCTGCCCAAGTCCGGTTCGGGAACGTAGGCGCGCACCCACTTTGGGTCGGTGATAGCAATGGTGAGCACGGTTTTTTGCGGCGAGGCCATATCGCCCGGCTCCAGAACGCGATTCTGGACTATGCCGTTCGTTGGGCAGACGAGCATCGCGTTCTTGAGATCCTCTCGGAGCGAGGCAAGATCGGCCTCGTTGGCGTGGAGCGTGGCGCGCGCTTCGGCGATGTCCTCCTTCCGGGGGCCCGCGACCGCGAGATCGAGCGCCTTCTGGTTTACTCGCAACTTGGCCGCCGCTACGTCGAGGGTCGCCCGTGCGTCGTCGAGACTCTGACGACTGGTGGCGCCAGCGGTTACAGAGCGGCTGATGCGATCGAAATTCACCCGCGCGTTGTCCACTTCCGCCTGCGCGGCGGCAACGTTAGCCCGAGCCTGCTCGATCTCTTCCGGCCGCGTCCCGTTTTCCAGGCGTTCGAGGACGTGTTGCTGCGCTTCGACCTTGGCTTGGGCCCTAGCCACGTTGGCTTCCAGCTTTTGGGCCTCCAAAGCTCCCAACACTTGCCCCTCACGCACCCGGTCGCCTTCCTGGACGTGGATGGCCGCAATCCGCTCACTGCCGTTAAAGGCAAGGTTCACCTGGCGCAGATCCACATTGCCGTAAAGAACGACGTTGCTTTGTTCGGCCTGATCGGGCCGCATGCTCCACCACGCGGCCCCCGCCGCAATCGCGATGATGACGAGAATTATGAGTATAGCCTTTTTCATCTCCAGTTTCCTCCCACGGTGGAAGGTAACAAATGAGATCCATAAATGTCAAATTTAAACTTAAATTTTCAACTCGTGATTTGAATATTGACAATCCAATCCCACAATGTTAGAAAATCAAACATTATGATAAAGAAAACGAGAAAATTAAAGCCCGGACAAGTTGTCATCGGCAAGGACCAGAAGACCCGCAGTCGCCTCATCGAGGCGGGAGGCATTATTTTTTCCGAAAAGGGATACGACAGGGCCACAGCGCGGGAAATCTGCGAGATGGCGCAGGCCAATTCCGCCGCGATCAATTATTATTTTGGCGGCAAGGACCGGTTTTATCTGGAAGTGCTTCGGGAAGCGCACCTGCGGCTTACGGTGGGGCTGCGCGACGCCGGAGAGAGCCTGGGAAGCCCGGAGGAGCGGCTGAAGCACCTCATAGGCGGGTTTATCAGCTCCATACTGGGGCCGCCTTCGGAGCTCTGGACCATACGGGTGATCGTAAAGGAGGTCATGGCCCCCACCTGGGCGCTCGAGGAATTGGTGGATGTGCAGATACGTCCATCGTCCGTTTTGCTGCGCGCGCTTATAGCGGAATTGATGGAACTGCCGGTGGATCACCCATCTGTCGTTCGGGGATCTCTTTGCACTATCGGACAACTCGTTTTTCACCTTCAAAACAAAAACGTCATCCAACTCATGTTTCCCGACCTTTATGAAAGACCCGAGAGCGTGGCGGAACTGACGCACTTCGTTTATGAATATTCCGTCGCGGGACTCCAGAAGCTGATGCGGGAAGCGAAAGCGGGGAAGGGGGAGTAATGGGGGGATGGTTGCCCCAGCTTCATTCCAGCCCAATGTAATGTTTTTGCTTTTTGCACCGCATCGAGCCACATACTGACAGGAAGACGGTGACACGGACAATTGAAAGGGTGTTTGCGAATGAGGTCTCGCAAAGATATCTCAGTGCTGGTTTCGTGTCTGCTCGCACTGTTGATTACCATGGGATGCGATATTGTCGAACGAGAGGAAATTGGGAGGCTCCCGTCTCCTGACTTGCTTGTTGACGCTATAGTCGTTCGTACAAACGCTGGTGCAACAACTGATTATGGATATAGAGTTTATATTAAACCAATTGGTGAGAAGCCTACGGGGGGCGACGAAATCTTTATCGGCGATAAATTGCTCGGCTTACGCGTTGCATGGAATGATGCTGGGTTTTTGAACATAGAATATTCAGACGGCAGAGTTTTTCATTTCAGCAATTTTTGGCAATCCAAAAAAATACGAAATTTCGAGTACATAGTGCATATTGATCTTGTTCATTGCAATGGCTCTGGTTGAACGCCATCTGGCGTGGTTAGTGAGATGGAATCAGCTAGCACTTGCTGGCGTTGCCAAACTGCATAATCCCCTGCTTCTTTCTGATTGTTGACAAAACGGAGTCGAGGGAAGCGACTTCTTTCGGCTCCGTTTCAGAAGCCATCAGTGAAACTGGCATAATGCTCGTAACAGACGTCACTCCCGTCAGGCGTTCACTGCGACGAGGGAGACGCCGAGCTTGCTTTCCAGCGCCTGGATTTTGGAGAGATGGTCCGCGCTGATTTCGGCGGCTTGGACCGGATGGCAGGAAAATGCAAGGATCGGGCGACCCATTTCACTCTCGAGGGACTTGATGGCTCCCATGTCCTCTTCACCCAGCTTCGTTGAAAGGCTGCACAACATAGCAATCCTCCTTCTCGATGGTTGTTGGGTTCCGCTACAATCGATTTCAATAATATCGACCTTCCGGCTTCCCTTTCTGGCGGTCTGAATCCCAAAACCGATTCTCGAAAACGCCGTTTGAAAAATTTGCTCCATGGTGGGAGTATGCCATGCGCCCGCAGGAATGCAACGGTAGAAGATCGGGAGGATATCGGTAGTAAAAACTACTGCTGTGAGAGCGAAAGCAGGTGGGACCGCAGGTTTGCCCTGGAATTGCTGATGCCGAGCTTCCTGCGGATGTTTTTCCGGTGGAATTCGACCGCGTTGGCCGATATGCCGAGCGCCCCGGCAATGTCCTTGGTGGCGCGTCCTTCTTTCACCAGCGCGGCCACCTGGATTTCCTGGGGGGTGAATCCGAGGCTGCGGGAGCTCAACCTGTAGAGGAAGGGCGACACGATGCCCTTGAGCTGCGATTCGATGATTTCGAGGTATGCTTTGTATTGCTGGTCGAGGCGCGCGTTCTTCAGCTTCTCGAGGTAGGGGAAGGTGAAGTTGCGGATGTTCACCAGAACGTTTTCCTCTAGCTCCCGCTTGTCCCGCTCCCTTTGCAGGAGGAGGACCTTGAGGGCGGTGTTGGCCTCTTCGAGGTTGCGCGACTGGCGCTCCAACTCCGCCTCCCGCCTTTTCAGCGCCTCCTCCGCCTCCTTGAGCGCCGTGATGTTTTCATGGCTTACGACCACGCGAATCGTCTCGGCACCCACGAGACGCGTCGCGCGCATGTAAAACCATCTCTTCTCGTGCGGGGAGTGGCACGGGTAGTCGATGACGAATTCCTCGACGTCCCCGGCGATGACGGCCCGGATGCCCGCGGCCACGTCCCACGCCTGCTCCGCCGAGTCCCCGACAGCCGATTCGCAGAGTTGGATATAATTCACGCGGTGGGCGTCCGGACGCATGCGCATGGCGTTCGCATGTGCGAATTCTTTCCATGCGCGGTTCGTTTCGATGATAACGCCTTCGCGGTCCAGGATGGCGATGTGGGCGGAGAGGGAATTGAGCACGGCTTCGGCGAATTCTTCGGCGTCCTTGCGCCTGCCCTCCTCCCGCTCCAACGCGCCAAGTCTATTGAGAAGCTCCTGATAGGTGGGATTGTGGTCCACTTACTCCTCTTTTGGCTGCGCTCCTTCGTTCGGCTCGACGGCTCCAGCATCCAGGGTGGTCGAAGCTTCGGAATCCGCGGCAGCCTGCTGGGCCGTGGGCGAGGAGACCGACGCCTCCGGGGCCGATTGCGCCGACTTTATTTCCTTGAGCGCTTTGCGGGTCCTGAGATGGGGACGCAACATCAATGTTAGCCCAAGAATGAAGCCGACCATGGTGAATATGAGGAGCAGGAGATAGAGACTTATGCTCCATGTGAACGGTTCCGCTACGTAGAGGTTTAGTGTGAAAGTCTGAGACGCCAGGAACGTGGATGCGTTTTCCCACACGAACAGTCCGACGATAGAGAGGACCAGAAAGATAGTCAGCCACTTGAAGACAACAACGCTCCTTGCCGCCTTATGCTCCGTCATCTGCGCTCTCCTCCTTGAAATGCGCCAAGAGTTTGTGATAGGTCTGCTGCATGTGTTCGGGGATGCTGCGCACGTCCGCGAAAACCGTCATGAAATTGGTGTCGCCGTCCCATCTTGGAACGACATGGAAGTGCATGTGGCTTTCGACGCCCGCGCCCGCGGACGCCCCGATGTTGAGGCCGACGTTGAAGCCGGTCGGGCGCATCATCTTTCTCAAAATCTTCATGGATGTGCGCACCCATTTCATGAGGTCCAGCATTTCGTCGTCGTCTAGCTCCTCGGGCCCCGGAACGTGCCGCCATGGAGCGATCAGGAGGTGCCCGTTGTTGTAGGGATACTTGTTCATGAGGACTACGCTAAGCCGTCCCCGGTGCAGGATGAGGCGCTCCTCATCCGTATGTCCGTCTCCGTCCGGGCAAAAGATGCAATACTTTTCACGTTTGCCGAGAATATATTCCATTCTCCATGGCGCCCACAGATTTTCCATATTTCTATCTCTTCTCCGTGTACTCTATTTTCCCCTGTATCTTTGTTTTACAGCTGGACGATCTCGCTCCGGATGGAATCCTGAATGTCGAGGATTCCCAGGCTGCGGTGGGGCTCTCCGCGCCCCATGGTGACGGAGCCGGGGTTGAACCAGAAAATTCCGTTTTCGGTCATTTGATAAGGCTGATGGGTGTGGCCGTGAAGGATGGCGTCCACATCCGTAAATTCCTCGCGCAGTCTGGCGCGAATGCCGGGCGCGGCGCCCCATCCGTGGATGAGTCCGAGCCGGAAGCCGTTCACCCGGATGACTTTCTTGTCCGGGAGCCTGCTGCGGATGTAAGCGTCGTCGGTGTTGCCCGCCACGGCTTCGAGGGGATGCTGCTCCATGAAATTGAGGACGTCGTTGGAAACCCAGTCTCCGAGGTGAATCACCATGTCTGCGTTGTTACAGTAACGGGAGCAAAGGGCGCGGAAGCCGTCCGTGGCGGTGGTGAGGTGAGTATCTGACATTACAATGATTTTCATGGCCCAAACGCCTCGATCGAGAAAAGGGATCAAAAATAGCGCCCGCAATGAACAGAAGTGTATTACAGCAGATTCGGAGGGCAACACAAGGCTTTTTTTATGTTTTTTCGCCCGCGCGGGACGCGCCGAAGGCTCAGGGAGAAACGAGCTCCATGTTTCCCCAGGCGCCCATCTTGCCGCCCATGAGGATGAGCGTCCCCTCTATGCCGGGGATGCGCGCCCCATGGTCGAGCGCCTGCTGGATGTCGGACGGCGCGCGGGCTATGTTCCCGATGGCTGTCGCGGCAGCGTCGGCGAGGGCGGCGCTTCGCGAGGCGACGACAACGGCGTCGGCTTTCCCGAAGCTCAGAGAGTGCCCTATGGTCCCGGAGGATGTGCAGACGGCCAGAGGGAATCGCTCCGGCCCGAAGCGGAGCGCGATCTTCCCCTGGAATGGAGATTTGGGCCCGGCGTAGACGCCGACCGTTATTTCTTCATCAACGATGAGATGGCAGTCCCCGCCGTTTTCGACGATGACGGAAGCGCTGAGGGGATGCAGCGCTTCCGCGGTCCACTGGGCTATTGCCCCGGCGACAGCCGCCATCGGGCCGACGCCCGCCTTGGCGGACGCCTCCAGCATGGCGCGGACGATGGGCGGGGCCGCCGGGTCGTAAGGGAGAGGGGTGAGGGATGCCAGGAACCCCTCCGAGGTTGCGATGTAATTTTCGAGCTGCCGCCGGACGCTCAGGACCGCATCCATCGCCTCTTTCTCCAAGAGCCGGTCGGCGCGAATCCAGAGGTCCGTCTCTCGGTGTTTCACCTCGAAAACAGCCCAATCCCACGACTTATGGCCCCGGCGATAGAACCTTTCAGCCCTTGAAGGCGTGGCGTGTTGACGGTGCGTCATTCCCACTCGATCGTGCTGGGGGGTTTGGACGAAACGTCGTAAACCACGCGATTCACGCCCTTCACCTCATTGATGATGCGATTCGACATTTTTGCGAGCATTTCGTTCGGAAGACGCGCCCAATCCGCCGTCATCGCATCGACGCTTTCGACCGCGCGAAGGGCGACGACCTGGTCGTAAGTGCGCTCATCCCCCATGACGCCGACCGACCGGATGGGGAGGAGCACCGCGAATGCCTGCCAGACATGGTCGTACCAGTCGGCGGCTTCGAGTTCCTCGATCATGATGGCGTCGGCTTCCCGTAGCATGCGGAGCCCCTCCGGCGTAACCTCGCCCAGGATGCGGATCGCGAGTCCGGGGCCGGGGAAGGGGTGGCGCATTATGATCCGCTCCGGAAGCCCGAGCTCCCTCCCGACCGCGCGCACCTCGTCCTTGAAAAGCTCCCGCAGCGGTTCGATGAGCTTGAAGTTCATCCGCTCGGGCAAGCCGCCCACATTGTGGTGAGTCTTGATCGTGGCGGAAGGCCCCTTGTAGGAGACGCTCTCGATGACATCCGGGTAAAGGGTGCCCTGCGCGAGATACTTTACGTTCTTCAGGCGGCCTGCCTCGCGCTCGAAAAGCTCGATGAAGAGGTTCCCGATGATCTTGCGCTTCTTCTCGGGATCGACGACGGTCTTGAGCCTTCCGAGGAAAGCGTCGGTCGCGTCCACGTACGTGAGGTTGATTTCAAAATGGTCCTTGAATACGCGCTGGACGCTCTCCGCCTCTCCCTTGCGAAGCAACCCGTTGTTGACGAACACGCAGTGCAACCGCGGGCCGAGCGCCTTGTGGAGGAGCACCGCGACGACCGAGGAGTCCACGCCGCCGCTGAGAGCGCAGATGACGTGAGCGTCGCCGACCTGCTCGCGCATGGCGTGGGTGACCGATTCCACGAAGGATTTCATCGTCCAGGTCGCGCGGCAGGCGCAAATGCGGAAGAGGAAGTTGTCCAGCACCGTCCTGCCGCAGGGCGTGTGGGCGACCTCCGGGTGGAACTGCACGCCGTAGAGGCGGCGCTGCGGGTTTCCCATCGCGGCGACGGGGGAGTTGTCGCTGTGGGCCAGGGTGAAAAATCCGGCGGGCAGCTTCAGGAGGCGGTCCCCGTGGCTCATCCAGACGCGGACGTCGTCCGGCCCGACATCCTGGAGGAGTTCCGAGGAGACGTCGATATCGATGGTCGCCGGACCGTACTCCCTGTGCTCCGCCTTTTCAACCATGCCGCCCAACTGGTGCGCCATGAGTTGCAGGCCGTAGCAAATGCCAAGGACCGGAACCCCAAGGTCGAAGAGACGCGGGTCGGAGAGCGGAGAGCCTTCATCGTAGACGCTCGACGGGCCGCCGGAGAGGATAATTCCCTTCGGCCGGAATGCCTCGATGGCCTCCATGCTCATGTTGAAGGGGTGGATTTCACAATAGACGTGGCTTTCCCGGATTCGTCTCGCGATCAGCTGCGTGTATTGCGAGCCAAAGTCCAGGATCAGGATGCGTTCTTCGTGGAGGCTGTTCCATTGCATCTGCGTCATTCCCTTATTAAGGCGTTTACTTGAGGTCCACCTGATAATTCGGCGCTTCTTTGGTTATGATGACGTCATGGACGTGGCTCTCCTTGAGCCCGGCGCTGGTGATGCGGGTCATGCGGGCCTTGACGTGGAGTTCACCGACGTTCTCGCAGCCGCAGTAGCCCATGCCAGCACGCAAACCGCCGAGCAACTGGTGAACGCTCGCGGCGAGCGTACCCCGGTTGGGCACCATGCCTTCGATGCCTTCCGGCACCAGCTTGGCGGCTTCCGTGACGTTTTCTTGACCGTAGCGGTCGCGGCTTCCTTCCTTCATGGCCCCGAGGGACCCCATGCCGCGATAGACCTTGTAGCTCCGGCCCTGGTAGAGCACCGTCTCGCCGGGGCTCTCGTCCGTGCCGGCGAAAAGGCTTCCGATCATGACGCTGTGCGCCCCGGCGGCGAGCGCCTTGACAATATCGCCGCTGTACTTGATGCCGCCGTCGGCGATCACCGGAACGCCGTGCGCCCTGGCGACTCGGGAGCATTCCATGATCGCGGTTATCTGGGGCACGCCGACGCCCGCGACGATGCGGGTCGTGCAAATGGAGCCAGGCCCGACGCCCACCTTGATAGCGTCCGCGCCCGCCTTGATGAGAGCTTCCGCGCCTTCGGCCGTCGCCACGTTGCCGGCTATCACCTGGAGATCGGGAAATTCGGTCTTAATCCTTGCTACGGTTTGCATCACATTGCGGGAATGGCCATGGGCGCTGTCGACCGCGATAACGTCCACTCCGGCGGCGCGCAACGCCGTCACGCGGTCCATCATGTCCTTTCCGATGCCTACGGCCGCTCCCACGCGCAGACGACCGATTTTGTCCTTGCAGGAATTGGGGTACTTGATGATCTTCGTTATATCCTTGATGGTGATAAGGCCCTTCAGGTTGCCGTCGTCATCGACCACCAGGAGTTTCTCGATCCGGTTTTCGTGGAGGAGTTTCTTGGAGTCTTCGAGGGAAATCCCGACGGGGGCGGTGATAAGGTTTTTCTTGGTCATAACCTGCGACGCCTGGAGGTCCATATTGTTCTCGAACCGAAGGTCGCGGTTGGTGATTATGCCGAGCAGATGACCGTCCTTGACGACCGGAACGCCGGAAATCCGGTAATGGCCCATGATTTTCAGGACTTCCGATATTTTCTGCTCCGGTTCGACCGTCACGGGATCGACGATCATGCCGCTTTCCGATTTCTTCACCTGATTGACCTGCTGGGCCTGGTTGGTTATCGGCATATTACGGTGGATGACGCCCACGCCGCCTTCGCGCGCCATGCTGATGGCCGTGTCCGTTTCCGTTACGGTGTCCATGGCGGCGCTGACGATCGGAATACGCATGGATACTTCCCTGGTGAGCATGGTCTCGAGGTTCACCTCGTTGGGAAGGATATCCGAGTAGGAGGGGAGCAGCAGGATATCGTCGAACGTGAGGGCTTCGGGGATGTCGGAAGGGCGCTTTACGTCCATAAAATCTCTCCATATCTGGGTGATGCAAGCATCGTGAAGCGTGGAGTTGACATGTGCACCAAAAAATAAGAGTCGGGATTCCGGAGCATCCAGCCTGCGGCGGTTGCTGTGAATCCCTTCCGCTGGTCAATTTATAAATAAAACATCAATGATACCTTCCTCGTCCGAAGGCGTCAAGCACTAAGATAATATGTGAAATTCCAGGAGGTTGGGAGAGGTGGACGGCCTGAAGCGCCGTGGCGGAAGAGATTATATCGTTTGCGCCAAAGGAGGAAGTTGACATCCCGCATGCGAGGGGCGCACCTGCCTAAATTCTTTCCGGACCTTATTGCTGGGGGGGGAAGGGCTTCTTATGCTTTGCTAGCGGACAACCCACTTGCGACGGACTGTCCGCGTGACCCATTGTCTATTGTTGAGGATTGAGATGCCTCTCCCACGACGGGATAAGTCCCCCAAATCAAAACATTCAATCCTTGACGGGTATAGCTTGAGAAAACGAGGATAGGAAGGAGTGCTGCATCGGCGGCCCCGGAGCAGCGAGGGGGAGGGCGTCCGATCCACTCTGTTCTGCTCCGGCGCCGCACGATGGCGGTCCTATCAGGACGATCTTCTCATAAAACACTTTTTCAGGGTGCAACTCCGGCAGGGGTTTTCAGGCTTCATTTCCACGCCGACGCACGCCACAAACGAAACGCTCTTCTGGGGCTCCATCATGAGGGAGCCTTCCATGAGGCTAATGCCTATGGGAGACGGCGGAAAGACAGCGAACACGAGTCCCTGTCCCTCCAGCTCCCAGTCGCAGTAGCCGGGGCTGAAAGGGAGTGAGACGCCGCACCCCGCCTCATCGCCTATCACGCGCAGAAGCTGTTCGACGCCATTCTCTACAAGGACCGTCCCAATGGCGTCCCACACGCAGGCGCCGAGGAGCCCGTCGGCGGAGGCAAGCCGCTCATCGAATGCACGACCCGCGCTCACCAGGCCGAAAGCGAGAGATTCCGCTCCACGGGCGACGTCCGCAAGTTTCCGGCTGTGGATCATGCCCTTCTGCATCCGGATTCCTTCCGGGTCGATCCCGTCAATCGGAAGCAGGGTGTAGGCCCCTGGCATGCCGGGCAACTCAAGAGCTTCCGCACTGCACTCGCGCACCAGTTCGAGCACTTCGGGGTGGGGCTCCGACGCGTGGCCGTAGCCAAGGCAACGGAGCACGCTCCCCAAATCCGGCTGGCTTATTTCAAGGAGGATCTCTTTCATCCCGCAAGCACCGAGTCGGTTTCTTCAATGAGCGTCGCGGCGCTGTCCGCGTAGCCGTCGGCTCCCACCCGGTTGGCTATTTCCCTGTTTATGAAGGCCCCGCCAACCATCACTTTAGCTCCGCTCTCGCGCTTGATGGCCGCGATGGCGTCTTTGAGCTTGTCCACGGTTGTGCTCATCATGGTGGAGATTCCCACCAGATCGGGCTTTTCGCTGCGCGCGACTTCCACGAAACGCGCGACAGGCGTATTCTTGCCGAGGTCCGTCACCCGGTAGCCGTAGCCCTGGTACATCGCGTGGACGATATTTTTCCCCATATCGTGGACGTCGCCTTCGATCACGCCGAGGATCACGTGACGGTCATTCCGCCCGGAAGCCGAGCCCTGAGAGAGGCCGTCTATGGACTGCCGGACAAGGTCCAGCGAAAGCAGGAGTTCGGGAACGCCGACTTTCCGCGCCTTGAAAAGGTCGCGAACTTCGTTCATGGCGGGGTAGACGGCCTGCCGATATATTTCGTCGAGAGAATGATTCTTCGGCAGCTCGGGTAGCAGCGCGCAGACCTCCGCCCTGTTTTTCTCCACAATCATCCTTTTGAACTGTTCCAGTAAATCGGACATGATTTTCCTTTCCTCAGATATCCGGGAGCCCGATCAGGCGGCTTTGCGCTCGTCTTCAGCAAACTCGGCATTGAAGCGGTCGAAGAACTGCGCCGCCGTCACCATGGCGCGGGCGTTCTGGAGGGATGTGTTGGGCGGGTATTCGCAGGAGGGCGCCAGGATGAACTTGCCGCCTTTCCCGAGCAGATTGATCTGACGGACGCATTCCCGGACCACTTCCATGGGGGTCCCCACATAAAGAAGCTCGGTTGGGACGTAGCCCATGAGCGTCGCATCCCTGCCATAAGTCTGCTTCAGCTCGTCGAAGCTGGCGCACCCTTCGGCGAGGTCCGCGAAGGAAAAAACCGCCGGATTGATGTGCTTCTTCACTTCCTTGAAATAGGGGGAATAGCCGCAGCCGTGGTGCGCGAGCAATATTCCTGATTCGCCGATCGCCGAGGCCAGCTTTGCGGCGTAAATGCCTTCAAATTCTTCCCATGCGTCCGGAGCGACTCCCGAGCGCGACGCGGGGAGCGTATCGACGCAAACTCCAGCCACTCCCCGGGAATACTGGTCCTTGACGAACTGCACCAGCACGTCGGTGACGATTTCCAATCCTTCCTTGACGGCGTCCGGGTGCTCCAGAACGTCCATATACAGCTTTTCCATGCCACGCATCATTCCGAGAACGCCGAGCGGACCGTAGACGAAGCCGAGAACGGGCTGCTCCTGTCCGACCTTCTGGACCAGTTTGGAGCAGACGTCGAGGTAGGCGCCCATCCGCTTGCCGCTGGACGGGGCGACTCTTTGGAGACGCCCGTAATCGGACGGCTCCTTGATGAGAGGATTTTCGTAATTCGGATGCGCCGTGGTGTTGGTCGGGTAAACGATTTCCTGCCCGAAGTCGGCGGCTTCGACAGAAAGGTCCGTGAAGCAAAGGAAGATATCGTCTCCCACCATTCGATTGGCGTAAAGCATGGCTTCGGCGGCCACTTCGCTGTCGGTTGAAAACGCCGGGAAGCTCGCACCCGTCATTTGTCGTGCGACGCCAATCGCCAGGCTGCACACGGGAATCCGGTCGGTCTCCTCCCCCTTGAGGGTGAGGAGCACCCTTTCCATAGACGTCAATTGATCCATAAACACGCCCTCACTCATCGCGATTCAGATTATCCAACAAAATCAAAATACAGATACCGCGCAGATTAGTGGGGCGACGTGGAAAGGGTCAAATTGTTTATATTGATATTTATGATACTATATATCGTTATTATTTATAGTTTGGGGTGCTTGGGCGCCCCCGGCGGTTATGGAATTCGCGGATAGATGAAGCCGCGCAGGATGCTTGACGGGCTTTACGAAGCGAGAGAAAAGAAAAAGGGAAATCAACGTCCGCCTCCCATGAACCGAGAGCGCTCAAACGTCGATTCCCCCTGTTGTTTCATGCCGGAATCCGGGCGGCGGCTCGGCTCTAGCAAGCCCCGCGCGCCCGTGTTTCATGCGGTCCGTGCGTTGCAGACTCTGCTTCATCCTGTGGGTAATAGCATCCACCGTCGGAATCCGGACGGCGCCCATTTCCTCCGGTTCTCCTTGCGCTCCCATGCGCCTTGCGAAAAGCCGCCGCCGAATACGCCGCAAAAGCGAGGGCCTCGAAATGGGTGAGGGCGAGATGGTCGTTTTGCTGATCGCGACAGTAGGTCGTAACCCATGCGAGGTTGTCGCCCCCGTTCTTCTGGCTCACCACAGCTATCAACTCCCGGTCGTTCAGGTCGATGCGGAAGTACCAGGAAAGCGTTCCTTCCATGTATCGGGCGTT
>CALFXO010000051.1 GCA_937958025.1 uncultured Syntrophobacteraceae bacterium
TTCAGGCGATCAGCACGCCCACGAAAATAAGCACCGAAATGACGCTGTTCACATGGAAAAACGCGAGATTGATGTTTTCCATGTGGTTGGGCCGCACCAGCCAGTGTTCGGCTACGAGCAGCGCGCCGATGGCGAGCAGCGCGCCCACGAAAGCGACGTCGAGGTGGAATGCGGGCCGTAGCGCCGCCAGCGTGAAGAACGTGATTCCGTGCAGGATGCAGGAGACCTGGAGGGACTTCTCGACGCCCCAGCGCGACGGCATGGAATAAAGGCCCTCGGAGCGGTCGAAATCGACGTCCTGGCAGGCATAGAGGATGTCGAAGCCCGCGATGTATGTCATGAGCGCGACGGTGAGGAGGAGCGCGCGCGGGTCAAGCGACCCGGTCGCGGCGATCCAGGCCCCGGTCGGGGCGAGTCCGATCGCGAGCCCGAGGAATAGGTGCGAGTATGCGGTGAATCGTTTTGTGTAGGAATAGGCGAAAAGAATGCCGAGCACGGGAATGGAAAGAAGCAGGCAGAGTTTCCCGAGCATCGCGGCGCTCAGGATAAAGAGCGCCGAGGAAAGGGCGACGAACCCGATAATGGAGCGCTCGCCAATCTCGCCGGTTACCGACGGGCGGGCAGCCGTGCGGGGGTTCACACGGTCGTAGCGGACATCGGCCGCACGATTGAAGCCCATGGCGGCGGAGCGCGCTCCCACCATTGCCGCCACGATCCAGAAAAACGCCCACAGCGAGACGGGACGTTCGCGGTGGGCCAACAGTACGGCGGCCAGCGCGAAGGGCAACGCGAAAATGGTGTGGCTGAACTTTATCAGCCGGCCGTAGGTCCTGATCTGATCGGTAAACATGCTGGATGCTCCTTGGGGCGGTGGTGGCCGCGTATTTTGCGAATCCGGGCGGATCATCTCCGGCGCATCCTAATTAGCACAGCTTGTGGGCAAAGAAAAGAGGGCGGAGGCGGGATGCGCGGAGCAGAAGCGTTCGATCCGAGGTCATACTCCCGACATTGCGCGCGTGACGGGAGGATGCTCAATCACTGGTGGGAGCCTAAGAAAACGTCGTGGGGTCTGAAGCGTAGGGCGGCGTTGTTCATGCGATCTTGTAAGAATACTTTACAGGTTCTATTTTCTGCATATTACTATTGCTGTTCAATCTTCCGCCGACTTTGTCCGTAGTCCGACGTCGGGAAATCTTACAGCGCGGCACTCAGAATTTATCGCTTGTGGAAATCGCAAGGCTGGTTCGTTAAAAAAATATAATTATAGTAATGGGATATATGGATATTCGTCAGAGTTCTTCGTGTGGCATCCTTCTTGCTTACTTAAAGCAGCACTTCTAATGCCATTCAATCGTTATATTCGATATCTTGAGGGGTGACAGCTTGGAGGGGCTGGGCTGCATTGGGAGAATGACGAGTCGAGGAAGGTGAACAGATTTCGGGTGGCCGCCGAAGACGGAACCGACAATCTTTTGGCCGAATGGAATGAGGCTGTTCCTTGGCGTGGGGAGGGTTGAAATGAGACGCCTGAATGCATGCACTTTTTTGATCGCGCTTGCTGTAGGGGGCATGCTCCCGATGGCTGCACACGCATTGACAATCACTCAAGAAGCAACGATCACTTTCGATGGCATTGCCGGCAGCGGCGTCTCTTCCGCTGATATGACAATAGGTGAAGCGCAACTGTCCGTTATAGTTTCCGAGGTTGCGGACGATGCGACGAAGGTTTCTTTTACATTCAAAAATATAGGGCAGTATGCTTCCGCCATTGCGGAAATATATTTCGATGACGATGAAAACGATCCGCTTCTTGAAGCAATTGCCAGCATTGTGGGGAGTTCCTCCGACGTTGAATTCTCCGATGGAGGGAATAATGGCGTCAACCCATCCAATCTTCCGGGAGGAGAGAACCTGACCCCGGATTTTGTGGCGACAGAATCCCTTTCGACCGAGGCGGATAACCCGGAGTCGAAGTATGGCGTAGGTCCGGGCGATTATGTCATAATCACGTTCGATCTGGTTTCTAGCGTCACTTACGAGGATATTCTTAATGCCCTGGCTTCCGGAGATTTGAGGATAGGCCTCCATGTGGTGAGTTTTCCCGACGGAAAGAGCGCCAGTTTCGTCAATAATCCATATGGCGAGAATGGCGGAGCAGATCCCACCGAGGTGGTTCCCGAGCCCGGCTCCCTGGTGCTCCTCGGCTCTGTCCTGCTTGGTCTTGCCGGTTTTCGGCTAAAGGGAAAACTGGGCTTGAAGTAAGCGCGAATAATCATTGTTCTGTGTAGGGTGATGGAAATGGGGGAGCCGTTGAGGCTCCCCTTTTGCGGTTTGAAGGGGCTGGAAGGCCCCTTTCTTGTTGCTGGATGGCTCAAACGCCTCGTCCTGCTTGCTCACCTGCATGGCTCGCGTTGTCTCGTTGCCCGCCCCGTCCGTGGCCTCGGAGGAAGGCCACTGCTCCACAAAATGCTGGATTCGGAGAATCCGAAAGAGATGCTCAACCAATTGAGCCACAGATTCAAAGAACTCTTTGAACTGCAACCTTCAAAGAAACACTTGATCGGAAGGGGCTTGGGGAGGCTCGAGCCCCCACCCTCTTTGAAATACAAAGCTGCAAAAGTTGCGTGATTCTCCGAAAGGATGGGGAAATCGTTTAACCGCAAAAACTTGATCATCGTAGTGTTATACTTTGCGCTCGTGGTAGGAGGCGACAGGCTTACAACGTGATATTCAAAGGAGACAGGGGAATGGCATTGGCGGCATCGAGCGGCGCGCGGGGCGGGGACGCTGGCGGCGAGCCCAGGTACATCGTGGTGAAGGAGAATTTCTATTTCGTCGAGGCGCCGGAGGTGCGGGAGCATCCGTGGTACCTGCTGCGGAAGCCGGGGCAGGGGATTTACGCGGAAGTGGCGAAGGACGCGGAGACGGGGGTGTTCATCGCGCCGTGGCCCTTCAACAAAAGGATCACCGTGGAGGAGGGAGCGGGAGCCGAGGAGCGCGCGGCGTGGGAGTCGGCGGGCGCAGGGGAAGTAGTTATGCGTGCATATGGTGCGATAATTGAGCTTCTTGCGAAAGAGGGGGAGTAGCGAGCCTTGACGAATCGGGGTGGAGTCGTCGTGGCGGGATTTGGCGCGCCGGGCGGGGCGATGCGCCTTCCTTGCGGATGCGCATGGGCGAATGCAAGGAGTTTAGGTTCGCGCGCGGCGCGTTCGCTGGGGGCGACGCCTCATCGGCGCTGATTTAGCGACAAGGCGCAAGGCCATTTCACTAAAAGCCGGAACCTGGTCAAATGGGGTTGTGGCAGAGGTCTTCCCTATCGCGGTTTTTGCTCTCGATCAGTTCGAGTTTCCAGCTCCGCTTCCACTCTTTTACTGCTTCTCGCAAGACTCCAATGGGCGGACCCGAGGATTTCCCTCTTGCGCTTCGCGCACGGACAACCCGTCGTGGACGAGTTGTCCGTGTCGCCCCTTCACCAGAGGAATGGTTAGCGCCAGAAAACTCCACCGCCGTGCGTTCATCCGGTTCTGGAAGAAGCTTATGCACACCCGCGCGGTTCATGCGACGGGGTGCTACACCTCTTTCGGCTCGCGCGCGAGCATGGTGAGGAGCATTTCCTTTTCGTCGTTGAAGCGGCCCTTGACGGCGCTCTGGACGCTCGCGCTCGACGAGCCGAAGTCGCCCGACCGCAGCGCGTAGACGTTTTCTATGATTTTGGAGTCCGAGACGCCGCCGCCGCTCCTCGCGGCCTTTTCGATGGCCTTGGTGAAGATGCGCGCGGCCTTGTCGGGGCCGTGCTGCACGGCGGTGCTCCACATGGCTTCCTGGAGCGCCTTGGAGCGGGTCGTCACGTCAAAGCTCGCCGAATCCTGGAGCGCCTGCACGGCGGGGAGGTAATGGGACTGCTCGATAAAGTCGCGCTGCAACTCTCCGAAGCGCTCGGGCTGTTCGTCGGCAACTTTTTTCCACATCGAGGGCATCCTGCCCGTGCGGCCCCCGGTGTTGGACGATCCCGCCGAGCGGAGCTTTGAAGAAATGTCGGGAGCGCTGTCGTCGAGGTAGTCGAGGAAGGCTTTCATCGTCCCCTGGCGGGAGGAAATCTGGTACGTTCCGTAGGACGTCCCGCCGTTGGAGTCATAGCCTATGGCGTCCACGCCGCTGTCGCCGCCGGATTCGAACTGGGCGGATACGACGCCGGTCGGGGCGGAGGAGGCGCCGGAGGAAGCATAGCCAGATCCGTAGGAGCGTCTGCGGACGCCGCCAACGCTCGCCGCGTTTTCGTAGGCGGCGGTGTATGTGGAGGCCATTGCCGGGTTGGAGCCGCCCCCCATGCCCTTCATGTTGTAGAGGTCGAGGCTCGGGGAGGCGCTTGACGTGAGGGATGCCGCCTTGAGGAGCGCCGAGGCGGCGAGGTTGTCGAAGCCTCCTTCGTTCACCACGCTCATGGCGTTCGACCGCACGCGCGAGGCGATGCCCGCCGCCGAGGCCGGGGAATCTTCGCCGGCTGCGGCAGTCAGCGGATTGCCGGGAATCAGGTCCCGCATGGGGACATTTTTTCCGTCCCCGGCAAAATTTCCCTGCCTGTTTCCATCCGATTGCGTATTGTTCAGGATGGATTGGAAGGCTTCCTGCCGGTCGGCGGCCAGCATGGCCTTGAAGGCGGACTTGCCCGCAAGGCCTCCGCCCGCGCTGGATTCAGTATTTTCGGAGGGGATTTTCATTCGTATCATTGGCCGCCTCTCCATTTCCTCACTTTGGTTGCCACTATAATCTTTTACGCGTCCTATGATAGAGCAAGTTCGGCGCCAAAGCGGGGGGGATGCGGAGCAAGCGGGAAGGCGGCGTTGTAATTTTCCGGAAAGGTGTTGAGGCGGCGCGGTTTTCCGGTTACTATGGGAGCGCATCGAGTTTTGCCCCGAGATATCGGGGGTGAGGGCGCGGGTGAGCGCGCATCGTGAACGTATTCATACATAGTCTGGGAGAAATGCCATACCATGCCGACGGCAAGCCAAAACGAACCCTTGAAGCAGGAAAAAAACGCAAACCAGGAAGCGGGCCGCACTCCGATGACGGAGATGCAGTCCCCGGCCACGTGGGGCCTGGAGACGCTCCGGAAGAACTGGTCCGACCACCTGACGGCCCTCGCCCGCGAGAGCAACATCCCCGCCAAACGCCTCCACGCGCAGATGGAGCAGTCGACAGAATACCATGAGATCGTCATGAAATGGGACCGGATGGCGGGCCCCGAGCGGTTGGGCGCCTGGAAGAAGCTCATCGAGGCGAGCGAGAAGCTGACGACCGACATCCTGCCGTCGTGCGTGCAGTGCGGGGAGTGCTGCCGGAAGGGGAGCCCGACGCTCCACGTGGACGACCTGGAGCTGCTGAAGGAGGGGAGGATCGCATGGGAGGCGCTCGTGACGCTCCGGAAGGGCGAGCCGGTGCGCTCTCCCTTCGAGGACAAGCTCTTCTTCCTGCTCGATGAGAGGGTGAAGATACGCGAGAACCCGGCGTCGCAGCAGTGCATGTTCCTCGACGGCGAAACGAGCCTCTGCACGATATACGTGGACCGCCCGGTGCAGTGCCGCGCCCAGACCTGCTGGAGCGCGGAGGAGGCCACGCAGCTCGCCCGGCAGCCGCACTTGACGCGCGGCGATATTTTCAAGGACGCCGAGCCGCTCACGGAGCTTCTTGGACAGCACGACAAGCGGTGCTCCTTCGCGGCGCTTCAGGCGGCGTTCAACAAGCTGGAGGAGACTCGTGGGGAATCCATCCAGGAGGTGCTGGACCTTCTGGAGTACGAGAGCCACTTCCGCGACTTTCTGGCGGAACAGCTCCATATTCCCGCCAATATGATGGCGCTCAC
The DNA here is from genome assembly GCA_937958025.1 of uncultured Syntrophobacteraceae bacterium. Classification (GTDB taxonomy): domain Bacteria; phylum Desulfobacterota; class Syntrophobacteria; order Syntrophobacterales; family Syntrophobacteraceae; genus CALFXO01. The sequence goes on from CALFXO010000051.1 coordinate 5,861, forward strand.
CTTCGGGCGGAGCTTCGAGGATCTGCTGCCGCTCTTCGGGTTCAAGGCGGTGGAGGAGTCGGACGGAACGAAGCGGCTCGCACCGGACGAGACCGCGCAGAAGAAATAGCGGCGCGCCCCCAGACGTTAGGCGTTATACGAAAAAGCCCGCGCGGGGCGCGGCCCAAAACCGCAGCCCACCCCCCGCGCGGGCGCATCCACGCAAGAATTTTCCAATCCCCCCTGGCTATCCCTTCGCGCCTTCATCGGGGCGGCGCACCCAGACGACTTCCTGGGTGTAGCTTTGCGTCACTTCCTTAAGCTCGTTGCGGCGGGCGAGGAATTTTTCCTTCATGCCCCGCAGCCATTCGGCGTGATTCCGCGCATCCTCGTAGGTGAGGAAGAAGGGGTGGCCGCCGCGCTCCATGCGCATATCGAGCCGTCCGTCGGTCCACTCGTAGCGTCCCGCGCTGCTGCACACCATGCAACGGGCGACGCCGCCGGGGAGGAAGCGGAACGTATCGCCGCCGCAAAGCGGGCAGACGGGGGACTCGGGCGCGGCGGGCTTCGCATCGCCGGCGAGGGTTGCGGCGAACCGAGCGGCGACCGCCTTCCCGTCGCCTTCGAGGAAAATCTCTCCGGGCAGAGCGCCGTAGAGGACCGCCGAGCCGCGATGATCCCCGTAAACGAGCTTGATGAAGCTGTCGATCACGAGCTTCGTATAGCCTTCCATCCCCTCGACCCCAGCGATTGCAACGCCAACGGCGGGCTTTCCCCAGAGTTCGTCGATACGTCCATAGAGGCCGAGTCCACGGTCGAGGAAGTTCTTGAGGCTCGCATTGGCCCCGAGGAGGTAGGCGGGGGCGGCGATAGCGAGGGCGTCCGCCGCAGCGAGGGCGTCCATGGCGAGCTGGAAATCGTCCTTGATCGGGCAGCGCATTTCTCCGAAGAGGCACTTGTAGCAGGCGCGGCAGGGGCGGACGTCGAGTTCCGGCAACCGCATGAGGCGGAGTTCCCAGTCAGGGGGGAGGTTCCTGTGCAGCTCTTTCACGAACAGCTCCGAATTACCGGCCTTTCTGGGAGAACCGAGGATTCCGAGGAGGATTTTCTTCGACATAAGGCTCCTTTCCGAGACGTCTGTGGTTGAAGCGGTGGTAGAGGGGGAGGCCGCGTGGAGCGGCCCACGGCGGATGAAGCTCCGCGATCGCCTGTGTTCTCTTGCTGCCGCTATCCTCCTTACCACAGAATGCGGGCGCCGCGAAAAGGAAATCCGGGGGGCGTCTACGAAAGGGGATTGGGGCGGTTTGTACGTTTGTATTGAATACTCCGATGGAAATTGTTTAAAGTATATGGAAATAGGAACTGCCGGACCTTCGCGCCGACGCGAAGGAGGAAAGGAAAGAAAATGCCAATTTACGAGTATGAATGCGAAAAATGCCAATGCACGTTTGAGGCCCTCGTGAGTTCATCGGAGACGGAAGCCGCCCCAGCGTGCCCGAAATGCGGCGACAGGCAGGTGAAAAAGCTCTTCTCGTGCTTCGCGACGACGGGGAGCGGGGCTAAGGGCGGGGCTTCCGTTGGATGCGCGCCGTCACCGGGGAAATTCAGCTGAGGCTGAGAAATTCCGGCAGGTTGCCGGAAATGCGGACCGCGCCTCTCGACGCGCCGCCGGTTCGTCCTTACCGTAGTGGAGCCGGATGCGACTTCCAGCTTCGGCGCCGCGCTCTAACGGACCGGAATGGAACCCACGAGGAGGCCTATTGAAGAGAAACGGAAGCAAAGGCAGAGGGAGCAGAAGAATGCAGGACGTTCTCTTTCTGATCGCCATAGTGGTTCTGTGGATAGTCCTGAACCGCTTCGTCCTCCCCAAAATGGGGATTTCCACCTGAATGGCCAGACAGTGTGAGATCGGCGATCTCACCAAAAAAACCCCTCCACCGAAGTCCAATGTGGAATAAAAAACGGGGGAGGGAGCGACGCCTGCAACGGGCGAAGCTCCTTCCCCCGAACTTTTTGTTAGCGCGCATAAGGGGTTGGGTTAAGCCGCTGCAAGATGACATGCTCAACTGCCTCGATGCATGCCAGCACACAGGCATCGGATACGTCAGAGCCCGGGTCCGGCTGGGTGGCGAGATTAGCCGTCTTGGGCGCATTGGCATCCACCAGACATTTCTTCGGCAGGCTCATTCGGATGCCTCCAACTTTTCGGATTTCTGCATCCGCTTCTTTATTGCGGCCTTGGCCTGCTCGGTGATGTCTCCCATCTCATCGCCGAAGAAGTTCTCCGGCCAATTCTGGATGTTGCCAAAGATATCGATTTGCAACGGCTCCAGGGTCGCGGGCGTCTTGGCGATATTGGCGAAATAGGCCGATACTTTTTCCTGAGGGACTGCATCTTCGGCGATACGGCGCTGCAGGCGGCGCAGGAAATGCTCCGAATGGGTTTCGATAACCAACTGAATATTCCTGTCTAATCCGTTCTCCCGGGAGTTATACGGTTATCGACAGCGTCTTTGGGCAAAAATGCGTTCATCGCCGTCTTATGCTGCCACCATCAGCGATGCCAGCCTGGTCAGCGGCTCGGAGACGATCCGCCCATGCTGCTCGATGCCGCCGATGAACTGCTGCGGGGTGCGCTCGCCCACCTTGGTTTCCAGATCCCTGACGGCCTTTCCCTTTTTCGCGGATCTGCCCATCCACCGCGTTCAGTTCTTCTTTGTCGGCTTTCTCTTTCTTCAGCCATTTGAGCTGTTCCTTCAGGTCCACCACCTCCGCCTTGATGCGGCCGCTTCATCCGGCAGCGGTTGCATCTCTTCACGCGCCTTGGCGCGGCGGGCGGCAAAACCGACGGTCCAGTAGTAGCGGCTTTCGCCTTGCGACGTGCTGCGTCTCGGCAACAGGCTGGCGTACCTCGGGAAGGGCTTGCTCGCGTTCGCTTCGTCCGGTTTCCAGTCGGCAACGAGGTTGGACGGAAGTTGGGCTTCGGCCAGCACCGAACCATCCGTATCGAAACCGAAATGGGTCAAGGTCAGCGGTGTTTTCGTGCCGACCTTGACGCCCGACATGTCGTAGCACCAGAATTTTTAGGGGGGCGGTTTGCGGAGGCGGATCAGAATCCCCGCATCCGGCGGCGGGAGGCGCTTCGGCCCACCCGGTTGAAAATGAAGACGCCGAGGAGGAGGAGGAGCACCGCGCCTCCCAGGATCTCTCCGATCAGCACCCAGTTTGCATTGTGAAGCCGCAGGATGCTGTGCCACATCCGCTTCATGAACCCGCCCTTTACGGCTTCTTCCCGGTTCACGAGGGGGACGGTCTTGAAGGCTGCGTCGTTGAGATAGAGCACGATGTCGCCAAGCTGCGTTCCGGGCTCGAGGGGCGCGACGGCGTCTTCAGGCGCGTGCACGTCCCACTTGAGGGCGTTCTTCTGCGCGATCGGGACGAGGACGTTGATGGCTTCCGCCGGGAAAAGCTCGAGCTGGTCTTTCATGCCCTTCCAGAGCTTAATGGTTGCGACGGGGGCGTCGTTCGGGAACGGGTGCAAGATGGCATAGTGGTGGTAGCCGTAGCTGAGGAGCTTCGCGGCTTCCACTTCGCGCACGTGCGGGTTGGCCGCTCCCATCACGACGGCGAGGAGGCGCATGCCATCGCGCACTCCGGTGGCGGAGAGGTGGTAACCGGCGGCGGTCACGTAGCCCGTCTTGAGACCGTCGACGGTGTCGTCCTTGAGGAGCAGGCGGTTGCGGTTCCCCTGCGTGATGTTGTTGTAGGTGAAGTCGTGCATGGAATGGTATTTGAGGGCTTCGGGAAAGTGCTGTATGTAGGCGGCGTCGAGTCGCGCCATGTCGCGGGCGGTGGTGATCTGGCCTTCGGCGGGGAGGCCGTCCGGATTCATGAAATGGCTGCTCGTCATCCCGAGTTCCTGGGCCTTCTGGTTCATGGCGGCGACAAAGGCGTCTACGCTGCCGGCGATGTGCTCGGCCATCGCCACGCAGGCGTCATTGCCGGAGACCACGGCGATGCCCTTGATAAGCTCCTCGACGGGCACCTTGCTGGCGACGTCCACGAACATCTTGGAGCCGCCGGTGGACCAGGCGTCCTTACTGATGAAGACTTCGTCGTTCAGGTGAATCACCCCCTTGTGGAGGGCTTCAAACACCAGGTAAAGCGTGAGCACCTTCGTGAAGGACGCCGGTTCGATGGGCTGGTCGGCGTTTTGTTCGAAAAGCGTCTGACCGGAAGAGACCTCCATGAGGACGGCGCCCTTGGCGTCGACGGTGATCGGAGCGTCTCCGCCGCCCACTCCTTTGGGGGCGACCGTTTCCTGTTTTGCCGGGGCCTTCTTGGGGGCGGGAACCGCTCCGCTGACGCGGGTCTTTTTCGCCGCCTGGGATATGCCCGCGTCAAGGGACAGAACGAAACAAGACGCCACACAAACAACCAGACACCACAGGAAGAAATTCCTTCGCATATCCATCTGTCTCTTTCTTATATGCTGAAAGTTAACTGCACCAGCCGCTATACGCTGAAGCCCGTGAGAAAGCCGCCTTGTCGCTGATTTTGGGGAGCGCCGCGAGAGTTATATCCGGTGAGCAATGGTCATGCAAGCACCCTGCAAAATTCGAAAACAATGGACCTCTTGGGGCCGGTCGCCTTGAATTCCCCGAATTTCTAACACATTCCCGGTTCCGCCCGCAACCCCTTTCCCAAAAAGGGAGAGGAAAACTTACGGAAAAGCGCGTGGATAGCGGTTTTGGAGGGAGCGCCGGGGCGGTTTCCTGCCTGGGGGGTCCTTTCAGACGCCACCTCGCGATGGACGCCCTTGCCGTCCGGCTACACCCGTTAAGATCTGAATGTATTGAACCGGCGGGCTTATCCCGCCGCGGCAGAATGCCTCCCCTACGAATATACGATTTTCAATCTTCAGCAAGTATAACGGCTCCTTCTGTCGGGCCCCTGGAGGACTTGCATCTCCAAGTGAACGCATCCTGCCGGCCGCACAAGAAAAAAGCCGCCCCCGTGCTTGCGGGGCGGCCTTCGAGGCGGGGTGCGCTGCACCTGCTCCGGACGATGCGGCGGGTGCAACGGCTTCCTGCCGGGTTGTCAGCCTTTATTTTATATATAGGTTGGGATGAGCCGCGGTGAACCCCCAGGGACTCAGACCCTCGTTGGGGTTCGCATTAGCTCACCCCAACCTGCCAAAACCAGCCGGACAGTGGGCTAGCTCTTCATCAGCCGATTTTCCTCACCGAGACGAAGTGCTCCTGCATGGCCATCGCGCCTCCGGCCCGGTCCCATACTTCGATGCCGTTCGTCATGAAATCGTTTTCCAGGACGCCTTTCCTGAGCGCCCGGCTTTCGACGGGCAGCGTGTGGCCGAAGCCATGCACCATGAACACCGCGTCGGAGTGGATGAATTCCGTCACCATCGCCTTGATCCTGGCGGTGCGCCCGCTGTCGCTGTAAATTTCCACTTCCTCGCCGTCGCTGATCCGCATGCGCTCGGCCGCGGACTTGTTGATCCAGAGGACGTTCTCGGACATCTGTTCGTTGAGCATGACGTTGTTGACGGTGTGGCCCTGCGTGTGAACGGAGACCCGTCCGAAGGTGATCCGGAACTGTCCTTCCTTCGGGGCGGCCGGGGCCTCGTAGGGCTTCAGCGAGGGAATCCCCTGCTTTTCCAGCTTCTCCGATATAATAGCTATTTTCTCGGAGGAGGTCTTGAACTTGAGTTCGTCGCGCGTCCGGTAACGGGGCTTGTCGGCCAGCGAAACCATGCCGGTTGCGTTAAAGTCCTCTATGGAAACGCCGGTCCCTTCCAGCTGGTATTTCCACATTTCTTCGATGGAGTCGAAGGAGAGGGGGGCGATGTCGAGGCGCTTCGCGAGTCCGGTGATGATCTCCCAGTCGGCGCGGGTGTCGAAGCGGGGTTCGAGGGCTCTCTGGCGTACGAAGAAGTAGGGCTTGAGGCCGTTCTTGGTCGCCAGGATGCTTTCCCGCTCCAGATAGGGCGAGAGAGGGAGGACCACGTCGGAATACCACGCCGTGTCGGACCAGCTGAACGTGACCGAAACCAGCAGGTCGAGCTTGTCGAAGATCTTCTTTATTCTCGCCGCGTCGGGAAATCCCATGAGCGGGTCGTGGCGGTAGGCTATGTAGGCTTTCACCGGGTAGGGATCTTCCGTTTCGATGGCCTTGAACCCGAGATGGAGGAGCCCCGGGCCCGCGTCGAAATGGTTGAACTTCCAGCCAACGCCGTCGGCTCTCTTGTCTTCCGGCTTCGGAAAGAGGTCCACGAACTTCTTGAGCCCCTTGCGTCCGAAATCCCCCGGCTTGTTGGAGAAGGGGAGGCCCCCCTTGGCGCCGATGGAGCCGAGGAGCGCATTGATGATGTAGGCGGAGCGGCAGACATAGAACGAATCTTTATATCGGGCGGTCATCCAGCCCGGATGCCATATCACGGCGGGCTTGGCGTTGGCGAGTTCATGGGCGAACGCGACGATTTTGGCCGCCGGTATGCCGGTTTCCTGCTCCGCCCATGCAGGCGTGTACGGCCGCGCGAATTCGATGAGGTCGTTCATATCCTGGATCAGGGCCTGGGCGTATTCGGCGTCGTAGAGCTTTTCGTTCAGGAGGACGTGGATTACCGCCAGGTTGAATGCGTAGTCCGCTCCGGGGCGGATCATAAAGAAGTTGTCCGCCTTGGACGCCGAGGCGGTGGCTCGGATGTCGATCACCGTGAGCTTGCAGCCTCCGGCGATGGCGCCCATCAGGTCGTTGACCTCCTTCACGTTAATGGCTTCAAAAATGTTGCGGGTTTGAAGGACAACGTGTTTGGCGTTCTTGAGGTCGTAGACCACGTCCTTGCGCCCGAAGCCAAAAACGGACATGGCCGCGTGCTGCACGTTCCGCGCGCAGGAAACGTCGTGGTTGGAATAGTTGGGGGAGCCGAGCCCGCGAACGAATCCCATGTGCAGGTCCCGGAAGGGACCGCCCCGGTCCGAAAAGAGAACGCTCTTTCCGCCATGGGCCGAGATGACGCCTTTCAGACGCAGCGCGACGTAGCCCAGGGCTTCGTCCCATGTGGCGCGCCGCCACTTGCCTTCGCCGCGTTCTCCCGTCCGGATGAGGGGAAACTGCGGGCGTTCGTCGTCGTTGATGAGCGCCAGCCCGGCGGCTCCACGGGCGCAAAGCCCCCCGTTGATACCCGCTGCATGCGGATTGCCCTGGATGAATGCGCCCGCCCCGTCCTCGACGTCCACCTGGATGGGGCACCGCACTGTACACATTCCACAGACGCTGAAAGCGTGTTTCTTGGCCATTGAATTGCTCCTGGAATCGCAAAGTGGGTGGATAATGCCCGGTTTCCGAATCAGTCCTCGTAATGGGCGGCGTGGGCGGCGATGTCGTAGACGGCTTCGCCGTACTGGCTCTTCCCGTAGATAAGAATGATCTTCTGGCCCGGTTTTGATTGCATAAAGCCTATGAATTTCGCCGCCATGGCCGCTCCGGGGGTGGCCCCGTCCGGTTGGCGGAGGGCGTGGCAGGCGTTCATGAGAGATTTATCCCCTTTGAAGAGAAGCTTCAAGTTGGGGAGGTCGCTTTTCATCATCGCCCAAGTGCTGCTGTCGGTCATGGCGTAGCCCTTTTCCTTGTTGGCCTGATCCAGGACCGCCGCCATGTCGTCATGGACGGGGATGTACCACTTTCCGTACGGCGTGGCGCTGAGCTGCCGCCAGATCTGCATTTCCCTCTTGTTCGCCTCGGAGTTGTCTCCCCTCGAAAAGAACTTTTCCTCCACGTTGAAAATGCGAAGGAGCGCGTCCGCGGCGGTTGCCGCGCCGCTAGCTCCGGCGGGGTCCGTCACCGGCCCCACGATGAAATATTCGTTCGATCCGATGAGGGTCCTTTGGGTCGCCCAGCCTTCCTTCACCGCCGTCTTCTCAGCGGCGGGCGCGGTCGTCATGACCATGTCGACGGTCTTTTCGCGGAGAGCCTTGAGCGCCTGATGGGAATCCGCATCCCTCCAGCAGACGCGCGCATCGTTGTCGGCGGCGAAGACTTTCGCCAGCGCTTCGATGAGCCCGATTTCACCCGGACTTCCCGCCGCCACGGAGAACTCCTTGCTTCCGTGGCCATACGCTTCGTCGCAGGATTGCCCCGCAAAAGCCGTGGATGCGGCAATGAGCAATCCAAGCGTCATGGCCGTGATGGACCGGACTTTTATCACCACGCTCTCCTTTCAGCTTTCATCGTGAATCGATTAGGGAAAAGCTTCACAATTTCCATGTGTTGAGAGTATATTATTAAGAATCACACATTGGCGTCCATATGTCAATCGCGAGATGAACGCCTGCCAATTGCGCTCTATCCAACCTGTGAAAATGCGTTGCAGAAGAGCTGGAGCATGAAATAAAACTATTCGCCTCGGCTTGACCAGGCAAATGGTAAGCGACTATACTGCGTGCAGCGTGGCAGCGGCATGGAGCGGCTGTTGGCGGGGCGCCGTTGAGCAAGCCGTTCTTGCGACGAAGGCGCTTTTTATTTCTGCACATGGAGGCATTTATGTCGATCAATACCTCGGAGCTGGAAGTTGTGAAAGCCATAATCGACAGGCGGAGCGTGCGTCATTTTACGGACGCCGCGCTGGACAGGAAGCTGGTGTTGGAGATCCTCGAGGCCGCGTCCTGGGCCCCGTCCGGATTGAACAATCAGCCCTGGCGGTTTGCGCTGGTCTGGGACCAGGACCTTAAGGACGCCCTCGGGAAGTTGACCCGTTACTCCACCGTGTTAAAAAGCGCTCCGGTTTTGATCCCCGTCTTCCTGGATAAGGAAGTCTCCTACGAGTACGTGAAAGACTGCATGGCGGTCGGGGCGTGCATCCAAAATCTGTTGCTCGCGGCGCACGCGCACGGTCTTGGCGCCGTATGGATCGGAGAGATCCTTAAGAATAAAGAGGAAGTCGTCAAGGCCCTCGAATTGCCGGAGCGCCTGGAGCTTATGGCCGTCGTGGCGGTGGGGCATCCGGCGCACCGCAATCAGAGCTCTCATCGACGTCCTCTCGAAGAGCTGATAGTGCTGGAAAAATAGGAAACAAGAGAACCGCGCTCCGCGTCATAAGAAAGGGACCTGGATGATTCTGGAGAGATACGCCGTCGGCATGTTGCAGACCAATTGCTACCTCATCGGCGACGAATCCGCCGGGGAGGCGTTTGTGATAGACCCCGGCGGAGACGCCGCACGGATAGTCGGGAGGCTCAAGGACCTGGGGCTCAGGGTGAAAGCCATCCTCCTCACGCACGGTCACTTCGACCACGTGCTGGACGCCTGGGCGGTGAAGGAGCGGATGGGCGGGGATCTGTATCTCCACGAGAAAGACAAGCCGCTTCTCAATGATCGCATGGTGGGGCTCGCGGCGCTGCCTGCCTCGGCGGGAGGGGGCGAGCGCACGGTGGACCACGCCCTCAGCGAGGGGGATGTGCTCGAAGCCGGAGCCATCCGCCTCCATGTGCTGGAGACTCCCGGTCACACGCGGGGGCATGTTTCCTTGCATTTCGCCGAGGAAGGACTGATCTTTGTCGGCGATACGCTATTTTCAGGCTCCATCGGCCGCACGGATTTCCCGGGCGGCTCTCATGAGCAGCTTCTTCAGTCGGTGCGGGAGAAGATCTTTCCCCTCGACGGCGGGACGGTCGTCTATCCGGGGCACGGTCCCGAGACTACTGTGGACAGAGAGAGGAGAACCAACCCTTTCTTCATGTAAGCCGAAAAATACTATACTCCGATTTGGCTAAAGGACAGTGACGATGACGAGGATGAGAATTTCAAAGGCGATTCGTTGGATCATGGCTTCCGGTTTCTGCGTTGCGCTCATGAGCGGATGCAGCTCCTGGGGCGGAGGCGTCAGCAACCCTTTCCAGACCTCTCAACAGGTTTCGGCGCCGGCGCCGTATTCCCAATCTTCATCATCGAGTCAA
>CALFXO010000052.1 GCA_937958025.1 uncultured Syntrophobacteraceae bacterium
GACCCCGCGACGGGGACCATCAAGCTGAAGGCGGTTTATGCCAACCAGGAGAGGACGCTCTGGCCCGGCCAGTTCGTGAACGTCATCCTGACGCTCGCCATGGAGAAAAACGCGCTCGTAGTCCCCTCGCAGACGGTGCAGACGGGGCAGCAGGGGCCGTATGTTTTCGTCGTGAAGCCGGATTCCACTGTGGAATACCGCCCTGTGACGGTAGGGCCGGCGGTCGAGAACGAGATCGTCATCACGAAGGGCGTCGCGCCGGGTGAGAAAGTCGTCACCGACGGGCAATTGCGGCTCACCCAGGGCTCCGTGGCCAAGGTGGTGCAGGAGGACGACGGCTCGGCGGGCGGCAAGGAGCCCCGGTCATGAACGTCACCGAGCTTTTTATCCGCAGGCCCGTCACGACGACCCTCGTCATGGTGGGCATTCTTATATTTGGCGTCGCGGGTTATGAACTCCTCCCCGTGAGCGAACTGCCGAACGTCGATTTCCCGACCATCCAGGTTTCTGCGGGCCTTCCGGGGGCGAGCCCCGAGACCATGGCGTCTTCGATTGCGACGCCTCTCGAGCGGGAGTTCACGACCATCTCGGGCGTGGACTCCATGACCTCGACGAGCGCGCTCGGGACCACGCAGATCACCCTCCAGTTCGCCCTCGACAGGAGCATCGACGCCGCCGCCCAGGACGTGCAGACGGCGATTTCCAAGGCGCAGCGCCTGCTCCCGAGCGACATGCCGACGCCTCCGTCTTTCCGCAAGGTGAATCCGGCGGACATGCCGGTGCTCTACCTTGCTCTCAGCTCCTCCATCCTTCCGCTCTCCACCGTGAACGAGTATGCGGACACGCTGATGGCGCAGCGCATTTCGATGATAAACGGGGTCGCGCAGGTGCAGATATACGGCTCGCAGAAATACGCCGTGCGGGTGCAGGTGAACCCGAACACCCTCGCCTCTCTCGGGATCGGTCTCGACGAGGTGGAAACCGCCATCGCGAACAACAACGTCAACCTTCCGACCGGCACATTGTACGGAGAGCATCAGGCGTTCACCGTGCAGGCTTCGGGGCAGCTGATGGAGGCCTCGGCCTACGGCCCGCTCATCGTGGCCTACCGCAATGGCTCTCCCGTGCGCATCCAGGAGATCGGCAGGGCCATCGACAGCGTGGAAACCAACAAGGTCGCGAGCTGGCTGAACGGCTCGCGCTCTATCGTCCTCGCCATACAGCGGCAGCCGGGCTCCAACACGGTCGAGGTCGTGGACTCCATCAAGAGGCTCCTGCCGACGTTTCGCGAGCAGATTCCCGCCTCGATCGACATCACTACTCTCTACGACCGTTCGGAGTCCATCCGGGCCTCGATCGAGGACGTGAAGTTGACGCTGTTTCTTAGCGTCGTCCTGGTTATTCTCGTTATTTTCATCTTCCTGCGAAACATTTCGGCGACGATCATCTCGAGCCTCGCGCTCCCCATGTCGATCGTCGGGACCTTCGCCGTGATGCACGTTCTTGGCTACAGCCTCGACAACCTCTCCCTAATGGCCCTCACGCTGGCCGTCGGGTTCGTCGTCGACGACGCCATCGTCATGCTGGAAAATATCGTGCGCCACCTGGAAATGGGAAAGGGAAAGCTCCAGGCGGCCATCGACGGATCGAAGGAAATCGGCTTCACCATCCTCTCGATGACGATTTCGCTCGTCGCGGTGTTCATTCCGCTCTTCTTCATGGGCGGCATCCTCGGGCGGCTCCTTCACGAATTCGCCGTGACGATCAGCGTGGCGATCCTTGTTTCCGGCTTCGTGTCGCTCAGCCTCTCCCCGATGCTTTGCAGCCGCTTCATGCGCGCCCACGGAGCGGAGCGGCACGGATGGCTCTACATGGCGCTCGAAAAATTCTTCGACGGGATGCTCCACGTCTACGACCGGAGTCTCGTCTTCGTCATGCGGCATAGCCTCAGCACGCTCATCTTCTCCATCGCGCTCTTTTTCGCGACGGTGCACCTTTTCAAGATCGCGCCCAAGGAGTTCCTCCCCAGTCAGGACACCGGGCAGATCTTCGGCTTTACGGAAGGAGCGCAGGGAATTTCGTTCGACGCCCTGGTGGATCGCCAGCAGGCGGTCGCGAAAGTGCTCTCCCAGGAGCCGTCCGTCGAGGCGTTCATGTCGGTTGTGGGGGCCAGCGGATCGAGCCCGGCTGGGAACGGCGGGCGCGTGATGTTGCACTTGAAGCCCCGCGACGAGCGCGACGCGAGCGCTGACGAGATCATCCAGCGGCTGCGTCCGAAGCTCGCGGCAATCCCCGGCATCAAGGTCTTCCTGCAGAACCCTCCGACCATCCGCATCGGAGGGCGGCTCACGAAGGGGCTCTACCAGTTCACCCTCCAGGGGCCGGACACGAAGGAGTTGTACGCGAACTCAGCCGCCGTGGAAGCCAAGTTCCGCGAGCTTCCGGGGCTTCAAGACGTCAACAGCGACCTCCAGATTTCGAGTCCGCAGGTCATGGTGGATATCGACCGCGACAAGGCGCTTGCGGTGGGCGTCTCCGCCGAGCGGATCGAGGACGCTCTCTACAACGCCTTCGGCTCCCGGCAGGTTTCGACCATCTACACCCCGACGAACCAGTACGCCGTGATCCTCGAGGTGGAGCCCGAGCACCAGCGCTCGCCCTCCTCGCTTTCGATGATCTACGTCCGGTCGGCGAGCGGAAAACTCGTTCCGGCGGAGAGCCTCGCGAAGATTACGCAGCAGATCGGCCCCCTCACCGTAAACCACACCGGCCAGATCCCCTCCGTCACCATATCCTTCAACCTGCGTCCGGACGTAGCGCTTGGCGACGCCGTCGCCGAAATCCAGAAGGCGGTCGAATCGCTGCGGCTTCCACCGACGATCGCCACGAGCTTCCAGGGCACGGCGCAGCAGTTCCAGTCGTCCACCCAGGGAATGTGGGTGCTGCTCGTGCTGGCGATCCTTGTCATTTACCTCGTTCTGGGGGTGCTCTACGAGAGCTTCATCCACCCGCTGACGATCCTCTCCGGGCTTCCGTCGGCGGGCGTGGGCGCACTGCTGACGCTCTCCCTTTTTGGCATCAGCCTCAGCATCTACGCTTTCGTCGGCATCATCATGCTGATCGGCATCGTGAAGAAGAACGCCATCATGATGATCGACTTCGCCCTGAACGCTCAAAGGGACGAAGGGAAGACCCCAAGCCAGGCCATTTACGAAGGGTGTCTGCTGCGTTTCCGCCCGATCATGATGACGACCATGGCGGCGCTCATGGGCACGCTGCCGATTGCGATGGGGCTTGGCGCCGGGGCTGAGGCCCGCCGCCCGCTCGGGCTCGCGGTCGTAGGCGGTTTGCTGCTTTCGCAGTTCCTGACGCTCTACATCACGCCAGTCATTTATGTGTATATGGAAAGAATGCAAAATGCGCTGAAGGGCGCTTTCGGGCGTCACGGGGAGTCGGAAGCTGTGGGCAAGACGAAAGCGCCGGGAGCGGGCTCTCCAGCGCGTTAATTTGTTTCGGTTGGACAAGCTGGCGGGGTGGAGCGGAAAGGTTTGAAGGTTTCGATCTGGCGCGCCTATCCTATTAAAGACGTCACGATGAAGGTGGCAATTGTATCGGACATTCATGGAAATATCGAGGCCCTCGATGCGGTGCTCGCCGACATCGATCGGATGGGCATAGGGCGAATCGTCTGTTTGGGCGACGCGATAGGCTATGGGCCGGACCCTGACATCGTGGTGGAGCGCCTTCGGGAGCGCGCCGTCTCCTGCATTGTGGGGAACCATGAGCTGGGCGTTTTGGGGCGGCTGGATTTGCATTGGTTCAACCGTGCTGTCCGGGAGTCTCTCTGGATGACGCGGAGCCTGCTGACTCAGGACGACATGCGGTTTATCGAGGGCCTTCCCGAAACGCTCTCCTTGGGGAGGGGCCTTTTTGTGCACGGCGTTCCGCCGCGCTCGGCCATTACTTACCTCTTCTCTGTTTCCGATATGGGGCTTCGCAGGATCTTCAGCCGAATGGAGGAGCGGGTGTGCTTTGTCGGCCATACGCATTTGCTCGGGATGGTGCGATTCGACGGGGAGAACATTACGCGGGGTCTGCCGCATGAAGGATGCACCAAGCTCGATCTCGGATGGGACGGCAAGTGCATCGTGAATGCCGGCAGCGTGGGGCAGCCGAGAGACGGCAATAATGCGGCGAAGTATGTGATATGGGACGTCGAGGGAGAGAGCGTCGAGACCCGGTTCGTTCCCTACGATTTCGAGACGACGGTGGGAAAGCTGTTGGATAGGGGGCTGCCCGTCGAGTTTGCCCGGCGGCTTCGGTGAAGTCGACAGGGCCGGAATCGGGCGCTAATGACTTGCGAGGATCGAGGCTGGGGCTATGCTGACCATAAGGAATCTGGCCGACCGCTGGGAGCGCTGCCGCAGCCATCCAGGAGCTGTTCGGCTCCTTGGGGACGTTCGGGAAGTGGGGGCCGCGCTCCTTGACCTCTTCTTTCCGGTCCGCTGTGCGGGCTGCGGCGATGCCGGGATGCGCGCGGGTGAGAGCCGGTGGTGTCAGGCGTGCCGCGAGTCCCTCGCCTGGGTCGGCTCGCCGCTCTGTCCCTGCTGCGGAACGCCATTTCTCGATAGCCCCGCCTCCCCGGACCATCTCTGCGGCGATTGCCTGAACGGCGCCTTTCATTTCGACAGCGCGCGTTCGGCGGTGCTCTACGGCGGCGTGGTCCGAGAGCGCATCCATCAACTCAAGTTCGGCGGCAAACTGCACTGGACGCCTCCGCTTGCGGAACTGTTGGAAAGGGCGTGGCGGAGCGACGCGACGCAACAATCGGTGGACATGATTGTTCCCATCCCTTTGCATATAAGACGTCTGCGGCAGCGGGGATTCAACCAGTCGGCCCTCCTTGCAAGGGAACTCGGGCGGCGCGTGGAGCTGCCGGTCCGGTTAAGCGTCCTCGACCGCACCCGCTGGACCGACCCGCAAACGCGCCTTAAGAGAAATGCCCGGCTGGAGAACGTAAAGGGGGCGTTCGAGGCGCTTTGCCCCGCGCGGCTGGAAGGCCGCTCTGTCCTCCTGGTGGACGACGTCTTCACCACCGGAACGACCATCAGCGAGTGCGCCCGAGTGCTGAAGAAGGCTGGGGCCGCCGAAGTCCACGCGCTCACGGCGGCGCGGGTGATGGCGGACTTTCATATGCGCAAGGGTTTGGAATTTTGATGATATTGCGTATAGTGAGGCGCTTGGGGGAGTGATTGCTTGCCTTTACGAGGCTCGGCGTGCACTCCCGGGCCGCCATGGGCTCTCTTGCTCTCTCTGAAAATGTCCTTGATGCGGGCGGTTAGTTTCAGGTCTTCTCTCTTTGCTGCTTCCATGAAAAAATGCTTCCCTCGGACAAATTGTGTATAATGAACCTTGGCCTTGCCGCGTGGTGCGGCGGGGCCAGAATTGCGGGGATGCTTGGATGCGCGGCGCCGTGAGGGCGCTTGCAGCGCTGGAAAATACGGGTGTCGATGAATTTTGATTTGCAGTTGCGCAGAAATGACGAGGTGGAGCTCGATGTCGAAAAGCTCGCCTTTGGGGGGCAGGCGATCGCCCGCGTGAATGATTTTGTCGTGTTCGTGCAGAACGCAATTCCCGGCCAGCGGGTTCGGGCCTTAGTGACAAAGCGAAAGAAGCAATACGCGGAAAGCCGCGCCATTGAGGTGCTCTCGCAGTCAGCCCATTACACGGAGCCATTTTGCAGGCATTTCGGAACCTGCGGCGGGTGTCTCTGGCAAACGCTCGACTACTCCGAACAACTGCGCTGGAAGCGTGTGCACGTGCAGGAGGCGCTGGAGCATACGAGCGGCCTGGAAGGCGTCGTGGTCGAACCGACGACTCCGTCTCCACAGACGACGTATTACCGCAACAAAATGGAGTATACATTCAGCGATCACAGGTGGCTTTCCCCGGAGGAGATAGCCGACAAGGACGCGACGTACGGCAGGGATTTTGCCCTGGGGCTCCATGTGCGCGGTTTTTTCGATAAGATATTCAACGTGGAAGAGTGCTTCCTGGAGTCTCCCCGGTCGGCGGCCATAGCGCGGGCGGCCCGGAGCTGGTGCGAGAAGAGCGGCCTTCCCTCATATACGACGAAGACGCACGAGGGGTTCTGGCGTTTTCTGGTCGTGCGGGAGGGGAAGCGCACGGAGCAGACTCTGGTGCACGTCATCACCGCGCCGCATCCCAGGCAGGACGAAGTCGTGGACGACTTCGCCGGACGCCTGACGGAGCTTTTCCCGGATATAACGACCATCGTGCATTCCGTGAGTGGGAAGAAGGCGCAGATAGCGGTTGGGGACGCCAGCCGCATCGTTCTGGGGCCGGGCTTCATCGAGGAAATACTTGGCGGGCTGCGGTTCCGGATATCGGCCCAGTCTTTTTTTCAGACCAACCCCTGCGCGGCGGAGAAGCTCTACGAGTGTGTGAGGGATTTCGGGGAGTTTGCGGGCGTGGAAACCGTCTGGGATCTCTATTGCGGGGCCGGAAGCATTGCTATTTTCATCGCGTCGCAAGCGCGGCGCGTGGGTGGGTTTGAAGTGGACGAGGAGGCTGTCGGGGACGCTCACACGAATTGCCGTGTGAACGGCGTGGGGAACTGCACGTTCCATCTTGGCGACGTCAAGGATATGGTCGCGGACGTGAAGGCGGCGGCCTCGCGCGACGGAGCGCCCGATGTGGTGGTGACGGACCCCCCGAGGGCGGGGATGCATCCCCGCGTCGTCCAGGCGCTTCTTGACCTCGAGCCGCGGAGGATCGTGACAGTTTCGTGCAATCCCGCGACGCTCGCGCGCGACCTTGCCCTGCTCGGAGAAAAGTACAATGTCGTGAAGGTGCGTCCGTTCGATCTTTTTCCCTACACGCCGCATATTGAATGCGTCGCGCGGCTCGACCGGAAGTGGTAGTCGAAGGGTTCAACAGAAGAGACTGAAGGTGGAGCTTGGCTGCCGGGCTTTCGGATCGAAGGAAAAATCGGTATAAGCGTACGGAAGCAAGGTTTCCGTGGTGGAAGCTGTTCGTGCTGGTGGATGTATTCCTTGCCTTCGCCATCGCTTTTTACCTGTTTTATCTCTACGTGGAGATCGAACATCGGTTCGTCGCGCAGAAATGGAGCGTGCCGTCGCGGGTGTTTTCCGCGACGGTCCCGATATTTCCAGGGCAGTCGGTGTCGCTCTCGCAGCTCAAGCAAATGCTGGAAGTGCGCCGCTACCGCCCGGCGCAGCGCGAACCCCTGGTGGCTGGCGAGTACCGGGTGGGTAGGGACAGCCTGGTGGTCCACTTCCGGGAGTTTGGCTTTCCGGGTCATGAGATCCTCGCACGGCAGGTGAAATTCACCTTCCAGCAGAACCGGATAGCGAACATGGAGGACGAGCGAGGGGCCGTAGCGTACATGGAGCTCGAGCCCGTCGAGATCGCGCGCCTTTTCGGCTCGGAGCGGGAGAGTCGCATGCTGGTGAGCATCCGGCAGGTCCCCAAGCCGCTCATCGATGCGGTGCTGGCCATCGAGGACCATCGCTTTTACGAACATAGCGGGGTGGATTTCTGGGGGATCGCGCGGGCGCTATGGATGGATGTCTGGGCCCGCCGGTTCGTACAGGGAGGGTCCACCATCACGCAGCAACTGGTGAAGAACTATTTCCTCGACTCCCGGCGGACCCTCAAGCGCAAGGTGGTGGAATTTTGCATGGCGCTCATCATTGACGCCGCCCACGAAAAGGACGAGATCCTCGAGATGTATATGAACGAGATCTACCTTGGGCAGCGGGGGAGTGTGGCCATCCATGGCATGGGAGAGGCGGCGCGGTATTATTTCGGGCGCAACGTGGAGGACCTGACGCTGGGAGAGTCCGCCGTCCTTGCAGGCATGATACAGGCCCCGAATATGTATTCGCCTCTCCAAAACCCGGATGCGTGCAAGGAGCGCCGCAATACGGTGCTGAAGCGGATGCAGGAGCTTGGGATGATCTCCCCGGAAGTCTGCGCGCAGACCATTGGAGAGCCAATATCGCCCATGGAGGAGCAGCTTCCCGTAAAGACAGCCCCCTATTTCGTGGATTATGTGAAGCTCCAGCTGAAAGACCTGTATAAGCCGGAGGTGCTGGAAAGCCAGGGACTCAATATCTACACGACCCTGCACCCCGAAATCGCCCTGGCGGCGGAAGACGCGGTGAGGGAAGGTCTGAAGAGCCTCGAAAAGAGACATCCCCGGCTGAGGGGGAAGGACGTCAAGGCCCCCTTGCAGGCGGCGCTGATAGCGGTTCAGCCCAAGACGGGCGCAGTCCTGGCCTTGGTGGGGGGGCGGGATTATGCGAAAAGCAGCTTCAACCGGGCGCTATACGCGAACCGCCAGCCCGGGTCGGCTATCAAGCCCTTTGTATATCTGACGGCGCTTGACCGCTTCAATCTTACGACGTGGCTCCCGGACGAGCAGACCACCTATGTCGTGGAGGGGAAAACATGGTCCCCGCAGAATTATGACGGGCAGTTCCGAGGGCGCGCCACGATGCGCCAATCGCTCGAACAATCGCTCAACGTTCCGACCGTGCATCTGGCTTACGCCGTCGGGCTGAAGAAAATCATCGATACGGCGAGGGCTATAGGCATCCAGTCGCCTATCCAACCGGAGCCGTCTTTATCGCTCGGGGCTTTCGAGGTGACGCCGCTTGAGTTGACGGGGGCCTACGCGGCGCTAGACAATGACGGCCAGAGGCCCTACCTGCTGAGTCTGCGGGAGGTGGTAACGGAGCGCGGGGAGGTGCAGCAGCGCCGGAACGTTGATTTTGCGTCAGCTACCACTCCAGCCAAGGCCTATCTCATTACAAATGTCCTTGAGGGCGTCATCAAGCGTGGGACGGCCAGGGGCGCGAGGCAGATGGGGATCGATTTCCCCTGTGCGGGGAAGACGGGAACCACGAGCGATTATAGGGATTCCTGGTTTGTGGGATATACGACGGACCTGCTCGTCTTGGTCTGGGTGGGGTTCGACGACAACCAGTCGACGCATCTGAGCGGAGCGCAGGGCGCCCTCGGCATTTGGGCCGCGTTCCTCAACAATGTGCGCCCGTGGATCAATCCCGAGCCGTTTCGTGTTCCGCCTGGCGTTGAAGAGAGGGTGGTTTGCACGGCTTCGGGGCTTCTGGCTTCTCCGGCGTGTCCGGACAAGAAATCCGAGCTGTTCCTGAGCGGGATGGAGCCGACGGAGTATTGCACGTTGCACGCTTCGGGAGCGCAATGAAAAGCGCGTCAATTACTGTTTGCCAAGGATGACTTATATGAGACGGCTTACCGTGAAAAATTCTGCAAAGGGTGTGGGCTGGTGGGCGGCGCTCCTCTGCGTTCTGGCGCTTGTCTTGGAGGCGGGGATTTCGGGTTGCGCCAAGAAACAGGTCTATATCCCTCCCGAGTGGAGGAAGCCGCTTCCGCAAGCAAGCGCGCCGTCCTCTGTCGGGATGGAGAAGCCGCAGGCCAAGCCCAAGGACGTCGAGCAGAAATCCGCGCCCATCATAAAGTCGAGCCCCAAGTTCGGGGAGCGGGATATCAGCGCGCCGCCCGCCGCCCCTGAACCAAAAATCTCCTATTCTCCCGCTCCGGTCTCGCCGGCGGCGGAGTCCCCCGCGAAGTCTTCGGCCTCTCACGCCAAGACTCCGAGCGCCTCCGCACCCGCGTCGTCCACGGCGGCGTCTACTTCCGCTGCCCCTGCGCCGTCCGCGCCTCAGCAGCCGTCTACTCCGCCCGCCGCTTCTCCCGCTGCGGCGACTCCTCCAGCAGCCTCGCCTGCAACGGCCTCCGGGACCAAATCGAAGGCGACCGAGACGCCAACTCCGACTCCCAAAACAGCGAAGGCGAAAATGCCCGAGGGGCCGCAGCGTCAGGCGTCCATGCATCTGGTCAATACGGCGAAGTCGTCCATGGCCCAAGGCAATCCCGACCAGGCCATTCCTCTTCTGGAACAGGCCATCCAGGTGGACGTATACAACGGGGATGCTTTCTTTGAACTGGCGCGCGCCTGGAAAATGAAGGGATCTCCGAAGAGAGCGCTGGAATTCGCCCGGAAGGCCGAGGTCCTCTATCAGGATGATTTGCAGAAGCTCAAGCAGGTTCTGCTGTTTGAAGCAGAAGCCTACAAGGAGTCGGGGGATTCGGAAAAGGCGAAGAGCTATCGCCAGAAAGCTCAGAAATTGTAATGCCGGACAAGAAAGGACCTCCATGGCGGATTGCGGCGGAATGATTCCCGAGCGTGACGGGGTGTGGGCGGGGCATCGCATATTCCTCCTGATTCTTCTGGGAGGGGCGCTATATCTCACCTACATGATTCTCAACCCGTTCCTTCACACCATCATCCTGGCCGTTGTGCTCGCATCGATCTTCCAGCCCCTGCAGCAATGGCTTGTTCGGCTGTACAAGGGGCGGAAGAACCTGGCCGCATTCACCGTGGTGCTCGTCATCATATTCCTTCTGGTTCTGCCTTCGACGATTTTCATCTCGTCCCTGGCGGCCCAGGGGGTGCAGAGCGTCGCTCGCGTGCACGACTGGCTGGTTGCCGGGAACCTCGAAAAGCTCATGAACGACCCCCGGGTGAACTCTTACATCCTGTGGCTCGGCCAGCACTTCAAGTTTATACAGCCCGAGAAGCTCGATATACCGGGGAACCTCATGCAGGCAAGCAAGAACATCGGCCAGTTTCTGTTAAGCTACGGCGCGGGCTTTGTGGGGAGCGTGGCGAGCTTGGTCTTCAACTTTTTCGTCATGATCTTCATTTCCTTCTACATGGTGCGGGACGGCGACGGAATGGTGGCGCAGATCAAGTATCTTTCGCCCTTGCGCGAGGAGCAGGAGGACCGCATCCTCGACAAAATACGGGTAGTCGTGAAATCCGTGCTGCTTGGGACCCTCCTGACCGCGATTGTACAAGGGGTGGCGGGAGGAATCGGCCTGGCGCTGGTGGGCGTGCCGCCTCTTTTTTGGGGGACGGTGATGGGTTCCGCATCCCTCATTCCGATCGTCGGGACGGGGGTTGTCTGGATTCCCACGGTGATCTACCTGTTGCTGGCCGGGAGTGTAAAATCGGCTATTTTCCTCACCCTTTGGTGCATCCTCGTAGTGGGGAGCATCGATAATTTCGCCCGTCCCTATTTCATGAAGGGGGAGGGCGCCCTGTCCCCTTTTTATGTGTTCCTGGCCATCATCGGGGGCGTAAATTACTTCGGTTTGATAGGCATCCTGTACGGACCGCTCATATTGAGCTTCGCAATGGTGGTGCTCTTCATTTACAGCGTGGAGTACAAAGATATCTTAGATAATGGGAGGGATTCTTGCACCCATAAGGATGAGAATTCACCGGATGCCTCCTTAAAGTGACGATCAGTTTCCGCGTCGCGGCCTTATACGAAATCGGGGTCTTCTGCATTGGATTGGAAGCTGGACGAGCTTGACGGAGTCGTGTATAAGCAAGAACCATAATGATGAGCAATTGAGGTGCAGAAGGGATTCAGTTTGAATTTGAATCAAATTCTTTGAATATAAATGAAACATCTGAGCTGGATTTATGGCCACCTTTACGGTGCATTTATAACATAGACATATTGGCAAATAATCCTTCCATTCGCTTTGTCATGATCTAACTTAGTGGAATTGCTGTAAGGGGCTTCTCTCCCATCCATACGTCACATCTGCTAATAATAGCAGTTTCGCATAGTTAAAGCATGGCGTGAATAGTGGGTAATTATTTGCCATAAACCACGATTCCCTATGTGATCGCCTTCCCTCACATTTTGACGCCAACAAACCGTAACGGAAAAATTATCTTTTTGACGATTCTCTCTTATTGCTTTTGCTGTAAGATCTGGGTTAAGTTTTTTGGGGTTGCTTGACATCTTAAAATAATACTTAAAGTTCTGTCGTAGGGGCGCCGTATATCGTTTTACCTGGTAGATGGCGCGAGGGGTCTGGTCGCTCCCAGAGATGCGATGGCCTCCGCCGTTTGACGCTCCTTTTAGCGTTCCTGGCCGAAGGATGGACTGTATTTCGGTTTGCGGAGCTTTGGCTTTTGGTCAGGCCGCCGCGAACTTCTCTTGAATCAGCCTCCCTGCACAGCTCGCCTCACCGTCTTTCTCGCATCGGAGGATGGCGCGAAGCCCCTTCCTATTCATTTGGGCTGTGAACATCCCCTGTAAATCCCCTCTTTCATTCTTTTGAGATTTTTGGCAGTATATTTTCACTATTGACTTCGCCCTGGCCCTTTCTATATTTGGATTAATCGTTCCTGGAGATTTTTCCCAATGCGTTTCCGTATCTTACTGGTCTGCATCCTTGCCGCCGCATGCGCGGGGTGCGCTCATAAGCCCGAGTCGCCGCTCGTCACGTCGCCCGAGCTCAATCGCCAGTCTATCCAGGCGATGGACGACGATTACATCATACAGCGCGGCGACGTGCTCGATGTAAAGTTTTTCTACAACTCCGAACTGAACGAGCATTTGGTGGTCCGACCCGATGGGAAGATATCCATGGTCGGGATCGACGATATACAGGCCGCCGGCCTGACTCCTTCCCAGCTGGACGATGAGCTGACAGCCGCTTTCTCCAAGAGGGTTGCATACCCCGACATTACGGTCATTATGCGCGAATTCACCGGCCGGTCAGCCTACGTGGGCGGGGAGGTCGCCAACCCCGGCCTTGTGCCTCTTCAGGGCAAAATCACGGCTCTCCAGGCCATCATGCAGGCAGGCGGGTTCAAGAATACGGGCGACATGAAATGCGTCGTTCTCCTCCGAAAACAAACGTCTCTCACGCCCATGTTCGTCGTGCTGGATCTCAACGCGGACCTCAGGGACCCCAGCCAGCACAACGACATTCTTATTCAGCCTTTCGACATCGTCTTCGTTCCTAAGACGACCATCGCGGTGCTCAACGAGTTTGTAGCGCAATACATCGACAAGCTCATACCGGTTTCCCGCATGGTTGGCTTCAACTGGGTGTACGACCTGAATCCCAACAATAGCAACCAATAAAGCGACTGGGGCGCCGGGAGGGCGGTTTTGCGAGACTTTTTTTACATTTTATTCAAATTCAAATGGTTGGCCCTGCTTCTCACCATCTCCTGCATTGCGGCGGCAGTGGGATATTCCTACACATTCCTTCCCGTGTACGAAGCGTCGTCAAGGCTTCTCGTGAGAATTGGCAACGAGGCGCCGCCCATTTCCGCAGGCGTTGCGCGCCCGACCTCCGTTATGACGATGATGAAGCCCTCCGATATCGTTAACTCCGAAGTTGAGATGTTGAAGGGCAGGGGAATAGCCGAAAAGGTGGTGGACCAGCTGGAAGGCGAATTGCTGGCCGTCGGGGAGGAGGTCCCCAAGACCTTCTGGCAGCGGGTGAAGCACTGGTTCAAGAGCGCGGCGTCCTACGTTTCCGAGGCGCTGGACCGGCTCATGGTGACGCTTAACCTCATCGTGCCCATGTCGCCCAGGGAGAAAGCCGTGGCGATGGTCCAAAACGGCGTCAAGGTCGAGGCCATCCAGAATTCCAACACGATCCTCGTGACCTACCGGTCCCGCAACCCGGAGCTTGCGGCGCGGGTCGTCAACGCGGTCACGGCTGTCTACATGCGTCATCGGATGGAGGTCCAGACAGCGTCCGACGCCCTGGCGTTTTTCGTCAACCAGACGGATCGCTACAAGAAGAGCATGGAGGACGCCGAAGCGAAGCTCGAGAGTTACAAGAACAAGTGGAGCATCGCGGACCTCGAGAAGCAGCGCAGCTCTCTGGTCGAGCTTATGACCAGCATGAGCACCGACATGCAGAAGACGGACGCGGAGCTTGCGAGCCTGGAGGAGCGGATGGGAAGCGCCAAGGAGCGTTTGAAGGCGAAGTCGATCGCCCATGGCGATTCCGACCTGACGGGCGCGAACGGAGTGGTCGACACCCTCAAGATAAAGCTCCTCGACTTGAGAGCCAAGAGAATGGACGCAGCCCTCAAATACTCGCAGACGGACCCTATGGTGGAAGCCATCGACAGGCAAATAGACGACCTGGAAAAAGAGCTGACGAAGGAAGAGGCCATCAATTCCATGGCGGTGCAGATGGATGCGTTGCGGTCACGCAAGGAGCGACTCGAGCAATATGTGGATGAATCGAAGTCGGACCTCGCAAAGACTACTCAGCAGGAGCAGGAGCTGCACCGCCTGTCCCGTGAGCTGGCCCAGAACGAAGACCTTTACAAGACCTATTTCGAGAAGATGGAGGAGACGCGGATCGCCCAGGCCATGGACAGCGCGAGGATCAGCAACGTGGTCCTGCTGGAGCCCGCCTTTCGCCCCACCATGCCCGTGCGCACGATACGCTTCATTCCCCAGAAGATATTCAACATACTGCTCGCAACGTTCGTGGGCGTCTTCCTGAGCATAAGCATCGTGGCGGCCATGGACTTCCTCGATCATTCGTTCCGTTTTCCGGAGCAGACGGAACAGCATCTGCAGCTGCCCCTGCTCGGGACAATTTCGGATAACGCGCGTCTGCGAAAATCGCTTTTGAAGGACGCTCCGCCGCAGCGAGGCATTCCTCTCCCGGTGAAGGAGAACGCATGAAAACCGATCTGTCCGCCTCTTATGCAGGACTGCCGGAGAGCTCCGCCAACGAGTTCAACAGAATAAGAAACGCGGTGCTTCTGCTGACGGACTATGGGCGGAGCCCCAAGACCGTTCTCGTCGCAAGCTCGGAGCACGGCGAAGGGACGACCACAATAGCAACGCACCTTTCGCGTGGATTGGCCGAACACCCTGGGGCGAAGTCCCTTCGGCTCGATTTCAACTTCCGGTCCTCGGACAGGAAGTCGTCCGAGTCCCGGAGCAAGGGGTTGGCGGATTGGCTCTTCGATGGTTATAAGGAGGAATACATCCGTGAGGATCGGCGCGCACCCGGGTGCAGCGTGCTGGACGGGGGAAAGGTGGACTGCCATCCTTCGAGGATCATTGAATCCGGCGATTTCCAGCCTTACATGGATAAGCTGAAGGAAATGTTCAATTTCGTCGTGATCGACGCCCCGCCGCTCCAACCCTATCCAGAGACCACCCTGTTGGCTTCTCGAGTCGACGGGGTCATCCTGGTTGTCCGGGCGGAGGGTCCGAGGCGGGAAGTGGTGATGGACGCCGTCAAGAAGCTCCACGAGGTCCACGCAAACATCTACGGCGTTGTCCTGAACCAGCGGAAGCACTACATCCCGGGTTGGATATACCGGCGGATATAAGCGACGGTCCAAGCGATTTGGGGGACGCGAAAATCGGCCGCCCACCGCGAACGGCATAGGGAGCCCATCGATATGGTTATTTTCGAGAGCGGCGGCGCGTCATGACTTCTTCCACGTCCGAAGCGATCACGCGCGTCCTGCTGTGGGGATTGTTATGCGTCGTGGTCATAGGGGGCGGCGCGTCCATGGGGGTGGCGTCCTGCATTGTCGCGGGGAGCGCGCTGAAGTGGGTTGTCGTTTTCCTTGCCGCGCTGGGCCTGCTCGCCGCGATAGTATTCGTCAAGGACCGGCGCCGCCTGGCCCTTGGGCTTTTCGCCTTCTGCATTCCCATCTTCATGGCGAAAAGGATCTATTCCACCGAATACCCCATGCTAACCGGCGGGCCTTCATCGCTTGGCCTCTTCCTTTACGATATCCCGTTTATCCTTCTGCTTGCCGCTTTTCTGCGGGACCACGTCATCCTCAGGCGGCGCCCTACGCACATCCCCGCCGTTCTCATATCGTTCGCCCTCTACGCGTTTTGGTGCGGGCTCTCGATCGCAAATTCCTCTAACGTTCCCCTGAGCGTCATAGAGTTGATGTGGGTCGGCAAGCTGGCGCTCGTCGTCCTCATTCTCGCCAACGTAATAAGAGACAGAAACGACCTGACCTTCGTGCTCGTCATCCTCATAGGAGGGCTTTTTTTTCAGGAAATGGCGACCTTCGCGCAGAAATTCTTCAACGTGTGGTTCACCGTTTCCGGAGACATGCAGGAGACCACGATGCAGGCGGCGGACAGCGCGGAGGTCTTCCGGGCGGGAGGCCTCGTCGGACCACACAACGTTCAGTCCGCCTATTACGTTTTGCTGATTCCCCTCGCGTTCTCGCTATTCCTCGAGGCCGAAAACCTGCCGATCCGGGTGGCGCTGTTTTGCACCGTGGGACTGGGAGGCGTCGCCGTCCTCTTCACCTATTCGAGAAACGGGTATCTCGGGCTTTTCGTCGCGCTGGCGTTTACGGCGGTTTTCGCCTGGCTAGCCGGGATCTTCAAGAAGGGGGACGTGCTGAAGCTGGGACTTGCGGGCGCATGGCTCGGGATACTGGTGCTCCTGCTTTTCGGAAAGGGGCTCATGGACCGCGTCACCTCGATGGAATCCGTCATACTCCGATTCGAGACCGACCGCATAGCCCTCAACATGGTGAAGAATCATCCCGTGCTGGGGGTCGGCCTCAATAATTTCGCCATCGTGATGGCCGATAACGATTATGCTCCGACAGGCGTCTCCGATATGCAGCAGACCTTTTTCGGCGGCGATCTCATTTCGACCGTCGTTCACAACCGATTCCTTCTCGCGGCTTCGGAAACGGGACTTGTGGGCCTCTTCTTCTATCTCCTGCTCGTGGTGGGGGCGCTCGCGGCCTCGGCCGACCTGATGCGCCTTCCCGACAAGCTCCTACGCGCCATTGGCGTGGGACTGACCGCCGCCTTTATTGGCGCCGCCGTTCAGATGCTTTTCGACATATACAATTCCGACCTGCTCGTGACCATATACTGGTCGCTTGTGGGCGTGGCGCTGGCCGCACGCAGGATAGCCGACGAGGAGAGCGGCATGGCCCCGGGTGGTTTCGAGTCGCCCGCAACGGGCGCGATCTCCGCCTCCTCCGTTTCCTAGTCCGCTTCAACCGGCGCGCGCGTTCTCTCCCGACGGGGCGGACAGCGGGCGCATCCAAGAGCTTTCCTCCATGACTAAGCCTTCGATTGTACTCATCTACCCGGATACGATGAACAACCGGTCGGACCTCATCCCGCCCCTTTCGCTCATCCATGTCGGTGCTCCCCTGATGGGCGATTTCGACGTGCGGATCATCGACATGCGGATCGACGACGACTGGCGCGGAACGCTGACGGCCGCGCTTTCCGCCGGGAACGTCCTGTGCGTCGGCGTTTCGACAATGACCGGGCCGCAGATCAAGGGGGCCTGCGAGGCGGCGGCGATCGTGCGGAGCGCCGCCCCTTCCGTCACGATCGCATGGGGAGGGGTGCACCCCAGTCTGCTGCCGGAGCAGACCATCCGAAGCGAACTGATGGACGTCATTGTCGTGGGCGACGGGGAGGAAACCTTCCGAGAGCTGGTGACGGCGCTGGCGGGCGGCGACGATATTGGCGAGATCAAGGGCCTTGTCTTCAAGCGCGGGAGCGAGATCGTGACGACCCCGAAGCGCGGGCAGACGAAGATCGACCCCAGGGTCATCGACGCCTACGAACTGCTCGATATGGAGGCCTACAAAGCGAATCCCGCGTGGACGGAGACCGAGAGCCTTCCGTTCATCACCAGCAGGGGATGTCCGCACCGTTGCGGCTACTGCTACAACACGGAGTTTTGTTCGCGAAGGTGGACGGCGCTGACCGCCGAGGAAACCGTCGATTCGATGCTGGAGCTGTCGCGGCGCTACGGCATCCGGGGGATATTCCTTCTCGACGACAACTTCTTCGTGAACACGCGGCGGGTGCGGCGAATCGCCGAGTTGCTCGTGGAATCCGGCGTCGGGCTTTCCATTTACAATGGCAATTGCCGCGCCGACACCCTCGCGCAGATGGACGAGGGGCTCCTCCGGCTTCTCAAGCGCGCGGGCTTCGACCAACTGTTCATCGGGGTCGAGTCAGGATCGGACGAGATCCTGGAGCGGATCGGCAAGGACATCACCGTGGACGACGTCATGGCGGCGAGCGCGAAGCTAAAGCGGGTGGGCATCAGGCCGTTCTACAGCTTCATGGCGGGGTTTCCCTTTGAAACGGCGGAGCACGTCAAGGATACGCTGCGGCTTATGCACGCCCTGCTCCGCGAGAACCCGAACGCCATCGTTTACAGACTCCAGCTCTATACGCCTTTTCCCGGCACGGAGCTCTACCGCTACGCGCTTTCGCTCGGCATGCCTTTCCCTGAGACCCTGGAGGGCTGGGCGTCCTATCATTATGACGAGATAGGAAAGGGTGGATTTCCTTTGGAGCATAGAAGGCTTCTTGAGGACCTTCATTTCTATACGGCCTACCTGGACAAGAAACTGAGCGCGGGGCGCAGTCCGGTCCTCCGCATGGTTTCGCATCTTCTTTCGGATATGCTGCGGCTGCGCATCCGCCATAACGCCTTATCGCACATGGTGGAGCTCCAGCCGTTCAAATTGGGGCAGAAAATAAGAAACAGGCGGCTCGGAAAATGCTGAACCTGCTATCGAAGAATGCTTTCAGGAAATTTCTGCGGGACCCGGCGAACGCCACGCGCAAGGGGCTGGAGAAAATCGCGACCCATTTTGCGGCCAACGCGCTCGACGGGTGGAGTCCCTTTCCGACGAACATCACCTTTTTCCTCACGTATCGGTGCAACCTCCGGTGCAATGTCTGCGGGCAGTGGGGCGTATCGGGTTATGTGAAGGGTTTTTCGGGAAAGGAGCTGCGTGACGAGGTCGACATCGACACGCTGAAGCGGCGCATCGATGAAATCGCATCCGAAAAGACCGCGATAACCCTCTGCGGGGGCGAAGTGCTGCTCTACAATCAGTGGTTCGAATTCATGAGCCATGTGAAGTCGAAGGGGCTCGAATGCGTCCTGACGACGAACGGCTCGATGCTGGAGGCGAATGCGCGGAAGCTCGTCGAGATCGGGCTCGACAAGCTGAGTCTTTCCCTCGACGGCCCCGAGGCGGTGCACAATGCGGCAAGGGGCGCTCCGGATATCTTCGGCAAGGCCATGCGAGGGCTTCAGGCTGTCAATCGCTGGAAGAAGGAGCTTGGCTCGACGACGCCCGTCCTGGAGATAGGCTGCACCATATCGGACCAGAATTACAAGCATCTCGACGAAGTCGTCGCCATTGCCGAAACGCTTGACGTGAGCTGCCTCATTTTCCTGCACCTCGCCTTCCTTCGGGATGAGGAGTTCTCGAGCCAATCCAGATTGTTCCGCGAGTTGTTCGATGTGGAATCCGTTCACTGGTCCGGATACCGCTACATGCCAGGGGCCATGGACCTCGAGTATTTGGCGGATAAGGTCGCGGAGCTCAAGAACCGCGATGGAAAATTCCCGATCATCATCCATCCTGATTTTACGCGCGAGGAAATTCTCGACTACTACACGAAGCCTTTCTTCCGGTCGAAATCATACACCAACAAATGCCTCGCTCCGTGGACAAGCGTCTACGTACTGCCGAATGGCGACGTCAGCCCGTGCTCCAGCTTCGTGGCGGGCAACATCCGGAAGGAGAGCTTCAAGAGCATTTGGAACAACCAAAAATTCAAGGACTTCAGAAAGATCCTCCGGGAAAAAGAGCTGTTCCCCGCGTGCATCAGGTGCTGTGAGCTTTACAAACATTAGTTCGCGGAAGCCGGAAATCCGAGATCGGAAATTGGAGTCTAAGAAGCGTTGATGATCGTTCCGCCGGGGCTGGTCCGCTTTTTCAAAAACACCATTCTCCTCTTCGCGGCGCGCCTTATGAATCCAGCGGCGGCCGTCATAGTGGGGCTCGTTTTCGCAAAACGGGACGGCGTGGAGCCGTTCGGCGAGTTTTCATTCGTGCTCGCCTACTGTTTTCTTTTCGGGGTCGTGTTCTCGCTGGGGCTGGGGACGCTCATCGGCAGGGAGGCCGCCAAGGAGCCGGAAAAATCGGCTGACTACCTGGCCAGCGCCACGTTCATCTCCCTGGTTTCCGCTGTTGCGGGAGGTCTTTGCATGTTCGCGCCCGCCGGTTTTTTTCACCTGAGCGGAAACGCGAAATGGGGGCTCTTCATCATGGGGCTCTCGATATTTCCCTCTATTGTGATATTCGTGTGGGAAGCCCTCCTCATCACCATGGAGCGGAACAACCAGCTGCTGGCCTACCAGGGAGTAGAAGGACTTCTCAAGGTTTCGCTGTCTCTACCGGCGATCCATTTCGGATACGGCATTGTCGGCGTGACGAGCGTCTTCCTGTTCGCCAGGCTGGTGTGCGCCGCCGGGTATTTCGGGGTGCTGCGGTCGGCGCTTCGCCCCATGAGCTGGAAAGTGAACCCGGAAACGGTGAGAAAGCTGCTCTCCCTCACCCCCACCTTCGCGTCGCTGCACATCCTCGCGGTGGTTTTCGCCAAATCGGACGTCGTGCTGCTCGCGCTCCTCAGCGATTTCAATGCGGTCGGCATCTACGGCGCGGCGTATAAGTTGCTTGAAATGACCTTCATCCCGCCCACCTGCGTTGTCAGCGTCCTTTTTCCGATTCTGTCGAGGCACGCGAAGGAAAACGGCGCCCGGTTCACCGAAATATCGTCGTTGTCGGTGTTCTACTCTGTGGCGGTGCTCCTGCCTGTCGCCGCGCTTCTCATCTATTTCGCCGACTTCATCGTGGTGACGGTCTACTCCAAGTCCTTTGCGGGCGCGGCGCATGCATTCCGCATCCTCATCATAGCCCTGGCGTTTTATATGGTCGACCAGGTCTTCGCCCATTCGCTGGTCGCGAGCGACCTCCAGGGGAATAATCTGCGGGCGCTCGCCATCGGGACGGTGATAGGAGTCGGACTCAACGCGGCGTTGATCCCAAGTCTTGGCTATATAGGCCCGTGCATATCGACTGTCGTTTCCATGGGGGCGTTGACAATGATCCACTACTATTACGTGGGCAGGCGGCTCTACCGTTTCAACGCCATGAAGACGGCGCTCGGCGCGGCCGTGATCGGAGCCCTCGGTTTTCTCGCCTACCTGTCGCGGTCCGCATCGCCCTTCATCCTGATTCCAACTTGTCTTGCCGTATATGTTCCGGTCGTGCTCCTCATCAAGGCGCATCTTTTTGAATGCTCCGATGCGCCCGAGTGGGCCGCCGCGTTCGTGAAGGCGTCCCCGCTGCCTGTCGAAGCGAGCCATGAGGCGATAAAATGAACATCCTCGTCGTTTCGCCCTTTTTCCCCCTGCCGCTCACGTCGGGGGGGCACACGCGGCTGTACAACCTCCTTAAACATATGTGCTCGAAGCACACGGTGGATTTCGCTTCGCTCGTTTCGCCTCCCGAAAGGGAAAGCGTCGCCCGGCTGGACGGCTGGTTCCGCAAAAGGGTTTCCTTCGATCCTTTTGGCGCGGACGGCGCTTCCCGGAGGACGGGATTTTTCACCAAGCTGATGGCGAGAGGGGTGGACGCCGCGCGGGGAATCCCGCCCGAAGCGTCGGGCTTCTATTTCCCGGAGCTGAAGGATGCCGTCGCCGGTCTGCTCGCCGAGAGCCGCTACGACGTGGTGCAAGTGGAGCTGACGAGAATGGCTCGGTGCTTCCCGGAGGATTTCTTCCGAGAGCATCCCTCCCGAAAGTTCCTCGCGGATTACGACCTTTCGTACCTTCCCCACCAGCGAGACTTTGAATGCGAAACGCGGCCCGCGCGCAAAGCGGCTAAGTTCATAAATTACCGGCTGCACAAGAGCTATGCGGCAAAGGTCTGGAGCCTTTTCGACACGCTGATCGTCATGTCGGAAACCGACAGGAAGAAGGCGCTCGAGCTGATTCCCGGCCGGGACGTCCAGGTCGTTCCGAACGGGGTGGACCTCGACGCCTTCCGGCCGGGGCCAAGAGATGCGCGGGGGAAGCGCCTCCTCATGCTGGGCGGCGCGATGCACCCGGCGAACGTGGACGGCCTGAAATATTTCCTTCGCGAGATCTTCCCGGCAGTCCGCGAGAAGGTCCCGGGCGCGACGCTTTATGTCATCGGAACGGGGTGGGACGCTCTAAAGGGAATCGTTCCCGAGGATGGATCGGTCCGGTTGACCGGGTTCCTTGAAGATTACGCGACGTGCATCAGCGACGAGTCTGTCTTCATCGCGCCGATAAGGATAGGCGGCGGGACGCGGCTCAAGATCCTGGAAGCGATGGCGCTCGGCGTTCCCGTCGTTACGACGCGGGTGGGGTGCGAGGGGCTGGGGGCGGTGGAGGGGACCGCGCTGCTTGCCGCCGACGCGCCTGATGAATTCGCCCGCCGGGTTTGCGAACTGCTGCTCGACGCGCCCTTGCGGGAAAGAATCGCGGCGGCGGCCTATTGTCACGTGAAAGAGCATTTTTCCTGGGAAGCCATCGCATTGAAAATGGAAGGGCTGTATGACGGGAGCTAATGGCCGCGAGCCCAATGCGGCGCCGCTCACCTCCATATTGATCGTGAGCTACATGTCCGCCAAGCACCTGGGGCCCTGCCTCGACAGCATTCTGAGGCAGACCGGCTCACCCTTCGAGGTGGTGCTCGTGGATAACGCATCGACCGACGGGAGCGCCGACATCGTCGAGCGCGACTACCCCATGGCGCGCCTCATCCGGAGCGGCGAGAACCTCGGGTTCGCGAAGGGCAACAACGTGGGGCTCCCTTACTGCCAGGGGAAATACATCCTCCTGCTGAACCCCGACACCGTCATGACCGACGGCAGCCTCCACGCCCTCGTCGACTGCATGGAAAAATCGCCGGACGTGAGCGCCGCGGGGTGCCGCATCCTTTATCCGGACGGGAGCCCGCAGCTTTCGTGCGGCGCCTTTCCCACCATGGCGTCTGCCGTCTGGGGAGGACAGGCCGTCAACCGGCTGCTCAAGAAAATTTTCCCCGAAGCGGATTTTTTCGGCGCATGCGGCGTGGTCCCCGAGCGCCTCGACGAAAGACTCGAAGTGGACACGCTGCTTGGGGCCTGCGTCATATTGCGGCGCGACGTCATCGAAAAAACGGGACTTTTCGATGAAAGCATGTTCCTCTATTTCGAGGAGTGCGACCTCTTCTACCGGATCAAGAAGGCGGGCGGGAAGGTCATCTACACCCCCGACGCCGTGGTTTACCACTATGCGGGAGGAAGCGTGATTTGCACCCGCGAGGCGGTTGGCTATTACCTCGACAGTCAGGAGCGCTACCTCATAAAAAACTTCGGCCTGAAGCGCGTGCAGGTTTTCCGCGTCCTCGTCATGTTGAGCTCCCTTATAAAGTCAGCGCTCATCTCCCTCGCCTACCCATTTGCCAGGAAGGCCGACGCCGAGAGGCAGGCCAAGAAAATTGCCTGGCACTGGAGCGCATTTCTCTGCCGCCTGGAGCTTTTTTTCCCATTCATCAAATCCTGAGGCAACCGTCTCGGGATGCACCCCCATTGGAGCGAGCGCCACGCTATGCGCCTTGTCCTGATTTACCCAGACATCCTCAAAGGGTCCAACTGGTCGGGGTACTATTACACCGGGGTTGGCTACATTTCGGCGGTGGCCAGGCAGGCGGGCCACAAGGTGAGCTTTCTGCATATAACGCACCCTCTCTGTAAGGGCGAGTTCCTGTCGCTTTACGCGCAGGCCGCCGGGGGAGAGGAGCGCGTGCTCGCCGGATTTTCCGCGACGACCAATATGTTCCAGTATGTGAAGCAATGGGCGTCCTGGATCAAGAGCGTCAGGAGCGACCCCGTGATCGTCGGCGGGGTGCATCCGACGCTGAACGCCGAGGAGACGCTGGGCGTCGGAGACATCGACGCCGTTTGCATCGGGGAGGGGGAAGACCCGATCGTCGAATTGCTGGACGCCATGGAGCGTGGAGAAGACGTCTCCGGGGTGCGGAACGTCTGGATAAAGCAAAACGGCGTCACGCACAGGAACGGCCTCCGTCCGGTCATCGAGGATCTCGACGCGCTGCCTTTCCCCGACAGGGGCATTTTCGATTACGCCAACCTCGACTGCGAGCAACGCGGCATCGCGGTCTTCATGGCTTCGAGGGGCTGTCCCTACGACTGCTCCTATTGCTGCAACCACGCGCTCAAGAAAGTCATGCGGCAGGGAGGCGCCAAGACCTATGTGCGGTTCCGGAGTCCGGAGAACGTCATCCTGGAGATAAAAGAAACAGTCGCCGCTTACGGCTTCATAAAATCCCTCCACTTCGACGACGACATCCTGCCCATCAAGAAGAAATGGTTTCGGGCGTTCTCCGATCTGTACGCAAGAGAAGTAGGGCTGCCCTTCGAGTGCAACATCCGCCCGAACCTGATCGACGAGGAGATCATCGGACTCCTCAAGGACGCCGGCTGCACGTCGCTCAGGATCGGCGTGGAAAGCGGCGACTCCTATATTCGCAACGAGATCCTCAACCGCTCCCTTTCCGAAGAAACCATGCTGCGGGCCGCCGAGCTTTGCAGAAAGGCCGGAATGAAGCTCTACACCTTCAACATGGTGGGGCTTCCGAGGGAGGACGCGCGGGCGAGGCTGGACACTCTGAAATTCAACGCCCGGATGCAATCGGACGAGCAGCAGGTTTCGATTTTTTTCCCCTACGAGGGGACGGCGCTTTATGACCTTTGCGTTTCCGACGGACTTATGCGGGAAAGGGACGTGACGGACCCCTTCCGGGACACGTCGTTATCGCTGCCGTCCATCGAGAGAAATCGGGTTCTTTTCACGGCGTATTTCTTTACGCCGCTCGTGCTGCTCTATAAGAAAATATTCAGGCTTCCGCCAGCGCGGTCGGCGAGGCTGGAGTCCCTTTGCGACCGGGTTTTATCCTCGCGACTTTTCGCGACCCTGCTTTGCCCACCGCTTGTTGGCTTCGTAAGACTGATTTCAAAGCAGAAGAAACTGGAAATGCTGGCTAGGAAAGTGAAAAGAGCCCTTGCCTCGCCGCAACCGAAGAGTACGGGAGAGCGATGCAACCGTTGAAAATAGGCGTAACGGCTTTCTTCTGGGGAAAGCCAAGTGGAGTGGCGAATTATATCGTTAATCTTATAAGACGCCTTCCCCGCATCGATGCCGCGAACGAATACTTTGTCTTCACCACCGACGAAAACACCCCCATTTTCGCGGGGCTTCCGGACAACCTCCATTTGGTGAATTGCCCCGTCAACGCATCCAATCCTACGGGCAGGCGCATATGGGAGCAGGTTGGCTTGGTGCGTTGGATCACGGAGCACGGGCTGGACGTCTTTCATTCCCCGATGAACATCCTGCCCCTGATGTGCCCGTGCAGGACGGTGGTCACTATTCTGGATTGCCAGTATTACAAGCCGGAATCCGGAAACACGTTTGCAAGGCGCTACTACCACAAGCTGTTCATGAAACTTTCCGTTGCGAAGGCGGACGCTATCTTGACGATATCCCACGCCATGAAGGGAGAGATTTTACGCTTCCTGGGAGGAAGCCCCTCCTCGATATTCGTCTCGCCTCTCGGCCAGGATTTCACGGCGGGGCGCGGCGAAAACGGCGGTAAGGAAAGGGTTGAGACCCTGTTGGGGACGGACCGCGATTACGTTCTTTTTACGGGGTTTCCCCAATACCGAAAGAATCTTGTGCGGCTGGTCCGCGCTTTCGCTGAAGTGAAAGAGCGGCTCCCCCGTCCGTGCAAGCTCGTCTTTTGCGGCGACATCTCGCCGAGGCCCGAATCGGACTATCCGAATATCCGCGCCGCCGTGGACTCCCTTCAATTATCGGATGACGTCCTATTCACGGACTTTCTCCCGGACGAGGACATGCGCCTCCTCCTGGCGAACGCGCGCCTTTTCGCGTTTCCGTCGCTTTATGAGGGGTTCGGGCTTCCGGTCGTCGAGGCGATGGCCTGCGGGACTCCGGTCGCGGCATCGGACCTCCCCGTGATGAGAGAGCTTGGGGGAAGCGCGGTGGAATATTTCAATCCCTACGATCACAAGGACATTGCCCGAGGGCTTCTCACGGCGCTCTCGGACGAGGAGCGGAGGGCGCGGATGCGGAAGGACGGCATGGAGCGGGCGTTGCTGTTTAGCTGGGAGAATACGGCGCGGCGGACGATTGAAGCCTATCGCCATGCGGCGGGCGCGGGGGCGCGGAGGAGCGCGCGGCGATGAGCCTCATTCCGTCGGGAGTGCAAAGGAGCGTCGCCCTTGCCCAGAGGCACGCGCGGTTTTTCGGGAGACACAACACGCCTCTCAAAATGGCCAACCTGCTCAGTCTCTATTTGCAGAAATGGGCGAACCGGAGTGCGCTCACGGCCTATCCGTTTGAAATCATAATAGAGCCCACGAACATCTGCAACCTTCACTGTCCGCTCTGCCCGACAGGGCAGGGGACTGCGACGCGCCCTCCGGGCCGGATGCGCCTCGAGACTTTCCGGGGGATCATCGACCGGCTGGGGCGTTACCTTTACAAGGTGCGCATCTATAACTGGGGAGAGCCGCTGCTGCATCCCGATATCTTCCGGATGATCGCCTACGCGACGGCTTCCAATGTCAGCACGGAAATCAGCAGCCACATGAACGTATTCACGGAGGAGCACGCGAAGGCGATGATAGCCTCCGGGCTGGAACTCCTGGTCGTGTCGCTCGATGGGGCTGACGCGGAAACCTATTCCCGTTACCGGGTGGGCGGGGACTTCGACGCCGTCGTCAGAAACGTCGCGCTTCTCACCGAAGCGAAACGGAAAGCCGGGAGCCGCTATCCCATCGTTGAAGTGCAGTTTCTCGCCATGCGCCACAACGAAGGGCAGGTCCGGGAGATGGGCCGCCTCGCCGCGCGCCTTGGAGCGGACAGCCTGCGGGTCGGCCCCGTGACGCTGAACATCCGGAACGCCGAAGACCTGAGCTGGCTTCCGTCCGAAGAGGCGCTGAGCCGCTACTATTATAACGAAAAGGTGGACAGAATCTACAGCACTCGGAAGAAGTGCGAATGGCTCTGGCGCTCCATCGTGGTCAACTGGGACGGGACGGCGGCTCCGTGCTGCGTGTACGAAGGCAGGAAGGCGGAGTTGGGGTCGATATTGGAAAACGATTTTCTCACCGTTTGGAACAGCCCCGCCTACAGGCGATCCCGCGAAGTATTCACGGGAGGCGGGAATAAAAGCCAAGGCGGTCCGCGCACGATCTGCTCTTATTGCAGGGGCGTTCCAACCGCGTTGAACGACAGGCAACATGGTCTTTACTGATTCCACCATGACGCGCACCCTCGCTCTCCGACTCCTGGCGCTCATTCTCCTGCTGGCCCTTTTCCTGCGGCTTTGGGGGGTGTTCTACGGGCTTCCCTACACCTACATTTTGGACGAGACGTTCCTCGTCAACCACGCGCTCGCTTTCGGCACGGGCGACCTGAACCCGCATTTTTTCGAGTGGCCCGGCTCGCTGCTCATGTATGCGCTCTTCCTGCTCTATGGCGTCTACTTTGTCGCCGGGCTTGTGTTCGGCATATTCTCTTCGACGGAAAGCTTCGCGCTCCGGATCATTTCCGACCCGACGCACATATACCTGATCGGGCGCGTCGGGATGGCGCTCATAAGCGTCGCCACGGTTTATCTCACGTATGAGGCGGGAAGACTGTACTTTGACCGGAGGACCGGCGTCATAGCGGCGCTCTTCATGGCGTGTTCTCCGCTGCTTTCGGGCGTGAGCCACTTCGTCCTCACCGACACCCCGCTCGTCCTGGCCGTCATAGGCGGGCTTGTCGTCATGCACGGGATCGTGGAATCGGGAAGCTTGCGCTCCTATGTGCTGTCCGGGGCAGTCATCGGGCTCGGAGCTTCGATCAAGTACAACGCGGCAGCTCTCGTTATACCGATTGCCGTAGCCCACGCGCTGCACCTCTATAAATCGCGGCCCACGATCCGAGAAGCGCTCCTCCACAGAGGGCCTCTGCTGGCCGCGGTCGCGCTGCCGGTCGCGTTCTTTATGGGCTGTCCCTACGCCCTGATCGATTTCCATAGCTTTCTCGCGGACGTGATGCACCAGTTCAGCCGGGTGAACCAGATCGGCAATATCGGGGCGGAGCATTCGTCGACGCTGCTCTTTTATGTGCGGTCCTTTGCGGAAGGAGTTGGAACGGCCGCCGCTGTAGCCAGCGGGGCGGGCGTGGCATACCTGATAGCGCGGCGGAGGCCCGTCGAGGCGATGGCTCCCCTGTCCTTCACCGTTGCTTATTTCGCCTATATCTCCACTCTGATGGTCGGCATAGACAAATACCTTGCGCCCGCCATTCCACCCGCCTTGGTGATAGGCGCGCATCTTCTCTCGGATATATATGGGCGTTTTTGCTCAGGGTCTCGAGTCGTGCGGGGAGCGGCGGCGGCGCTCCTGGTCCTGATGGCAGCCGAGCCGCTTTATGATTCGGTGCACATCGACGCAACCCTGTCGCGCGAGGACACCCGGACAATGGCGAAGGAATGGATCGAGTCGAACATCTCTTCCGGGACGAAGATAGCGATCGACGCGGGACGCTTCGATATTGCCAAGCTAAGTCCTCCTATCGCCGAGGATGAGGAGAGTCTGCGCCGGACCTACATCGAGGGCTACCGGGAGACGGGGAACAGGTTCCTCCAAACCGAGAAGTCCAGCCTGGCGAAGCGCTACGAGTTGCAAAGAAAAGTCCACTATCCGGTGCGGTACTCCATCGAGCGAATAGTCATCAGCTCCGATGGGGCCTACGACCCCGGTCTGACCCTGCGGGGCCTCATCGCCAAGGGCGTCGAGTACGCGGTCGTGAGCAGCTTTGCATATGAAGGGTACGAATCGGAGGCATATCGCCGGAATCATCCGGAAGCCGCGGAGCACTACAGCTCCTTTTACCACGACCTGGACAAGACGTGCGACCTCGTCAAGGTTTTTCCAACTCTGCCGGAAGAGCGGCAGGGCCCCACGATAAAGATCTACAGGTTGCCTTTGGCCCCGCAATAGCTCCTATCCGCAACGCCTACCAACAAGAGAGTGGACACTATGCCGTGCAAGGACCTAACGGTGAGCATCGTTGCGCACAACTCCATGGACTGCATCCTGAAATGCATCGAGTCCGTGTACAAGTGGGCCGGTAATCTGGACCTCGAAGTCTGGGTGGTGGACAACGTATCCGAGGACGGCGGCGCGGAAGCGGTGAAGGAGCGTTTTCCACAGGCGCGTCTGATCGTGAATGAGTCCAATGTCGGTTTCGGGCGCGCAAACAATCAGGTGCTGCGCTACGCGAAATCCAGGTATTGCCTCGTGCTCAATCCCGACACGATAGTTCTTCCGGGGACTCTGCAGGGCATGGTCGACTTCATGGACAGGAATCCCGACGCGGGCATCATGGGATGCAAGATGCTCAATCCCGACCTTTCGCTTCAGTACTCGTGCCGGAAGCATCCTTCGCTCATGGTGACTCTGAGCAGGGGGCTGGGATTGGATGGGCATTTCTTCTGCGCGAAGATTGTCGATGATTACCTCATGAGGGACGCTCCGCACGACGAGGTCATGACGGTCGATTGGCTGACAGGCTGCTGTCTTATGATGCGCAAAGAGGCGCTTGAGGATGTAGGGCTCTTCGATGAGAGATATTTTCTCTACTTCGAGGATGCGGACCTGTGTTATAGAGCAAGCATCCATTGGAATGTATACTACCTTCCGCATGTGCAGATGATCCATGAATTCCAGAGTCGCAGCAGGAAGTTCGGGAATTTGCGGCACAAGCTGCACCATGCGCGGAGCGCCGCTCTCTTCTACTTCAAATATGGGGTCAGGGGACCGTCCGGCAGGCGTATACCAGGGATCGGCGCAAAAGCGGGCGCTTCCTTAATTAACCCCTGAGAGGGGAATGACATGAAAAAATCCCATCAAATACGCTTTCTTCCCGTGGTTCTGGCCGCTTTCATCGCGGCGTTTTTTCCACTGATTTGCCGCCTCGGGTCGTGCGAGGGGGCGGTAATCGACGGCTGCGAGAAGTGGAGTTCGGACTGGAGCGTTTTTAAGTCCTCCTCTGTGGAAATCTCTCATTCGGCGGATTCCACCTACGTGAAGGAGGGAACGTTCGCGCGGAAGATAGATTTCAAGTTCGACAACAAGGAAAAGCCCTTCATCGCGTTCCTGGTGAAAGACCTGGGGACGGCGTGGAACATGTCGGGAAGCTCCGGCCTCAGCCTCTGGGTGTACATTCCCGAAGCTTCCTCAAGCCTGGCGGGGCTGTCGGTGATGGCCTACCAGGAGGACGGGACGGCCTATATCGCGCAGAACGTCGGGAGCCTCAAGACCGTGGGGTGGCAGAAGGTGGTTGCGCCATTCTCCTCCTTCGTTTTCTCGAGCGGGGGACTTTTCAAGAGCAAGTCCGATCCGCTGGATATTAAAGAAGTGCGCAAGGTTGCGATAGGCATTTATCAGCCATCGGCGTTCACCGATTCCTCCTTCATCCTGTATGTGGATGACATTGAAAACGAATCTTCCTTGGTGCGAACGGCTTCGGTGCTGGAGCCTGCGTCCAACCTGAGGATTTCGACGCTGACGTCCCCCGTGGTGGACGATTTTTCCACTACTTCGCTCCAGGGATGGTCAAAAAATATCGCTCCCAATGTAAACCTGGAATGTGCGATTGACGGGAGCGTACTCCATGACGGCATGAAAAGCATGCGCATGCAGTACGATTTTTCGAGCAAAGACCCGTTTTGGGGTTTTTACATAAAGGACCTCGGGCAGGCTCGCAACTGGAAGGACTATGACAGCCTGCGGTTGTGGACGTATGTGCCTACGGCGGCCGAGGACCTTACGGAATTTTCCCTGATGATCTACGAGGAGGACGGAAGCGCATACATCGCGCAGCAGGTCCGAAACCTCAAGACTTCGGGCTGGGTGGAGGTGGTTGCGCCATTCAAGAAATTTTATCTCGCGGGTTCCTGGACGTCGGACGAGAACGATCAACTGGACTTTGACCAGATTCGCAAGGTGGCGATCGGGATATTCCAGCCATCGGGCTTTAGCGATAGCTCCTTTGCGCTGAACGTTGTGGACATCCGCGCGGTCAAAGCCTCGGAATCGGCATCCTCCGGGGGAGAGTCCTCCGCGACCTCCGGGGCGGTGACGGGAATCCAGAAATTTGAACCCGCCGACGGTAAGGTGATTCATGGCGTCTTCGCTTTTTCGGCTCCATTGTCGGGATGGGGAAACAGCACTTCGGATTGGGAGAAGCAGTTCGACGAGCAGCAGTTGACCGAGTACGAAAGTCTGGCGGGCAAGACGACAGACGCGATGTCTTTCGTCTGGTTCCTCGATTGGGACTTTCCGCTCGATATGTGCAACAAGATTAACGGAATCGGCAAGATTCCGGTGATAAGCGTCACGGCTGGGGCTTTCAAACCGACCGACATTGTGGCGGGGAAAGCTGACGCCCAGCTTTCGGCGTGGGCCGCCGGGGCCAAGTCCTTCGGCAAGCCGATATTTCTCCGGTTTTTTCCGGAGATGAACGGCAACTGGAATATCTACAGCGAATCCTATGACCCGACGCAGACGCACGAAAGCTATGTGGCGGCCTGGAAGCATGCGCACGATGTTTTCACGCAGGCCGGCGTGGAAAATGTTGCGTGGGTCTGGGCCCCTACCGCCGTGGATGTCGGCCCCACCCATTGGACGAGCTACTATCCGGGAGACGACTATGTCGACTGGGCGGGAATCTCCGTGTACCCCATCCTCGGAAGCGGGGACCCGGAGACTCTCATCATGGATTTCTACAACGATTACGCCTCGCGCAAGCCGATTATGATTGCTGAATGCGGCG
Source organism: uncultured Syntrophobacteraceae bacterium (assembly GCA_937958025.1). GTDB lineage: Bacteria > Desulfobacterota > Syntrophobacteria > Syntrophobacterales > Syntrophobacteraceae > CALFXO01. The sequence continues at coordinate 31,720 of CALFXO010000052.1, forward strand.
CGGGGGACGCCGATGACAACTTCAACGCCTACAATCCAGGCGACAAGTATTCCGACAACCCCGAGAAGTGGATCGGGAGATTTTTCGATACGCTCGAGAACAAGGCGCCGCGCGTAAAGGCGTTTTTGTGGTTCAATATTTCCAGAGAGAGGGACTGGAGGATACAGGAATCTTCAACCAAGGCCGCGGTTTATCGGGAGCGGTTGAGCAACGGGCGCTACGGCTTGAATGCTTCAGGGCAGTAAGAGCCGCCAACCCAAGGAGTAAGGACCTATGAGGGTGTTGCTGATAAACCCGCCCGTGTTGGGGGGGAGGTACCATTCCGCGCAAACGGCCATCCCCCCGCTGGGGTTGGGCTACCTCGCCGCGGCCATAAGGGCTTCCGGGATGGAATGCTCTGTGCTGGACGGAAAGCTCGACAATCCGCCCCTTGAAGTCATCCTCGCGGAGGTGGCCGCGCGCCGTCCAGACGTCGTAGGAATTTCCGCCATGACGCCGGATATAGTGGCGGCGGGAAAAATCGCCGAAGCGGTCAAGAAGTCGAACTCCTCCATCCGCGTCGCGCTGGGAGGCGCCCATGCCATAGCGCGTCCCCGGGAAACCCTCGAAGAATTCCCATGGGTCGACTACCTCGTGACGGGAGAGGGAGAGCGGACGTTCACCGAGTTGCTCCGGAGCCTCTCGGACGGTTCGGACCAGGATTCGATCCTTGGGCTGGGGTTCCGGAAAAACGGGGAAATCGTCATCAACCCGCCGAGGGAGTATATCCGGAATCTCGATGAAACGCCGTTTCCCGCTTGGGATCTGTTTCCTGGGCGTGGAAACGTCTTTTTTCTGCTTGCGTCCAGGGGCTGCCCCTATACTTGCGCGTTCTGCATGCGGGCCCTCGGGCGGGAGGTGCGGCTGCGCTCTCCCGAGAGCATCGTCGAGGAAATGGAGCTTCTCGTGAACCGTTACAAGGCGAAGGAAATCGTCTTTGCCGACGAGACATTTTCCCTCAAGAAGGACCGGGTGATGCGACTTTGCGATTTGATTGCCGCAAAGGGCCTTGATAAGCGGGTGCGCTGGGTCGCGCAGACGCGCGTCGATCGCTCCGACCAGGAGATGTTCGCAAGGATGAAGGCCGCTGGCTGCTACCGACTGGAGTTCGGGGTGGAGAGCGGAAACCAGGAGATCCTCCGGGGCGTTGATAAACGCATCAGTTTGTCTCAAGTGCTGGAAGCTGTCGGGATGGCCAAGAAAGTGGGCCTGGTTGTCGCCACCACTTTCATTCTAGGGCATCCTTTTGAGACGGAAAAAACGATTCAGGACACCATTGACTTCGCGGTGCGCCTCCGCCCCGATTTTGTCTCGTTCGGCGTCATGTCGCCTTATCCGGGAACGAAGATATGGGACATGGCCCAAGTCGGCGATGGCAATTACCGATTGGTTTCCAATGACTGGGCGGACTTCACCCGGTTTGGCGGCGGCAGCCTGGAGCTAACCAATATTTCCGCCCAGAGGCTTGAATATTTGAGTCTCAAAGCCTACATGACGTTCTACCTCCGGACCATGAAGCTGTTCCGTTTGGCGCAGTACGTCCTACCACGCCTGGCCCAGTCGAAGGCGGCGCTCAAGAAGCTGCTTTCACACCAAAACGCCGCCGGGAAAACCACAGTATAAGGATTCTCCGAGCGCTGGGTGCAGATGGCGCTCGGTCGGAAGGCCCTTTCATTCCAACCGTGCAGGCTCCGCTATGAATAGAGAAGATGCGAAGGACCACCCCGTTCGGGTTGTCGTGGTTGTGCCGACCTATAATGAAGCGGCCAACATAGAAACGCTCCTCCGCTCCCTGGCCGCGCTCGATTCCGCCCCCGAAGCGGTCGTGGTGGACGACTCGTCGCCCGATGGGACCGCGGACGTGGTGGATAAGCTGAGAGAGTCGATAGCGGGAATCCATCTCGTGAGACGAACCGCAAAGCGAAGCTTTGGGGGTTCGTACATGGACGGTTTCCGATATGCCCTGGCCTTGGACCCGGAGTTCATTATTCACATGGACGCGGACTTATCCCATCCGCCAGAATTCATTCCCGAATTTCTGAAGGCCGCGGAGGAACGCGATATGGTCATAGGGTCGCGCTACCTCAACGGCATCAGGGTCATGAACTGGCCCATATCACGGCTGGCGCTGAGCCTTTTCGCCAATAAGTACGTGCATGCGCTCCTTGGGCTGCCGTTCGACGACTGCACGAGCGGCTACCGTTGCTGGAGGGCCGAGGCGCTTAGGGAGGTGATGAAAGATTACGTCCCGGCAAATGGTTACGCATTCCTGGTGGAAACGGCCTACCGGGCGCACCGGAGGGGACGTCGTATAGGGGAAATCCCCGTCGTATTCGTGGAGCGCACCATGGGCAGCTCGAAAATGTCCAAGAAGACCATATTTGAATCCGCTTTACTGCCATTTAAAATTCTGATTAAAGAACAAATCGGGAAATTGTTAGGATGACGGAAGCCTGCCGCCCGAACGCTTCGTTAGGGGCTTTATCCCTCATAGGGGAAGGGCGCATCAATAACAGATGGAGGATCACATGAGAAAGCACAAATACATCTGCTTCTTATTTGCGCTGCTTTGCATTTGCGTCTTGCCGCAATGGGGATTCGCCTGGTACAGCGACCCAAAGATCAACACCGCCGTCGGCGCGACGGAATCCAACCAGTTTGAACATGCTTCCGTCTCCGATGGAGCCGGAGGGGTTGTTATCGCGTGGGTGCAGAAAGTGGGCGACTCCGACAGCGATCTCGACATTTACGCACAGAGGCTGGATTCCCATGGCGAGCCGGTTTGGGCCTCCGCTGTCCCGATATGCACCGCCGCCGCTTACCAGGGTTTTCCCAAGATGGTTTCCGACGCGCGGGGCGGGGCCATTATCGTTTGGCACGATTCGAGGGCGGGATTCAACTCCGGCTATACCAACTTCGACATCTACGCTCAGCGGGTGACGTCCGACGGGCAAATCGCATGGCAGGAAAACGGGGTCCCGATCTGCACCGCGGCGAACTGGCAGGTCTATCCCCATCTGACGAGCGATGGGTCAGGCGGCGCCATCATTGCCTGGGATGACGGCCGGACCGGAAATTGTCAGGATTACGTGCAGAGAGTGAATGCTTCCGGCGAGATCGCGTGGCAGACCAATGGGGTGCTTGTGGCGGACAATGAGCACGCGCACTCCGATCCGGACATTGCGGCCGACGGATCGGGAGGGGCCATAGTATCGTGGCTTGATTACAGGACGCAGGATGGAATCGACGTCTATGTGCAGCGGTTCGACAGCTCGGGGAACAGGCTGTGGGGCTCCACCGGCGTTGGGCTTTGCACGGAGATCAACGAGCAGTTCGGGGCGCGCGTGGCGGCGGACGGAACGGGCGGGGCCGTGATTTCCTGGGCGGATGCGCGCAGCGGGTCGGACGCACTCGACATTTACGCTCAGAAGATCAACGCCAGCGGCGCCATCGTGTGGGCTGAGAATGGCATTCCCGTATGCTCCGCAATCGGCAGTCAAGTGACCAACGCGATCATCAGCGATGGCGTGGGCGGAGTGATAATCGCCTGGGAGGATGGGCGGAAGCAAACCGGCGATACGGACATATATGCGCAACGGTTGACGGAAGACGGGGTTCCCGTATGGGGAGAAAACGGAATGCCCGTATGTGCGACGGACGAGGTGCAGATCAGGCCCTCGCTGATTTCCGACGGGGCGGGCGGGACCATCATCACATGGCAGGACTTCTATCGAGGCGGGACTTCATGGAATGTTTACGCGCAGCGCATCAGCGAAGCCGGGGTGGCGCAGTGGACGGGCAACGGCGTTCCGGTGTGCACGGCGGACCAGACGCAGAGCGATCCGCTCATCACAACCGACAGCCAGGGCGGCGGCATCATCGTGTGGTATGACGCACGATCCGGCACGTACTACAATATCTATGCACAGCTCATCGACAAGCTCGGAGTGCTCGGCGGCGGCGAATTTCGCTTCTACACCGCGGACCGGGAAGGGCAGCCGAAGACTGTGTTCAGCCCCGGCGAGATCATCCGCTTCAATGTCTCGTGGACGGTGACCGCGTCCGAAGACGTCGGCTCCTATAATGCCATTGCGGCGATGGTGATCCAAAACAGCCAGATCTACCGTCAGCTTTCGACGGACTACGAAGTGCAGGATGCTTCCAGCGAATAACCAACCATACGTCGGGTCCCGCCACGCCGCCCACGGAGTGGCGCGGGGGCCCGGCCGCAAGGTGGACAATCGTGCCCAATAGCTCCAGAGTGCTACTGATAAGCCCTTTTCCCGACAGCGGCCTGACCGACATGAAGGAGCCGCCGCACGGACTTGCGTATATCGCGTCGGCCCTGAGGGAAAGAGGATATCCCGTGGCGGTTATCGATGCGAAATGCCGCGGTCTGAGGACGGGGCAGGTCGTGGAAGAGGCGCTGACGAGGCGGCCCGATCTGGTCGGGATCACGGCGATGACTCCGGACATTGTGTGGGCCGCTAAAATTGCCGCCGGGATCAAGGCTGCCCTTCCCGGTGTGTTGATAGCGGTCGGCGGCCCTCATTCGACCGCCCTTCCGGAAGAGACGCTCCGGGAGTTTCCCGCTTTCGACGTCGCGGCGTTCGGGGAGGGCGAGGAGACGATGCTGGAGATCGCCGGACGCCTTGAAAGCGGCCTTGAAGACGCGCTGGATGGCATCGCCGGCATCGCATACAGGAAGGACGGGGCTGTCGCCGTCAACGCCGGCAGGGAGTTCGAGACCGACCTCGACGCCATTCCCTTTCCGGCGTGGGACCTCTTTCCGTTTCCGGAGGGCTCCGCCTATCCGATTTACGCCACGAGGGGCTGCCCATTCAAATGCAAGTTCTGCCAGCGCGTGCTGGGGGACCGGGTGCGTAAGCGTTCTGTCGAAAACGTGGTGAAGGAAATCGAATGGGTGCTGGGGACGTTTGGCGCCCGAGGCTTCTATTTCGCGGACGAAACTTTCGGGGCGGACCGCGCCTGGACGCGCGAGCTGCTGCACCGCATGATAGAGCGCGGCATCCCGTCCGCCACCACGTGGTACGCGCAGACGCGCGCCGATATTATCGAGGAAGAGCTCCTGACCCTGATGAAACGGGCCGGGTGCGATGGAATCGCTTTTGGGGTCGAATCGGGGAGCCAGGAAATATTGAGGAAAACTGGCAAGCGACTCAATTTGGGAGATGTGCGAAAGGCGGTGGCGCTCGCGAAAAAGCTGGATATTCGGACCCGTTCCTTTTTCATCCTCGGGCATCCCTACGAGACGCTCCAGACGATCGACGAGACCATCCGGTTCGCCGCAGAACTCAACACCGATTTCGTGTCCTTCGCCGTCATGGTGCCGTACCCCGGGACAGAAATCTGGCGGCTCGCCAGGAATGGGGAGGCTGGTTATAATTACGTCTCCGCAAATTGGGACGATTACCGAAAGCATCTTGCGACGCCTCTTGGATTTGAATCGATTCCTCCAGAAAAGTTAAAGAATCTCGACAAGAAAGCCTACCTCACTTTCTACATCCATAACCACAGGTGGTCTGATCTACTGGTGTTCCTCTGGGGGCACCGGCAGTCCATTCAATCCTATCTTCAAAACAAGGTCAGGCGCTTACAGCGCGTTTGACTCACGCACGAACGTTCGCCACATTGGCGGGAACGCGCCATCGCTTCCTGAAATCTCCATAACAACGCCGCACCGGACGGACCGCCCGGCTGCCGCTTGTGGCGCCGCCGCTTTGTCTCCGGTCCCCATGCGCCCGCCGCAATGCGGGAGAGGGACGATTCGCCCCGTGCGGGAAGAGAGCAACGGATGAAAGCACTGTTCTACTATAGAGGCATTGAGTCTCTTGGCGTGGGAAGCCTCATGTCCTACCTTCGCAGCAGAGGGCATCAGGCGGAGCTTATATTCGACCCTGGGTTGGACGACAACCTGTTCATCCGGATCAAACCACTGGAGAGGTTCAACCGTTTTGAATCTCTCGTGGAGCGGGCGAGGGAGTTCGACCCGGACGTCATCGCGGTCTCCATTCCCACCAATCTCTATCCCTTTGTCAACCGGACGCTCTCGCGGCTGAAGAGGGAATTCGCCGTTCCCGTGATCGCCGGGGGGCCGCATGTTTCGGCGCTTCCCGAGTATGTGATGCAAAACGAGCTCATCGACATGATTTGCCTCGGAGAGGGGGAAGAGGCGTTCGCCGAATTGCTCGACAGGATGGAAAACGGCGGCGACATAACCACCGTTCGGAACATATGGGTCAAAAAGGGCGGGGAGATTTTCAGGAACGAGACGCGCCCCCTCATCCAGGACCTCGACGCACTGCCGTTTCCCGAAAAGCAGGTTTTCCGGGAGTACGGCTGCTTCCAGGACAACTACGAGATCGTGACGGGGCGCGGGTGCCCATTCCGGTGCACGTTCTGCAACATCCACTACCAGCGGAAGATGGCGGAAGGGAAGGGGCGTTTCGTGCGGAGGCGGAGCGTCCGGAACGTCCTCTGTGAGCTGACGGAGAGGCTCCGGCTCTACGACATGAAATACGTCTCGTTTCACGACGATACATTCACGGCGGACCGCCAGTGGGTGGAAGAGTTCTGTGAAGGATATCGCAGGGAGGTCAATCTTCCCTTTTATTGCTTCGCCTATCCGACCACGGTGGACGAACCGCTTATGCGTCAGCTCAAGTCCGTAAACTGCATGCAGATTTTCATGGGTCTCGATTCCGGCGATCCCAGGATGCGGACGGAGTTGCTCAAGCGCCCCATGACGGATGAACGGATACTAAGCTCCGCCCGGATCGTCAAGGATGCGGGCGTGAATCTCCAGGTGTCTACGATATTCGGGTTCCCCGGCGAAGAGCCGGAATCCATGTGGAAGACGCTCGACCTTGCGGAAAAGGCGGGGGCGGACCTGGTGTCCGGCTACATCTTCTATCCCTTTCCTTCAACGGAGTTGTACGAGCATTGCATAGACACCGGGTATCTGACGGCGGGAGAAGTGGAGAGGGTGTGGCGCGGCGAGGCCGGCTACCACCACGACAGCGTCCTGCGGCATCCCTACAAGAAGCTCGCGGTGACCATCTCCAAGCTCATCCCTCTCTACAACAAGGCCCCCCTGCTGCGCCCCCTGCTCAGGCGGTTGATGCAGAAGCAAAACGAAAAGCTCGCAAGCTTCGTTTACCTGCTTTCGATTCCATTCGCGTTTCCTTTCCTGGGGCTCGAAGGAATAAAGACGACAATCAGGATGGCCGTGCACGCCTACAGGATGAGCAAGGGACGCCGCGGTCAGTCCCCCGCGCCAGCGCGCTGAGCGACGGAAGGCGATGGAACAGACAGGAGGTTGCGCAATGAAGAAGAAGGCTCTGATAACCGGGATCACGGGGCAGGATGGTTCGTACCTCGCGGAATTCTTGCTCGAGCGAGGGTACGAGGTCCATGGAACGATCCGAAAAATCGCCCTGGAAGACCCCGTCCATCGTCTGTGGCGCATCCGGGGCATTCTCGACCACGTAAAGCTGCACGCGGCTTCACTTGAGAGCTTTCCGAGCCTCTTCCGGGTGGTGAACGCGGTCCAGCCGGACGAGTGCTACCATCTGGCGGCCCAAAGTTACGTAGCGTTTTCCTTCGAGGACGAGTTTTCAACCCTCAACTCCAACCTCAACGGGACCCATTACGTGCTGGCGGCCGTGCGCGAGTGCGCCCCCAAGTGCAGGTTCTATTTTTCAGGGTCGAGCGAAATGTTCGGGGATGCGGAAACGGCTCCCCAGAACGAGAAGACGCCTTTCAATCCCCGCTCCTCCTACGGCATATCCAAGGTTGCGGGATTCTACCTGGCTCGGAACTACCGGAACGGCAATGGATTGCATGCAAGCTGCGGGATTCTCTATAACCATGAATCGCCTCGACGGGGGTTTGAATTCGTCACGAGGAAGATCAGTTCGCATGCGGCGAGGATCAAGCTGGGGCTGGCCAATGAACTGCGGCTTGGGAACCTCGACGCATTGCGGGACTGGGGGCATGCGAGGGAGTATGTCCGGGCTATGTGGCTCATGCTCCAGCAGGACGCTCCGGACGATTACGTCATCGCCACGGGGCGGACCCGCTCCGTTCGCGACTTTGTCCAGCAGGCGTTTGCCCACGTCGGTCTCGACTACGAACGCTATGTGGTCGTAGACCAGAATCTCGTGAGGCCGCCCGAGCAGACGGTGCTGGTGGGCGACCCGTCCAAGGCGCGGGAGCGTCTTGGCTGGACTGCCTCTATTTCCTTCGAGGACCTCGTGGCCGAAATGGTGGAGGAAGACCTGAAGGCGCTGGAAAAGAAATAGCCGCGCGCGGGAGGGGACCAACGTCCAATCCGAAAGCCTTAATGAGAACTTCATCACGGGGCGGGGTGTAAATACTCCGCCTTTTTTGCGCTCTGACCAGGGAGTGTGCTTTTGTTTATCTCCCGGTGCGGCAGCCTCGGAACAGGCCTGACGGCTGGATTTGGAGGGCACGCAGATTGCGAGCGATGCGATTATTGTCGTTGACAGGCCGCTCTTTTTTCTCGTAACCTTGCCAATATGAGGCGACTCCGAGAAAGACTTGCCATCAGAGCTGGATTGTGCGTGGCGCGACCTCATGGATGACGGGCTTCGGGCTGGATATGGCCGAGGGCTGCGGCGTGGGAAGCATCGCGTCTTCCAACAGCGTTCGGGGGAAGAAGATGGTTAGGGCGGTTCATCAGATAAAGGGACGGGCGAGGTTCAGCGTTTCGGGGTTGCGCGGATCGCGGGCCCTTGCGCTCCACCTCGAACGCGAACTTGCCAGGCGGCGCGGTGTATTGCGCGCGTCGGCGAGCAAGGCGACCGGAAACGTCCTGGTGCTGTTCACCGAGGGCCTGACTCTCGAAGCTCTCGTCGCCCTCATCGGCGAAATCCGCTCTGGTTTCGAGGGAGCCGCGGGCGGGATTGTCGCGGGTCCTTCGACGGACGGCGTCCGGTCGCGCCTCGCGAGAAAAAATGGCGGCCCCGTCTGGCATGCCCTGACGGTGGAAGACGTCGTGAGGCGTCTGGAATGCCTCCCCGATGGAGGCCTCTCCGAGGCGTCCGTCATAAGCCGCCGCGAGCGGTTTGGCCCCAACGCCCTTCCGAGCGCCCCGACGCGCTCGTTTACGGACATCCTCAAGGGGCACGCCCTGTCTCGCCCGCTGATTCTGATCGGGGTTACGGCAGGCTTCACGGCCCTCACGGGAAGAGTGGTGGAAGGCGCCCTTGCCTTGGGAGTCGCCGTCGCCAACACCGTGATCGGTTTCGTGATTGAAGCGCGGGCGGAGCACATACTGAAAACGGTGAGCGAAGCCGTAGACCTTCGCGCGAGAGTTATGAGGGAGGGGCGAATCGAGGAAATTCCCTTCGAGGAGGTCGTCCCTGGCGATGTACTCGACCTCCAGGCGGGATCGCGCGTTCCCGCCGACGCCCGGCTCGTTTTCGCCGAGTTCCTCGCTGTCGACGAGTCGGCTCTCACGGGAGAAAGCACGCCAGTCGCTAAGTCCCCCATGTCTATCCTGCCTCCGAACGCCTCCGTCAGGGAACGCGTCAACATGGTCTACAAGGGGACGCTGGTCGTCGAAGGAGGCGGGCGCGCCGTAACGGTCGCCATAGGCTCCGACACCGTGCTCGGACGCCTTCAGGGCTTCCTCGGGGAAGTGTACCCTCCGGAGGCGCTCATGGTGCGGGATTTGCGGCGGATTGCCACGCACCTTCTATCGCTCGGCGTTGGGGCGAGCGGTGTTTATGCCGTTGCCGCCCTTCTGCGGGGCAAGGGGATCGTCGACACCGTGGGCGGAAGCCTTTCGTTCCTTGCGAGTTCCATACCGTCCGGCCTGTCAACGCTTGCAGTCAGCTCCTTCGCCTTCGGGCACCTTGCCATGCGCAAACGGCGCATCGTCGCGCGCAGATTGCGGGTGCTTGGGAGCCTGGCATCCGTCAAGGTCGTTTGCTTCGACAAGACCGGCACCCTCACACTGAACCGGATGACGGTTACGGAGACGAGCGCGGGCGGAAAGCACATGCGAGTGGACGCAGGCTCTTTTACGACGCACGCCGGGGCGATCGAGGTTCTTGCCGACCCCGATGCGAAACTGCTCATCGAGCTTTGCGTTCTTTGCAACACGGTAACCCTGGTGGAAAACCACACGCAGCAATCCCTTGAAGGCTCTTCTACGGAGCGGGCGCTTATACGCCTTGCCGAAGGTGCGGGGATAAACCCCAAGGCGCTCCAGGAGGGGCGCCCCCTCGTCCACATCGAGCCCCGGACGGAGGATCGGCCCTTCATGACGACGCGGCATCGGTGGTCGCCGTCCGAGGATCTTGTTGCGATGAAGGGCAATCCCGTGGAAGTCCTGGAACGCTGCACCCACGTGCTGGTGGACGGACGGTGCGCCCCGATGGACGAAGAGACGCGCGACCGCATACGAACGGAGAATTTCCGGATGGCGGGCATGGGGCTGCGCGTCCTGGGAGTCGCCCGCCGGATGGTGGATGTTGGCGCTTCGGGTCCGGTCATGACTGCGGTGGACGAAGGGGATTGGCCGAAGAGCAGGGAGCCTGGGGAAGATGGAGCGTCCGCTCCGAACGGCGCCGGGGCTTCCGACCCGGTCTGGGTGGGGCTCGTCGCTATGGCCGACCCGGTCCGGAAGGAAGCGGGGCCGTTGATCGAATCGCTCCACCGGGCCGGCGTTCGGACGGTCGTCATCACTGGCGACCAGAACCTGACGGCGCAAAGCATCGGGGAAAGCCTGCGGATGAGCGGCGGCGGTCCCCTGGTTACGCTCGACGCCTCCGATATCCAGGGACTGGGGGATTCGGGCATGCGGAGCCTCGTTACGAACGCCCATGTCTTCGCTCGCCTGAGCCCGACGCAAAAGGTCCGGGTCATCCAGGCGTATCAGGGCGCGGGGCTGAGTGTCGCGATGGTGGGCGACGGCGTCAACGATGCACTGGCGCTGAAGGTTGCCGATGTCGGGATCGCGATGGGGAAAGACGGCGCCGAACTCGCCCGGAAGAGCGCCGACCTCGTACTCGAAGACGACAACCTCGAATCGGTCATGGTCGCCTTGGCCAGCGGAAGGGGATTTTTCCAAAACATGCGCCGGAGCCTGCGCTTCCTCCTCACAGCCAATTACATGGACCTCGTGGTGGGGCTTTCGGATAGCGTCGGGGTGATCGGAGACGGACTTAGCGTGTGGCAGGGCCTGTGGACGAACTGCATTTGCCTCTCGCTTGCCGCGGGACCCGTTGGAGAGGGCCCCGCCGAGGCGGAGCGACTTCCGGTCTCGGAAACGGATTTTTTGCGGGAAAGCGACGCGCGGGATTCCCTGACGGATGCGGGAGGGCTCCTCACCGGGGCTCTTGCCGTGGGCGCTTATGCGGCGTCGACTCATGGAGTGGGGGAGGATGCGGGGAAACTTTTCATCCGGAGCGCGGCTGTCAACCAGTTGATGTACGGACTCATCTGCCGGGAAAAGGGCGGGGAGTTGGAGACGCGTTCGACCAGAGGGATGCTCGACGCAGTCCTCGCAGCGGTTGTCGGAGGACATCTGGTCGCAGCCCTGGCCCCAGGGGTCGGCGCTTCGCCGGACGTGCTTGCCCTGCATGCGCTTGACGTCGTTGCGTTGTTAAGCGGGGGCTTCTTCTCGCGCAGGCTGCTGTGCGCCGGTGAAACCTCGGCTCCCCCGATGGAAACGGCGGGAGAGCCGTTTTGACCATTCAGGAGTATACTTCCGTATGCGCGCATTGCGCCTTATTGTCGCTGTATTGCTGACTTGCGTTTACTTTGCTCCGTTCGCCCATGCCGCTTCCGGAGCGGCGTCGAGCGAGGAGTTTGTCGTGGAAGGCTTCAAGCGGGCGTGGATGGACCGCTCGGTGGAGGCGCTAAAGCGCGCCCGTTTCGAGAAGATAGACGTGAACATCCGGAAATCCGAAGTGTCCGCCGTCTACGACTCGTTCACCATCGGCGGCTCCATCACGCTCGGGTTCACCCAGGAGGAGAGCAAAACCAGAATCAGAGTCCAGACAACGGGCGCGCTCGATAACTTTTATTCCATCTTCAGCAGCCCGAGCGATAGGATCATGGAAAAATTCAAGAATGCCTTCGCCGAAGAGCAGCAGACGGCCAAATGAAAAAGTTCGCCGCTCTCGAGGGAGAGCGGCGGAAATTTACAACGGTGCGCGCTCCATCAGGATCGGGGTCTCGCCCTCCAAGGAGAAATAGACGCCTCCATCCTGCACGAAGATCCTCACCCCATTCGCGGAAGTTATCTGATCGCCCGCGATGGTCCAGTCCTTCCAACCTACGTAGCGCTTCTTGCCTGACCGGGCGGTGCGGTAGAAATAGAGCGCCCACCCGCCGTCTCGCCTCTCCAGCCAGAATTGCACGTAATTGGCGTCATTGCCGCCTGGTTGGTCATCATGCAGCCTCATGAAGTTCGCTTTCCATCCGCCCGTGAGCAGCGGGTCGGGTTCCTGCACTACGCTGCAATAGACCCCCGGCTCCCCGGCGACGTCCGATTGGCGTATTCCCACCCCGGCGACGGCGCAGGAGGCAAGCGCCGTCAATCCCGCGGCGATCGCCAGTATAACCCAAAATCCGTGGAAGCTTTTCATCTCTTTTCCTCCTTGCGAGGTCTTGGGGTTTATCAGGCCGCGCCCTGTTTGAGGCGCTTGGACGGCGTTTGCTTCTGCTTGGGCTTCGGCTTGTTTTTTGAAGCCGAAGGCGGGGTCGAGGCAGGCTTCTTGAGCGTCTTGTCAAGGTCGTTCAAGGATTCCACGATGACCACGACTGTTCCCTTTCCTGCCCAACGGTAGAGATCCATCGCAGCCATGACGGGGACGTTGATGCACCCGTGGGAGCAGTTTTCGTTGGGGATGTCCCCGGCGTGGATCCAGACGTGCTCGTAGACTCTCAACGCGTAGGGCATGGGGGCCGGACGTCCGGAATCGTCCTTGTAACTCATCGAAAAATGGGTTTCGTCCTTCTCTTGCACCTTATAGACCCCCGCCTTGGTCCAGTGAGACTGCTTGCCGATGCAAATGTAGGTGTCGTCGAGGAGGGCTCCTTTCTCGTACCTGCCGAGGAAGGGAATGTCCTTAACCACGAGAATGGCTTTCGGGGCTTTCGCGATGCCCGGCACACGCGAGGGAAGCGGCGTCCAGTCTTTATAGTGGCCGAAATCGTTCGGGACCTTCAGCTTCTTTCCCTTCTTGATCGATTCTTCCACATAATGGTTGGCGCGTATATTGAGGCGCGATAGGATTTCGAGGCATTCCGCCTCCGTCAGTTGAGGGTCCGTCTGGAGGATGTGGTTGATCTCGGTCTGACTTATGGCCCGCGTCTGCACGGTGGAGTCGTCCTTCGGGACGGGCGGCAGGTCGTACGGGGCCACGTGGAGCTTGGCGCAGCCGCCGAGCAGGAGGAGAAGCGCCGCCGCGATCGCGCCGCCGCCATGTTGGATGTTGCGGGTGAGCTTTTCTCTTTTCGACATGCTCAATGGGCGCCTCGCTGAAAACGCAAAACATGGTTCCTGTTCCAAAATCAGAAGCCCCTGATTGCAAAACCTAAAATTTATAGCACCCCTTCTGGCGGCGCCAAAGCCATTTTTACCAGCGTCCGGTGGATTTTTGAATGCAAACTGCTGCGCCGTATTGAAAATTCTTTGCAATTTTTTGAGATTCCGATAATCTTTGCTGCTTTTGTTGATTCAAATCCAACTTGGTTATGTTGCTGCCGATGAGCGATACGATTATTGAGCTGAGAAGCGTCTCTAAGTCCTTCGGGAGTCTGATGGCGCTGAAGAATGTGGAGCTTCGGGTCGAGCGGGGGAAGTTTGTCACGCTCCTCGGACCTTCGGGTTGCGGAAAGACCACCCTGCTGCGACTGCTTGCGGGGTTCGACACGCCGACGTCGGGCGAGATTTTTATCAACGGACGGAGCATGGCCTCTCTGCCGCCCGAAAAACGCCCTGTGAACACTGTTTTTCAAAGCTATGCGCTTTTTCCGCACATGACGGTGTTCGACAACGTCGCCTTCGGCCCGAAGCTCAAGGGGCTTGGGCGCAAGGAGATGGAGCGGCAGGCGCTGGAGGCCCTCGAAATGGTCAATCTGGTGGACCTGGCAGGCCGGCGGCCCAACCAGTTGAGCGGCGGACAGCAGCAGCGCGTGGCCATCGCGCGGGCGGTCGTGAACAAGCCTCTCGTGCTTCTCCTCGACGAGCCTCTGAACGCGCTCGACTACAAGCTGCGCAAAGCCATGCAGATAGAACTCAAGCAGTTGCAGCGCAAGCTTGGCATCACCTTTATTTTCGTCACCCACGACCAGGAAGAGGCGCTTTCCATGTCGAACCAGGTGGTTGTGATGAACCATGGGTGCATCGAGCAGGTCGGGGAGCCGAGGGAAATTTACGAGTCGCCGCGCAACCTGTTTGTTGCGAGGTTCGTCGGCGAAATAAATGTGTTGGACGCCGAGGTCCTCTCGTCCAACGGGGGCGGCGTGCTAGAGGTGGCGCTCGAAGGCCGGAAAATGAAGCTCCATAAAACGTCCAACGGGCATAAGGCGAACGGATGGAAAGCTTTCGGGCCGGGCGACCGAGTCCATGTACTCGTGAGGCCGGAGGACCTGCGGGTGTACAGGCGGGAGGACATCGAACCCGAGGATGCTTCGGATTTTTTCCCGGCGACCGTCGAAGAGGCCATCTATAAGGGCGCCACGGTGGACCTGATTGTGAGCCTTGCAAGCGGCGGCAGGCTTTCCGCGAGCCAGTTTTTCAACGAAGACGACGATCAGCTCGAGTTCTACAGGGGAGAGCAGGTTTTTCTGGACTGGGTGCAGGGCTGGGAGGTGGTGCTGCCGCATGAATCGTGATGGCCTCTTCAAACGGGTTTCGGTGAACGCCATCGCACTGTGGCTCGTCCTGTTCGTTCTAGCTCCGTCGGTGCTGGTGCTCGCATCCAGCCTGCTGACGCGGGGCGACGCGCAGTTGGTCCGCGCCCCCCTGACCTTCGAGAATTACAGGCGCATAGTCGATCCGCTCTACCTGGACATATTCCTGAGCTCTTTCTACCTTGCGGCGCTCAGCACCCTCATATGCCTGATGGTCGGCTACCCCTTCGCCTACCTGCTGGCGCGGACGTCTCCCCGCTACAGACGCAACCTGCTGCTGATGGTCGTCATACCGTTCTGGACAAGTTCACTGGTGCGGACCTACGCCATGATTATCATATTGAAGACGAAAGGGCTGCTGAACTCCCTCCTCCTCTGGGCGGGGGTGATCCATGAACCACTGACGATTCTTTATACGGACGCGGCGGTCTTTGTCGGGCTGGTCTATTCGCTCCTTCCCTTCATGGTGCTGCCGATTTACGCTTCGGTGGAAAAGCTCGATTCGAGGCTCATGGAGGCCGCGCGTGACCTTGGGGCGAGCAGGGCCGCGACTTTCGTGAGAGTCGTCATCCCCCTCACGATGCCGGGGATCATTGCCGGAAGCATGCTGGTTTTCCTTCCGGCGCTCGGTATGTTCTACATCCCCGATCTGCTGGGGGGCGCGAAAACGCTTCTTATTGGCAATCTCATCAAGAACCAGTTCCTGTCGGCGCGCGACTGGCCCTTCGGCTCCGCGGCGAGCGTCGTGCTCACGCTCGTGATGGCCGTCATGCTCCTCGTTTACTATAAGAGCGTGCGGGCGACGCGCAGGCAGGAGCCGGCATGAACCGCGTCTTCAAATTCTCCTTCATGTCGGTCGTCTATTCGTTCCTCTACCTTCCGATGATCGTGCTGATCGTCTATTCCTTCAATAATTCCACTTACTCCCTGGGGTGGAAGGGCGTCACGCTTTCCTGGTATAATGAACTCTTTTCGGATTTTTCGTTGTGGGAGGTAGCGCTCAATTCGCTCACGGTCGCGGGCATTTCGGCGACGTTCGCGACGGCGCTCGGCTCGATGTCGGCGGTTGCATTTTACCGCTACTCCTTCCGTGGCAAGGATTTCCTCTACGGGCTGATCTACATTCTCATTATGGCGCCCGAGATCGTCATGGGGATATCCTTCCTCATCCTTTTTGTGTCGCTCAACATTCCGCTTGGCTTCTTCACCCTGCTGCTCGCGCACATAACGTTTTGCCTGCCCTTCGTGGTCGTGACGGTCTACAGCCGCATGACCGGCTTCGACAGGAATATCATAGAGGCCGCCAAGGACCTGGGCGCCAGCGAGTTCGAGTGCTTTCGGTTGGTGATCCTGCCGCTTCTCATGCCCGGGGTGGTCGCCGGGTGGCTGTTGAGCTTCACGCTTTCCATGGACGACGTCATTATCAGCTTTTTCGTGACGGGGCCGGAGTTTGAAATCCTGCCTCTCAAGATTTATTCCCTGGTGCGTATGGGGGTGAAGCCGGAAATCAACGCCCTGTGCACCATTCTGTTCGGATTCACCCTTGCAGTGGTGATGATTGCCCAGATGCTGCTAAAGGAGAAAAAATGAAGAAACTGCTGCTTGCCGCCCTGGCGCTTTGCGCCTCCGCTCTCCTGATTGCCCCGCCTTCGTTCGCAGCGAAGGACGAAAAGGTCCTCAACATCTACAACTGGGCGGAGTACATGCCGAGCGAGGTGTTGAAGAAGTTCACCAAGGAGACCGGAATCAAGGTGAACTACTCCACCTTCGACAGCAACGAAACCATGTACGCCAAGCTCAAGGCGCTCCAGGGGAAGGGCTACGACGTCGTCGTGCCGTCCACCTATTTTGTGAACCGTATGCGCAAGGAAGGAATGCTCAAGCCGCTCGACAGGTCGCTGCTCACGAACTTCGGCAACCTCGACCCGAAGCTGCTCAACCAGCCCTATGATCCCAACAACGAATACAGCGTCCCGTACCTTTGGGGCAGCACCGGGATAGCGGTCAACACCCGCATCATACCGCCCGGCGAGGTCACGAAGTGGGCGGACTTGTGGAACCCCAAATTCAAGAACTCCATCCTCCTCCTCGACGACGTGAGGGACGTGTTTTCCATGGCCCTCAAGGTGCTCGGCTATTCCGTGAACGAGACCGACGAGGGGCATATCCGCGAAGCCTACGAAAAGCTCAAGGAACTCCTGCCGAACGTCAAGGTCTTCAACGCCGAAACCCCCAAGGTCTTCTTCATCGAGGAGGAAGTCGCCGTCGGGATGAACTGGAACGG
This sequence comes from uncultured Syntrophobacteraceae bacterium, assembly GCA_937958025.1. Lineage (GTDB taxonomy): Bacteria > Desulfobacterota > Syntrophobacteria > Syntrophobacterales > Syntrophobacteraceae > CALFXO01. The sequence continues at coordinate 48,959 of CALFXO010000052.1, forward strand.
CGAAACCTTCAAGGCCGAGAAAGAGAACAAGGACATCGGGTACGTCTATCCCAAGGAAGGCGCGGGAATCTGGATGGACAACATGGTCATCCCGGCGGGGGCCGAGAATGTGGAAAACGCCTATGTCTTTATGAACTTTGTCCTTCGCCCGGATGTTGCGAAGATGATCTGCGAGGGGATAGGCTACGCCACTCCAAATCTCGAAGCCATCAAGCTGCTGCCCGACGCCGTCCGCGGTAATCGCACCATTTACCCCTCTGATGATGATTTGAAGAACAGCGAGTTCCAGATCGATGTGGGCGCGGCGATGCCGATCTATGAAAAATACTGGGAAATGCTGAAAGTGGGACGGTAGGCGACTGTTTCGCCGCGGAATGGAGCGGCGTTTTTGAATAAAATGTGATATAACACCACCTTGTTTTGGCGCGCGGAGATGGACGGCCGGGGAATGCGCCGGCCGTCCATCTCCGCGAAGATCCCGCCGCGGATGCGGCATGACGCCCTTATGGACGGGTGGAAGACATGAACGGTGTTCCTGAAGGAGAATTCAGGCGGCGCGGGCTGGCGATGGGGGCGTCGCTCCTTGTCGGCGTGACGCTGCTGCTGGCAAAGTTCTACGCATACCACATCACGCGCTCGACCGCCGTCCTCTCCGACGCCCTGGAATCGATCATCAATGTGGTGGCCGGGGCGTTCGCCCTCTGGAGCGTTCTGCTTGCGGCGAAGCCTCCCGACGAATCGCACCTCTACGGTCATGGCAAAATAGAATTTTTTTCGGCGGGCTTCGAGGGGGCGCTCATTATCCTTGCGGCTGTCGGGATTTTCAGGACCGGCTTCTACCAGCTCCTCAATCCCCATCCCATCCCGAGCCTTGACGTTGGCCTCCTCATCGTCATCGGGACGAGCCTCGCCAATATGCTGACCGGCGTGCTGCTCGTGCGCGAGGGCAAGCGCATCCGGTCGCTCACGCTCGTCGCCGACGGCAAGCATCTCCTCACGGACGTCTACACTTCGGCGGGCGTGGTCGTGGGGCTCCTGCTGGTCCGCT
>CALFXO010000053.1 GCA_937958025.1 uncultured Syntrophobacteraceae bacterium
AGAGCCGCCTGGCCATTTTTGTGTCGCCCTTATCGACCGGAAGGGATTGAACCTCGGTGCTGTTTAATTAGGCTTTCTAGGGGATTAGTGAGGTCGTCGAGGCATTAAAAGTGTTTCTCTAATACAAAATCACCATCTTCGTTCATGGCTGTTTCTGGCGCCGTCACCAAGGATGCAAGCGAGCTTCAATGCCGGAAACGAATGCAGAAATGTGGGCTGAAAAGTTTAGAAAGAATATGGCTAGGGATTCGCGTGACCAGACTGCTCTCCGTGAAAAGGGTTGGAACGTTGTCGTTCTTTGGGAGTGCGAAATCGTCGCAGGAACATAAAATTTGGGGTCAGGTCTTGTACTATGACATCATGAAACTCGATGGAACCGCAACCGATAAGGATTTTACGTGTAGGATTCATTATCGAAAACATCCCAAGTGGTCTCAGTCATGGAAGACCCCCGGTGGTCACGCCCTACGTTTAAGGTTCCGTGTGGAAGCGCCAGCTTAAACTCTCTCCGATGGTTGCAACAATAGAAGAACTCTCCGAAGCGCTCAAAACGGTTGATAAAATCAACCCCTTGGGATTATTTGTCTTTTCTGGACAGGTGGGACTCCTCCTTGACACCTCATCCCCTCGGCTTTACTGTAAATCAATGAAGCGGGGCTTAGCCGGGAGGCAGGCCCGTGCTCCTGCGACCCGCCCTGCGATGGAGACTTAAGCGTCTGCATCGCCGCGTCCTTGCCATGGAGTTCGTTGAATCCGTCAGTGATCCGATAGGAATAAGGACAGGGCGAACTTGGTCGTTTCACCTGAACCAAAGGAGGATTCGGATGAAGACGTACGAGCAAGGAAAATTCCTGGGGAGAATACTGCGAACAGCCTTGGCGCTTCTGGTTGTCATGGGAGTTTTGGCGTTTCCGCGAACTGCTCCCGCCGACACCGCTAAGGAAATTGACCGTGATGTCTCAATCGCCCTGCAGAAGCTCTACAAAACGACGCCAGCTGCAAAGAAGCTCGGTAAGATAGCCAAGGGCGTGCTGGTGTTCCCGAAGATCATCAAAGGCGGTCTCATCGTTGGCGGCGAGTACGGTGAAGGCGCTCTCCGCGTGAACGGGACGACAACGGGCTATTACCGGACGGTTTCCGCCTCCTATGGGCTGCAGGCTGGGGCGCAGTCGTACGGATACGCCCTCTTTTTCGTTGATGAAAAGGGATTGGAATATCTCAAGAAGAGCGAGGGATGGGAGATCGGGTCCCAACCGGAGCTCGTAGTGGTCGATAAGGGCGTGGCGCGCTCGCTCACGACAACCACGGCGCAGTCTGGAATCTACGCGTTCTTCTTCGATCAGAAAGGACTCATGGCGAGTCTGAGCATCGAGGGCAGTAAGATCTTCGAGTTCACTCCTGGCAAGTAGCAAGCGGGAAGATGCTGCTCCATGCCTTTGCATGCGGTTGCTCTCGGAATATGAACGGCGGGTGGGGGAGCCGCCTCCATTCGCCTTCCCGGCCCCTTCGATAGAATCGGCCCTCTCGCATGAGATGCTCTCAACCCTCCGGTGAAAGAATGGCCTCTGTGAAGAATCAGGCTCTTGCGGATATCGTCTTTGCGGAGCGTCCAGTCGACGCGCTCCGGGCGTTCTTTTCAGCGGTGGACTCCGGCTCGCTCTTCGCCTCCAACGACCCCGCCGCCCTTCGCGCCGTGCGCGAGAAAGTCTCCTTCGCCTTGGAGCGCCTCCTGGTCTGGGAGCGGCCCGAGCTGGAAGCGGGGGAGGGGCTAGCGTGGCCCTATGAAGGCTTCCGCTCACGTTATGACGTATTCCTCTCCCATGCGGAATCGAGGGAGGCCTCTCCCGGCTTGTCGCACTTCACCCGCATGCAGGCGCGCCTTTTTCTCGCTCTCCTTCCTTTCCCGATGCAGTGGCGGCGTCTCCTGGAACTCGAAACCCGGTTCCCGGACGAACCCGAGGTTAGAGATTTCCTCCTCCGCGAAAAACGCAACATCGACAATAAGCTCGCCGATAAAGGTGAAAAGAAGTACAAACTCCGCCACTTCTGCCAGGTTCTGAAATCTTATGAGTCTCCCGCATCGAAGGGCGTCCTCCGCATCTTCTCCCTTCCCTACCTCTTCATTGGCCGGGACTTGCTCGCCCGAATCAGCTCGCGCTACATCCTTTATATAGAACCCCCCATGGGGATCGTCTTCCGGCACGCATGGCACCGTCATTTCACCGCCATGCCGGACCCTCCCCTCTTCGGATTGGGCGGAGAGGAGGACCGCGCGTTCGTTAGTGCGCAGTTCAACGCCGAAACGACGCCGCTTTGCCACGGAGACTACCTGGAGGACTTTCCCGACAAAGTCGCTCCCATCGCGCCAAAACGCTTCGACGTCGTGTTCAACGCATCCTTCGACGATGCGCCAAGAAAACGCCATGAAACGATGCTCGATCTCCTCCAACATCCGCGCCTCTCTGGCGCCACGGCGCTTTTCCTGGGGCGTGGGTCGGAATCGAACGTCGCATCGTTTCGCCGTCGCGTCCATGAATCAGGACTCTCCAACCGCATAACTTCATTGGCAAATCTTCCTCGCCTCGAAATCCCGCAACTCCTTGCGCAATGCCGGATGGGCGTCCATCTCTCGCTCTACGAAAACGGATGCCGCGCTATCTACGAATTTTTCCGCTCCGGCCTTCCCTGTGTAATTTCCTCCTCGATGGCGGGCATGAATCTTGACCTCTTCAACCCCTTAACCGGAATGGCCGTCCCCGACAGAGAGCTGCCTTCCGCTATTTCCAGCGTCCTTTCAAATACATCTGCTTTTCAACCCCGCCGTTGGTTTACCATGCAATCCGGGAGTTTTCATTCCACACGCGGCCTTTGCGAGGTGTTGGAAGCCCTATTCCAAAGACATGGCTATGTAATGGATCGTGACATTGCTCACCTCGGTAGTAGCGGCGCCAGCCGCTACGCAAACCCGGATGATATAGACTCTTTCCACTTAGATTTCAAATGGTTGCTCTCCTGCTTGGCCCCTTTGTCCCACTACGGACCGGAAATCGAATTCTCCCTGGATTGAAATGCCTGCGAGCGCTCTCGGCGCATCCCTTCCATGGCGGTAAATTGCTGCGGAATGGCGTCTGAAACCCCCTCGATTGGCTATTGTGCACTGGCGTGGGCGGCGGCGGTGTGGTATTTTGGCGGTGTGTCTGCGCGTATTCCTCGTTTAGGCTAGTTATACACCGAAGTTTAACCAGGCAAGCAATAGGAGGAAGAGATGAAACGCAAGGCAGTCTACCGCTTGATAGCCACCCGCCGTGAAATGCTCTATGTTCACGATGAATTCGATCACTCTCTGATGCTCGTCGAAATGGAAGGCGAACCCATCGAATACCAGGTGGGCGTAGCGGGTGAATTCGTGTCGCGCCGCAGCGTCACGTTCCACGACCGCCAGCAGGGCTCCGGAACAATGACGGGTTATGCCATCACAACCTTTCAGGAAGGCTCGATCTGTAGCAAATTTGAAGGCAAAAGGGATTCCGATAGCAAGCTCACCACAGGGACCTGGAGAGTATATAAGGGGACGGGAAAGCTAGGAAAAATAACAGGTGAGGGGACTTTTGTCGTGAAAGCGGGTGACAAGGATCGCGAATACGTTATGGAACTGGAGGGCGATTACCAACTATAAGCGCTGCCGGCTGGCTACTGAGGCGCTCCCGCGGATCATGCGGGAGCGTTGTCCTGATGCACGGCGTGCGGGTTGGGGATATAGTCCCTGAACCGGCGATGTATCCAGTACCACTGGCTTGGAAACCGGCGTATTTGCTGCTCCAGGCTGCTGTTGAAAAGAGCGGTCGCCTGGTAGACTCGCTCGGCGAGAGGCCCTTCCGTAGGGAGTTCGATTGCGGGATGCACTTCAGTGCGGTATTTTCCCGACTCCATGCGCCAGTTGAAGACGGGGTGGACCGGCGCTCCGGTCTTTATCGCGAGCAGCGCGGTGGCTCGGTGTGTGGGAACGACGCCGCCAAAAAAAGGGGCATAGACCCCTGTCTCGTTGTTTGCGTTCTGATCCAACAGCACTCCGACCATTTCGTTTCGCTTCAGAGCTCTCAAAATGGGGGTGGCGGCGTTCTTTTTGTCGATGATCCGATTGCCGGAGCGCTCTCGCAGTCTCCGGACCATGTCGTTCAACTCGGGGGGCTTCAACGGCCGCGCCACGATGTTGAATCGAACGGGGAGGACAAATGGCTGGCAGTAAGCCATCCATTCCCAGTTGCCAAAATGTCCGCTCAGGGTGAACGCCCCCCGTCCCAATTCCAATGACTTCCGCAAATGTTCGATTCCCTCGATCTCAACGAAATCTCTATAATTGTCGGCATTGATTTGCGGGAGGCGCGCTGTTTCGAGGAAAACGCGCGTAAGATGGATGATATTCTCGCGGGCTATCCTGCGCGCCTCCTTTTCGGGGACCCCGAGCGCCAAGCGAATGTTTGATTGCGCCAACTCTCTGTGACGGCGGTCGAGCGCATACCATAGGGAGCCAAGTGCACTGGCCGCACGGGCGATTCCCTTCGCCGGCAGGGTCTGAAACATTCCAAGAAATCGATCAATCATAATAAGTCGCCGTAATGTGCATAACTTTGCATGAATAAAGAAAAAGGAGCGCGTCGGCTGCAGATGCAAGCCGTTCGCGCTCCCGCGTGCAGAGGGTGACGCAGGCTATTCCGCCTGCCGCTTTTTGGCTGCCTCCTGAGCTGCCGCGATGTTGAGGTCGTAAGTGTAGATGACGCTCTTTGAATCCCACAGCTTAGTCAGGTCCTTTGACATGACGAGAGCGATCACCAGTTCCGGGGTCCCGTCATTGTTGAG
>CALFXO010000054.1 GCA_937958025.1 uncultured Syntrophobacteraceae bacterium
TCCGTCTCCCGTGAGCATCGGCGGCAGTCGATATTTTTTCTTTAAGTTCTCTCCCATCTCCACCGATATGTATGTCAAACGGGCGGAAAAAGGTCTTTCCCAAGCGGTCTCGGACGGTGAATGAAGAGATGGAAGACTTGAGAAATCGCCGATGCAGCCGGTTTTGAAACTTGTAGCGTGAAAGGCACCAAAAGGGCAGGAAGCCCGACACAATCCATCAAGGAGGATTTACCATGGCACTTAGCATCAACACCAACCTTGCATCCCTATCCGCGCAGAGCAACGTCGCCAAGACTCAGACCTCTCTGGAAAAAGCCTTGGAGCGGCTCTCATCCGGTCTCCGCATCAACAGCGCAAAAGACGACGCAGCGGGGCTCGCCATCTCCAACCGCATGACGGCGCAGGTCAACGGCCTCAATCAGGCCGTCAGCAACGCCAACGACGGCATCTCTCTTGCTCAGACGGCGGAAGGCGCGCTGGACGAAGTCACAACCAACCTCCAGCGTTTGCGTGAACTCGCGGTGCAGGCCGCCAACGCCTCCAACAGCGACGACGACCGCGCCGCCCTCCAGGAGGAAGCCTCCCAGTTGCTCGATGCGATCGATAGCATCGCCAACGACACCGAGTTCAACGGCATCACTCTTCTGGACGGCAGTTTCACCTCCCAGAAGTTCCAGGTCGGCGCCAATTCGGGTCAGACCCTTACGGTCAGCATGGGCTCGGCCAAAACCTCCGATCTCGGCACGGACAGCACGGCGTCTCTGACGGCTCAGGGTTCCGATACGGCCATCAACGAAGGCGACCTCATCATCAATGGCACGACGATCCGCAGTTCTTCGGCTTCCGACGACACGGCGTCTTACCCTGCGTCCAGCAAAGCGTCCAGCGCCATTGCCAAGGCCGCCGCCATCAACGCAAGTTCGAGCGAAACGGGCGTCACCGCAACGGCGGACGAGAATGTGCTGGAAGGCGCATACATGTCGGGGGCCGCCGGTAGTGGAACGCTCACGATCAACGGTGTGGACATCACCATAACCACCACCGACGACGCGAGCGCCAGCCGCACTTCGGTGGTCGAAGCCATCAACGCGGTTTCCGGCCAGACCGGCGTCGTCGCCGCCGACACCGGCTCCGATGCGACAGGCGTGACCCTGACCGCCGCGGATGGCCGCAACATCACCGTTCAGTTCGGATCGCCTACCACGGGTGTGTTCGATGCGAGCAGCACCGGCATCACCGGCCTCAGCTCGAATGAACTGGCTGGCACGAGCATGACGGGCGCCACCGGAACAGGCTATATCCAGATCAACGGCGTGGACACCGGTCTCATTGAGACTACGACCGACACGGCGGAAACCCGCGCTAATGTCGTTGCCGCCATCAATGCGATTTCCGACAAAACAGGCGTCGTGGCTGTCGACACCGGCGATGATTCCAAGGGGATCACACTGACGGCCTCCGATGGACGGCATATCGGCACGCAGTTGATGTCGGTCTCCGGAACGTTCAGTGAATCCAGCACCGGAGTCAATGTTGTGCAGGCCACGGGCAGCGGCGCCGCGGCGGCTGGGTCCAACGCGACTGCCTACGATTTCCAGATCAATGGAGTCACGGTTGACTTCACGACCGCCGCAACCGCCACGGCCGCCGACACCGCGTCGAAGATTGTAAGCGCGGTCAACGGCAATAGCGATCTTCAGGCAATGGGCATCGTGGCTTCGGTAGACGCATCTAACGTCCTGACCTTTACTTCCACCAATGGCACTGCGCTGGATTTTACTGCCGGCAGTTATACCCTTGCAAATTTGGGCGTCGCCGATACGAATTCGACCACTGGCGGCACGATGACGGCTGCCACCAACAGCACGACCTACGATTTTCAACTCAACGACCAGACAATCAGCTGGACGACCGACGCATCGGCGACCGCGGCTGAAAGTGCGCAGGCCGTTGTGGATGCGATAACGGCCAACTCCACCCTGTCGGGCCAGGGCATCACTGCGGAGTTGAATGCGGCGGGTGACGGTTTCGTTGTTCATTCGACGCAGGGCGCCGCGATTACGTTCACGGACGGCACCGCCGACAGGGCGGCATTGGGCGCCATTGCCGACAAGACCGCCGCCGATGTAGCCAGCGGTGAGGCCAGCACCACGGCGAGCACCGACTACGGCTCTTACACGCTGACCTCGAGCAGCGATATTGTCATCAGCAGCGGCTCCGGCAGTGCATCCGATTTAGCCGCGATCGGCTTGGTTTCCGGCACGTACGACTCGCAAACGGCTTACGCCAGCAGCAGCAGCAATAACGGCATCGCCATCGGCGAGGGCGACGTCAAGATCAACGGCGTCCTGATCGGGGCGTCCACGGCGTCTTCGGACACTTACTCGCGGTACTCCAGCACCGTGGATTCCACGGAGGCGGAGCAGTTGACGGCGGCCAGCGCCATAGCCAAGGTGGCTGCCATCAACGCCATTTCCGATCAGACCAAGGTCACCGCCACGGTCAACGAAAACGTCTCCGATGGCGCCGACATGACGGGTGGCGACGCGGGCACCGGGAAGCTCGTGATCAACGGCGTGGAGACTTCCGTCATCGGGGTGGCCGACGTCACCGATGCGACCAGCGCTTCCGAAAATCGCGCGGCGGTGATTTCGGCTATTAACGCGATCTCCGACCAGACGGGCGTAACGGCCGAAGACACCAACGATATTACCGGCGGCATCAGGCTCGTTGCGGCGGATGGCCGCAACATCAACGTAGAGTTTGAGGATGGACTGAACTCGGCCAATACGGGCGTCAGCGGTTCTACGGTCACTCAGTCGTTGACTGGCACAACGACCTATGCCGGGGCGGCCACCTCTGGAACCATCACTATCAACGGGTACGAAACCGGCACGGTGACCACGCTCGCTGCCGACTCCGCGGCGGTGGCGCAGGGCAAAGTGGTTGACGCCATCAATTCGATCAGCGACAAGACGGGTGTGACCGCCGAAATATCGGGAGGAAACGTCAAGCTGACTTCGGTCAACGGCGTTGGCTTCGATCTCTCGTACACCGGCTTGACGGCCGCGACGTCGGGCCTGGCAGCCAGCGGAAGCTCGGTGAGCGGCACTTCCGAGACCACTTTCGGCACGTACACCCTAACCTCCACGTCTTCCTTCGAGGTGGAAAAGGGGACCACGGCGAGCTTGGAAAACTCCGGCTTGGCGGTCGGCACCTACGGCAGTGGCAAGAGCGGAATGGCGCTGTCCGACATCGATCTCTCTACGGCGGAAGGCGCTTCCAATGCCATCGACGCGATCGACAACGCCCTGAAGCAGATCGACAGCAGCCGCTCCACCCTCGGCGCCGTGCAGAACCGCTTCGAGGCCACCATCAGCAACCTCTCGAACGTTTCCGAGAACCTTACCGCGGCGTCCTCGCGCATCACGGATGCGGACTTCGCGGCGGAAACGGCGAACATGACCAAATACCAGGTGCTCCAGCAGGCGGGCGTGGCCGTTCTGGCCCAGGCCAACAGCTTGCCGCAGCAGCTCCTCAGCCTCCTCAAGTAGTGAATTGACCGCCATCGCCCCCCCAAATTAGGGGAGGGTGATGGCGGCATTTACATAGCGGAGACGGAATGTTTGGTCCGCCTTGCCATTTCCGAGGGCGGAAAGAATTTGAATCGGACCATGCAATCATGCCAATATGAGGGGAAGGGCGCGCCCGCCATCCAGGAGAAACCCGGGATGGCGGGTGGACCTGCTGGGCGAACTGGCAATCTGACCTTCAATTGATCCCGTGAAAAATAGGAGTGCGAGCATGGGAGTTTCAGTAGGAGGAATCATATCGGGGTTGGATACGGAAGAGATCATCTCCGCGATACTGGACGTGGAAAAGGTCCCCGTAACCAGCATGGAAACCAAGATCTCGGATTACGAGACCGAGCTGTCGACCTACGGGGAGTTGAGCAGCCTGCTGGAAACCTTTAGCAGCGCGGCCAGCGCCCTGAATACCAGCAGCGACTTCAGCCAGTACACCGCCTCTTCGAGCGATACGAGCGTTTTTACGGCCACGGGCTACCCGAACGCAACGTCGGGCTCTTATTCGATTTCGGTGGATCAGTTGGCGCAGGCGCAGAAGCTGAAAAGCGTCGCGTTCGGCTCCGATGAAGCCGTTGGCGCGGGGACGCTTACACTGCAACTGGGAGATGGGGACGCTACGGAAATCACGCTGGACGAGGACGACACGATCAGCGACCTTGCTGCAATGATCAATGAAGCCCAGTCGGACGTGCGCGCCACTGTCATCACCAGCGGCGATTCGAGCTATCTCAGCTTGGTTTCCCAAACCACGGGAGAGGACTACCAGATCTCAATAGCCATTACGGACGACGCCGACGGCGACAATGCCGATGCAACGTCCGGTCTGTCGCGCCTGGCGTATTCCGCCGATGGAACGCAGAACATGACGGAGACCCAGAGCGCGCAGAATGCCATCCTCACCGTGGACGGCGTGAGCGGGATCGAACGGAGTTCCAACACCATCACCGACCTCGTCAAGGGCGTGCAGTTGACGCTCAACTCAGAGAGTGACGAAGGCGAATCCAGCACCCTGACGGTGGGGTCCGACACGGAAGGCATGGTCACAAAGATCACTGCTTTTGTGGATGCCTACAACGAACTGATCGATTTCTTTACCACAAATCAGTCTTACGATTCATCCACCGGAGAGGCGGGGAGCCTCCTTGGCGACAGCACGGCAAATCTGGTCAAGTCGCGCATCACCAACATCATGAATTCTTATGTCTCCGGAGGTTCCTATAACCGTCTTTCGGATGTTGGCGTATCGGTGAACGACGATGGAACGTTGGAACTGGATACGACGACCCTTTCCGAGGCATTGTCGGATGACTATTCAGGCGTCGCGAACCTCTTTACGGCGAAGGATTCGGGGATCGGCGCCAAGATGGCGGATTTCCTGGATTCCGCGTTGGATGATACCGATGGAATCCTCACCATGCGAACCGATGGAATCCAGGATAGCATCGACGACCTCAACGAGAAAATCGAGCGGTACAATGACCGCATCGATAAGATCGAAGAGCGCTTGAATAGCCAGTTTACGGCGTTGGAGAGCACCATCAGCGAATGGCAGTCCATGTCTGATTACATTACACAGCAATTCGACGCGCTCAATAGCAGCAGCGATAGCAGCAGTTAAGGGGAGGAGTGAAGTTCATGAATAGAAGATGCGGAGCGTAGACGGACGTTGTCGACGGCCGTGCCAGTCGCGGGAAGCGGAATGCGGATAAGCATGCATCACGGTGGGGCGTGAGAAGGAGGTCTGCTTCCTGACTTTGGAATGGCCATATCGGAAGGCCCTGCGCCGCTTGGTCGCCATTCGTCTCGGGAGTGTGCAGCCTTCGGCCTTTGAATTTATTTATTGCCCGCCCGACTTATTTCATCCCAAGTCCGTAAGTGCGTTCCAGATAGCGTTCGACCACATCGTGTTGAATGCCCGTTCGTCGCACAACCTGTTGCCCGGTCGCAAACACCGGCGCTCCCCTGGGGCTTGATTGATCCAGGGCGCTTCGCCTTTGCCGCGCTCATCCCTGTCGAGTGCTCTTCGGCTTCCCACTCCGCACGGATGCTCTCCCGCTTCTCGCACTCGGCCCGTTCCTGCTCTTCCCGAAATTCCTCCAGAATTTCCTTTGGATTTCGCAGCTTGCGCCGAACTGTCAATTCCGGCGCATATCCAAGACGCTCTCAAAGCGGCGAGAGGATCTCATTGGCCTGCGCTCAATCGATTCTTCTCGGTAGAGTATAGACCGCTTTGCGGGTGGGCAGAGCGCCCGGTTTCTTCTTGCCTGTCTCGACGTTCATCCGTTTCTTGGGGAAATGCCTATGGAGAATTGCTGGCTTGTTGGTTATTGTGCTTGACTTTGCACTGCTTCTATGGATAATGACGGACTAGTCCGTCATATTTGGAGAAGGAGATGGCAGAACTTGACGAGGAAACGGCAGGCGCTTGATAAAATAGGCGAAAGTCCGGCGAGGGGAGAGCCCGGTGTGGACGCCGTGGTGTGCGCCATCAGGAGGGGGCTCCGCTCGGAGCGGTCCGGATCTGGGTCGCCTGAGGCGCTTGTCGAACGGTTCCTGAAGATTCGCGGCTCCAGGAAAAACCTGCTGGCCCCGTTTCGCGTCACCCCTGTGGAACTGCTCGCGGCTTTCCGTAAGGTCGGCAGGGAGGAAGGCGTCGAGCCCGAAGCTTTCTATGCGCTTCTCCTCGAACGACTGCTCACGGAGTCGGAACTCATTGACGGCGCCTCCTCTAGGCTCGACACTAAGAGCCGGGTGCTCGACGCCGCTTTCGAGGTCTTCACCGAGAAGGGATTCCACGTCGCCACCGTGGACGAAATCGCAGAGCGCGCCGGGGTGGGGAAGGGCACTCTATACCGGTATTTTTCAAACAAGGAAGCCCTGTTCAACGAATTGGTGCGGTTGCGGCTGAAGGAGCTTGAGGAAAACACCCAGGCGGTCCTTGACGGATGCGACGACGTTCTTACCATGATAACGAAGTATCTGCGCATATACTTTGAATTCTTTGATAAAAATCAGCGCCTCTACCGCCTCATAGTCCAGGAGCGTCCCGACTTGGGTGACGCCGTGGAGGACGTGTACGTCAAGAAAGTCATGCGCAGGATTCCCCTCCTCAAACGGAAAATCTACGAAGCCAGCCAAAACGGCGTTCTCAAGGATGTTGATTTTCAAACGGTATTTTATGGCACGATGGGCTTCGTGCATGGAGTGATCCAAAAATGGCTGGCCCATGAGTGCTCTTATTCCCTGGTGGAGGAATTGCCGGTTGTGACCGAAGTCCTCTTCCGTGGGTTTTGTTCGGATTGTCATGATGGGTCGCGATCATAGAATCAACAGTAGGGCCATTTAACGAAGGAGAAACAGCATGAGTGACATGGAAGCAAAAGTTATTGACATTATCGCCAATCAGTTGGGCGTTGAGAAAGAAATCATTACTCCTGCGGCGAACGTGATCGACGACCTCGGCGCGGACTCCCTGGACGTCGTGGAATTGGTCATGGCCCTGGAGGAAGCGTTCGACCTGGAAATTCCGGATGAAGACGCTGAAAAAATTCGCACTGTTCAGGATATTTACGATTATATATCCAAGGGTGCAATGTAAGTCCGAAAATTACACGCCCCTCCAGGGTGATCGAAATACTCCGGCAGGGGCGTGCGTCTCGGGATGGCTTTTCTGGTCTGAGTGACATTGGACGCCAAGTCGCCGCCAAAACCCCCTGATTCCAGCTCAGCCCGTTGTTGAGACTGCTGCTCCACCGCCATTTCCACGCCAACTAATCCTCGTCTTCCGGGGAACTCTCCATTTGTGAAAACGTCTCCCGGTTCAGATTGTCGGCCTGGGAATCGATCACGGTCCTCTTTAAGGCCCAGAAAATATTCCTGAAAACGGATTCAAATCCGCTGGGGGAAACCCTGCCCAGTTCAATATATTTGACGACTATTTCCTTTGAAAGCTTTAATATCTTTTCATCATCTACATTCATGCCTGTAAAATCTCCTGGTTTCAAATAGTTAACGGAAAAAGCCTCTGCCGGTTGGAAGGAAGGCCAAAAGGTCTTGGCAGAAGCTTTTCCCGGGCCCCTTGGAATACCCTCTAAGGCATTCCAGTAACGCCAAGTATATAATAGCACATATATTTCCATCGCCGCAAGTTATTTGGGAAAGTGAGGAATTTTGAGTTTGACAACGTCCATAACGGGGGGTAAAAGAAAGGAAGTGGAAAAAAGTGGCGATTAGGGGGTGGATGTGGGGGTTCTCAATAAACCATATTTCCGCGGCCAGTCCTTTCACAAGGTGGATGGAAAGGGGCGGTTGAGAATTCCCGGTAAATTCAGAGAAATCCTGCAATCCCACTATACGGACGCTTTGGTTGTGACTATAATGGGTAAATGTCTTGTGGCTTATCCTCCTGAAATTTGGGAGAAAATAGAGCATAAGGCGTTAGAGTTTTCTCAGGTGCAGCCTCAGCAACGCGCATTTATCCGATACTTCATATCGAGCGCCATGGAATGTGAGTTCGATAGCCAGGGTAGGGTTTTGCTTCCCCCGTTCCTGAGGGAGCGTGCTGCGCTGAGTCAAGATGTTGTGCTGGCGGGGATGCTCACCAGCTTTGAAATTTGGGATAGAGCGGCCTGGGATGTGCAGTCGAGAGCCGACGAGGAGAATTACCAGCAGACCGCCGAACAGATGGCGAATCTCGGGCTGTAAAATCACCTCCAACCCCTTCCTATGCAGGCAGTGCGGCCTGGGGTGGGGCGCTCTCCCGGAAGCTTCCGGCGAGGCGTTGTCATTTCGCCGTTTTTCATCGTTGCATTCAAATCCCAGGTCCGGACGCGGGCGTCTCAGAAATGGTTCGTATGCATGAAGCCGATCGACAACACTTGCCCGTCCTGTGCGACGAGGTGGTGCGGCTGGTGGCTTGTCAATCCGGAGCGCGATGCGTGGATGGCACCTTAGGAGGGGGAGGCTATGCTGAGGCTTTTCTTGAGGCGAGTGCTCCGGAGGGTGAAGTGCTTGGGCTCGATTGGGATGAGCAGGCTATTAAGCGGTGTGCTGAACGGTTAGGGCGGTTTGGAGAGAGAGTCCTGCTCGAGCGCGCTTCGTATGCGGAGTTGCCGGAGGTGCTGGAGCGGTTGGGCTGGGGACAGGTGGATGGGGTGGCGCTCGATCTTGGCGTTTCCAGCTACCATCTGGATGACCCGGAGCGGGGATTCAGCTTCTTGCGAGACGGCCCCCTCGACATGAGAATGGACCGGGAACGGCCCGTAACTGCCGCCGATCTGGTGAACGAATTGCCGGAGAGAGATTTAGCAGACCTCATATATAAATTCGGCGAGGAAAGATGGTCTCGCCGAATTGCGCGGGCGATAGTCAATCATCGGAAATGCGCTCTCTTTTCTACGACTGGGGAGTTGGCTGAGTTGATTGCTTCAGTTGTCCCGAAGAGCCCGGATTCCAGGAGACTGAATCCTGCCACAAGGACGTTCCAAGCGTTGCGCGTGGCTGTAAATGGGGAGCTTGAGGCCCTTCGCGCTTTTCTGGATGGTGCATTGAGTTGCCTGAAGCCGGGAGGCAGGCTTTGCATAGTATCCTTCCATTCCCTGGAGGACAGGATGGTGAAGACAACGTTCAGGGAATGGACCAGGTCGTGCCGATGCCCCAAAAATGCGCCGATTTGCAGTTGTGGGGGAGTCCCTTTTGCTTTGAGTCTTACGAAAAAAGCGATCCGGCCAACCCCGGAGGAATTGGCGCTAAACCCGAGATCGGGGAGCGCCAAGCTCCGGGCTGTGCAAAAAATATGAAGAGGGGGTTTTGTGAACCACAGATCCAGGTTCTACGACGGCGTGGAGCGGGCTCCGAAGAAATCTTCAGGCTCCGGGTCGGTTAGAGGCTGGCTTGCACTGACTCTTTTATTGGGAATTATATTTACACTGTCCTCGGTCTTTTACGTATGGTTGCGCATCCAGCAAATCCATGAAGGCTACAGGTTGGCGAAGCTTCAGGACGAATATGCGCAACTGACGTCGGTGCAGCGCAAGATGCGGTTGGAGTGGAACCGGTTGCAGGATCCTTATTTTCTGGAGCAGCTAGCCAGAGAGCGTTTCGGGTTGAATCCGCCGAGCAAGGATCAACGGTTGTTGCTGCGTTGAGACTCGGCCTGCTGATATATAAGCCGTCAGGAAAGGAGTGCACATGGAAATGCGCCAGACAAGGATGTTTGTGAGCACCCGTTACTGGTCTATGTGCGTTCTTCTTAAGTATGGGCTTACTGTGGGGTTCATCCTTGTGTTGGTGAAGTCTTTCATGCTCCAGGTGTTGGAGCGCTCCTTCTGGGAGCAAAAGGCGAAGGATCAGAGCGAAATTTCTCTCGATGTTCCCACCTATCGGGGCTCTATCTACGATGACCAGGGACGCCTGCTAGCTTATTCCGTTCCGCAGCCATCTCTGTATGCAGACGGCGGCCAGATGGACGACGAAACCCTGAAAACGGCGCCTGGACTGCTGGCTGGCATTTTGGATGAGCGCCAAGGCGACTTGCAGAAGAAGCTAGTTCGCGAGAAGCGGTTTATATGGGTCAAACGCTGCCTCACGGACCAACAAGCCAGCGCCGTAAAAAAGTTGAACCTTAAAGGTTTCCATTTCATAACGGAATACAAAAGATTCTATCCGCACCGGCAACTGGCGGGACAACTGCTTGGCTTCGTTGGGCTCGACGGACTGGGGCTGGAAGGGATCGAAAAGTCATACGATGCATTCCTGAAGGAGACGCCCAGATCAATTGAGCAGTTCCGTGACGGTGGAAGGAATCGGGCCTGGCTGGAGCCTTGTTCTCTGCCGGAACCCGCCGAGCTTTCGTCTTTGCGGTTAACGGTGGATAGCTACATCCAATACGTGGCCGAATCGGAGTTGGAGAAAACGGTCACTCAATATAAAGCAAAGGCGGGGCAGGTGGTGGTGCTGGACGCAGAGACGTCGGAGATCCTTGCCATTGCCAACTGGCCTCTGTTCGACCCCAACCGCATAGATGACATGGACTCCCATTCGTGGAGCAATCACGCTGTTGCGGATGTGTTCGAGCCGGGCTCGACGTTCAAGGTTTTCATGGTGGCTGCGGGGTTAGAAGAGAAAGCGATAAGCGGCCGTGAGAGAATTTTTTGCGAAAATGGAAAATGTAAGCTTGCTGGACATGTAATAAATGATACACATCCTCATGGATGGCTCACGGTGCCGGAAGTGATAAAGTATTCGAGCAATATCGGAGCGGCTAAGCTTGTTCAACCGCTTGGCAGCGAGCGATATTACAAATACATTCGGGCTTTTGGGTTTGGGGACCCTCTGAACCTGGACCTGCCGGGGGAGTCGAGGGGACTTGTTCGCCCCTGGAAAAAGTGGCGGCCGATTGACCTTGTAACGGCGTCGTTTGGGCAGAGCCTTGGCGTGACGGCGCTGCAACTAGGCGCTGGAATGGCGTGCATCGCAAATGGCGGGATTTATAACCACCCGTCGATCGTGAAGGACATGGTGGACTCGACCGGGGAGCGGGCAACGCCCCCTCCCGCAGAACCTCCCCGCCGGGTGGTCAGTGCGAAGACGGCAAGAACGGTCACTGACATGATGCTGCTGGTGACGCAGGAGGGTGGAACGGGTGTGAGCGCGGCGGCGCCTGGGTATCTGGTCGCGGGCAAGACAGGGACGGCCCAGATGGTCGATCCCGAAACGCGGCGCTATTCCACGAGCAAGTATACGTCGATATTTACGGGTTTCGTTCCGGCGGACAGGCCCCGGCTGGTCATCACTGTCGTGATCCACGAGCCCAAGGGAGCGATATACGGCGGCGTGGTGGCGGCGCCGGTGTTTCGGGGGGTGGCGTCTCAGGCGCTGCCTTACCTCAAAGTTCCGGCAAACGGGGGGGATGCTCCGCCCGCGCCGGGATTCAGGGTGGTGAAGGCCACCATTGAGAAACGCGAGGCGTCGGCGGGTCCCCGCTCTTCGGCTCCCGCCAAGGTGGAGGCCGCAGAGGGGGCTACCGGCGTGGAGGCGGCGCTTTCCGAGAATGAGGCGGGCCTGATGCCGGACCTTGTGGGACTCGGTTTGAAAAGCGCCTTGCAGCGTCTCTCGCATCTCAAGGTGAGGACGAAGTGCAAAGGGAGCGGACGCGTGGTGGTCCAAAATCCGCCGCCGGGAACCCCTCTGGAAGCGGATTCGGTTGTTGATCTGGCACTGAAAGAGTAGCGCCGTGGTGGTCCACGGCGTTTAACGTTATCGATGGCAATAGGCAGGCAGATGAAACTGGCGCAATTGGTGAGTGCTTTGGATGTCCTGGAGGTTCGGGGAGACTTGGACCGGGATGCGAGCGGCGTCGTCTACGACAGCCGCCGCGTTCAGGGCGGCGACGTGTTCGTGGCTGTCCGGGGCGCGTTGCAGGATGGGCATAAATATGCGGGAGAGGCGGCGCGGAAGGGCGCCGCCGCGATTGTTGTGGAGAAGTTCCCGGAGGAAGTCGGACCGGGCGATGCGACGCTTGTTCGCGTAGCGGACAGCCGCAAGGCGCTTGCTCTTCTGGCTGCTGAATTTGACGGACGCCCGGCGGAGGCGTTGACGCTAATCGGCGTTACGGGAACGAATGGGAAGCGCTTTTACCTTTACAAGCCAGACCGCTTCATT
>CALFXO010000055.1 GCA_937958025.1 uncultured Syntrophobacteraceae bacterium
GCTAGTGCTCTGTTTCTCCTCCATTCACCAGGGTTTCAAGGCTCCAGGGGGTGGGAAGGCGCAGCTTTCTGCCCTGTTTGTCCGAATACAGAAAATATCCCTTGTCGAGCGCGTGCAGGAAGAGGTCGCGCGTTATGGCGACGTCCGCCTTGCAGTATTCGATCAGCGGGTCCCACTTGCCCTCCCGGAACCAACTCACGGCCTGGAGGCCGTCGGCGGTCTTGCGCTTCCCGAGGGTGTTTTCGGCGAGATGGTCGAGGCTCAGGCGGAACCCGATCTTGCGATAGACTTCGTCCAGCATGTCGAAGGTCGGGAGTTTGCTGAAATCGAAGGGCGTGTAGGCTTTCAGCACCGCATAGTCGAAACTCCGCACGTTGAAGCCAACCACCAGATCCAGTTCCTGCAAGCGCCGTATGAGCTTCGGGACGTCTTCTTCGCGGTAGACGTGGAAGACGTCGCCGGGCGTTTCGTAAAGCACCGCCACGGACACGCGCATGAGGTGCTTGTTCTGCCAGCCGCCCACTTCGTTCGCGAGGCGCTGCGTTTCGATATCGAAGTAGCCGATCCGGTAGGAGGGCGGGGCGGGCGGCTCCGGCTCTTCTATGATGGGCGCGGGAGCGGAGGACTCCCCCTTCTGCCCGTCATCTTCGCCTTCCATGCTCACTTCCCCGAGCAGGCGCCGGAGCACAAGAAGCGCCGCCGCCTTATCTAGTGGCTTGTTGCCTGCTCCGCATTTGGGGGAGTGGATGCAGGCCGGGCAGCCCTCCGAGCAGGGGCAGGACGCGATAAGTTCCTTGGTTTTTTCGAGGAGCGGCAGGATGACTTCGTAGGCGCGCGCTGCGAGCCCGATGCCGCCGGGGTGGCCGTCGTAGATGAATATGGCGCTTTTTTTTACCTGCGGGTGGTTCGGGTAGGCGATGCCTCCGATGTCGTTTCGGTCGCAAAGCGCGAATAAAGGAAACATTCCGATGGCTCCATGCTCAACGGCGTGGATGCCTCCCATGAAATGCAACTCCGCGGCGTGAATGCGGTTTTCGATTGCGGGCTCTATTTCGATCCAGAGGCCAACCGTTTCAAATACTCCCGGCGGCAGCGAGTCGAGGGGGTTGGTCGCGAGAAGCTCCATGGTGAAGAGTTTGCGCTGTTCATAGCCGACGATGCGCTCCGTGACGCGGATGCGGCCGAGGCGCACCAGGAAGTTGCCGGCGGGCTTACTCGCGAGAATTTCCAGGATTTCCGTATCTTTTTCGGTCAGCACACGGGTGAAATATGGCGCGTTGCTGCGTCGCACGCGAATTTCGCGTTTAATGATATCAAGTGCTTCCACATGGTAGGTTTCGCCACGATGGAGGTACATGGCGCCGGGATGGCATTCTTTCAGCGCTCGCACGCCGTCGCTCTTTCCGAGAGGGACCCACTTTCCCTCCTCCGCTCCAGGGGCCAGTATGGTGTAGGAGCTGCCCACCCCCCGGATGTCCACCTGCCGGTGGGGGTGGAAGCGGCTCGCGAGCCATTCCTCGCCGTCGGCGGTCTGGACGAGCTGACCCGAGTCCGTTAGCCCTTCAATGGCGGTCCGGACGGGGGTGGCCGCCGCGCTTGCCTCCTCCCGTTTGATGGGGAGCTCCGATGCGGCGCAGGGAAGGTGCGCCTTGAGGATTTCCGAGTTGTAGGGGTCGATGATGGCGGTTTCGTAGCGGCTATCGAGGAATTCCCTGGGGTGGTGGACAATGTACTGGTCGAGCGCATCGGCTTGGGGGAGGAGGATAATGGCCGACTCCCGTCCCTCGCGCCCCACTCGGCCGCCGCGCTGCCACGTGTTCATGACGGTGCCGGGGTAACCCGCAAGAATGCAGAGGTCGAGGCCGCCGATGTCGACGCCCATCTCGAGCGCGCTCGTCGATATGACGGCGAAAAGCTCGCCGCTCGCGAGCTTGCGCTCGATGTCCCGGCGCTCGCTCGCGAGGAACCCCGCGCGGTAGGAGCTGATCTTTTTCGCGAGCTTCGGGGCCATCCGCGCGACGCTCATGTGGACGAGCTCCGTCATCCTCCGCGACTGGGTGAAGACGATCGTCTTGATCCCCTCGGCGGCGGCGCGCGTCGTCAGCCGGGCCGCGAGCGACGAGACGGGCTCGTCGGGCTCTAGAAAGATGAGATGCCGCTTTGCCTGGGGCGCGCCGTGCTCGTCCACCACCGTGACGGGGCGGTCGATGAGCTGGCGGGCGAGGCTCTCGGGGTTCGCTATGGTGGCCGAGAGGAAGATGAATTGCGGGTCGCTCCCGTAGTGGGCGCAAATCCTCTGGAGCCGCCGGAACACCTGCCCCACGTGGCTCCCGAACACTCCCCGGTAAGTGTGCATTTCGTCGATCACCACGTAGCGCAGCCGCCGCCAAAGCTCCTCCCACTTGCCGTGGTGGGGGAGCAGGGCGTAGTGCAGCATGTCCGGGTTGCTGAGGAGGACGTGGGGGAGCTTCTGCCGGATCTTGGCCCGGAAGTGGGGCGTCGTATCGCCGTCATAGACCGCCGCCGTGAAGGGCTCCTCGCTTTCCACTATGCCGAAGAAGGCGTTGAGCGCCTCGAGCTGGTCCCGGCTGAGCGCCTTGATCGGGAAGAGGTAGAGCGCCCGCTGCTCCGGGTCTGCAAGGAGCCCCTCGGCGACCGCGAGGTTATAGATAAGGGACTTGCCGCTCGCCGTCGGGGTGGCCGCCACGATGTTTTCGCCCGCCCGGATCTTTTCGAGGGCGACCGCCTGGTGGCGGTAGAGCTTGCGGACGCTCATCCCATGGAGCGCCGCCGCTATGGGGCGGGGCAGGGGGGCGTCCAACTCGCCGTATTGTGGTTCGAGGGCGGGAAGAACCGCGCTGTGGATGACCTTCACGCCTTTCCACGCCTCGTTGAGGATTCCGTTCAGAAAACGCTGCATGCTGTTTGACTCTTGTCTTCGCTGAGTGAAATTTCCCGACCGCCTTCCACAAAAAACACCCGGTGGCGGCGCGGCTTTGGGTAGCGCCCATGCATTTTGCGGTTGCGGACTTTCTCCGGTGCAGGGATAATAATCGCTCTTCTTGAAAGCATCAATATGGCGTCCCCACATAAAATCGTAACGAGGAGCTTCACATGTCCATAGGATCAAGGTCAGATGCAGCCTGCGCGAACAACTGGCGGTTTTCGCGGGTGGGAGGATTCGACCAGGTTTGCCTGGACTCCGGCAACGACGTCCTCCACCTGGACCGGCTCGATCAAAAGCTTTGGGCCGCGCTGAGCTGCCCGACGCACGGGCTGGAATTCGATGAAAAGACCCTGCGGCTCATCGACTCCGACGGCGACGGGCGCATACGCGCCCCGGAGCTTATCGCGGCGGTGCAATGGGCTGCGTCGGCCCTAAAAAATCCGGACGACTTGTTGAAGGGGGAGAACTTCCTCCCGCTTGCCGTCATCAACGATGCGACGCCAGAGGGGCAGGAGATCCTCGCCGCCGCGAAGCGGGTGCTGACCAACCTCGGGAAGGCCGAGAGCACCGTAGTGACCGTCGAGGACGCCGCGGATACGGTCAAGATATTCGCCGAAACGCGGTTCAACGGGGACGGCGTCGTCCCGGCCTACGCGGCGGAGGATGAAGCGGTGCGGGCCGTGGTCGAGGAGATAATGGCCTGCATCGGCTCCGAGCCGGACCGGAGCGGGGCTCCAGGGGTCTCCGTCGAGAAGCTGGAGCTTTTCTTCAAGTCGTGCCGAGATTTCACCACATGGTGGAGCGATGCCGAGAAAGAGCAGGACAGAGCGCTCTCCGTTTTCATGAATTCCGGAGGGGAGCCCGCCGCCGCGTTCCTGGCCGTTCGGGCGAAGGTGGACGACTTCTTCCTACGATGCAGCCTCGCGGAATATGACGCCTCTGCAGTTGAGGCGCTGAATCCCTCCGCCGAAGAGTACCGCACGGCGGCGTCGAACGGAGCCGGCGACTCGAGAGATTTCCTAGCGAAATTTCCCATTTCCCGGATCGAAGCGGGGGCGTCCCTGCCCCTGAGCGCTTCGGTGAATCCCGCATGGGCGGAGGCTGTCGCCGGACTGCGCGCCAAGGTGGTCGCGCCCGTGCTCGGTGAGAAGGACGCTCTGACGGCGGCGGAATGGGAGGCGCTCACGGGCGCCTTCAAGTCGTACGAAGCCTGGATGGGCCGCAAGCAGGGAGCGGAGGTGGAGAAGCTCGGCGCAGCCAGGGTGCGGGAGCTTTTGTCGGGGGGCTTCGAGGAAGCCATCGCCGCCCTCATCGCGAAAGACAAGGAGCTGGAGCCCGAAGCGAAGGGCATCGCCTCCGTAGACAGGCTCGTGCATTACTACCGGGACCTTCACCGGCTTCTCAATAATTTCGTTTGCTTCCACGATTTTTACAGGCCGGGAAGCGATGCTGTTTTCCAGGCGGGCGATCTGTATCTCGACGGCAGGTGCTGCCGCCTGTGCATCAAGGTGGAGGACGTCGCCAAGCACAGCGCCCTCGCGGCGCTCGGGGGCATTTACCTCGCCTACTGCGAGTGCACCCGGCAGGGCGAGAAGACGTCCATTGCCGCCGCGTTCACGGAGGGCGACTCCGACAACCTGCTGGTGGGGCGAAACGGCGTCTTCTACGACCGCAAGGGGAGGGACTGGGACGCCGTCATAACGAAGATCGTCGAGCATCCCATAAGCATCCGGCAGGCGTTCTGGAGTCCTTACAAGCGTTTTGGGCGAATGGTGGGAGAGCAGATCGAGAAAATGGCGGCGGCGCACGACAAGGATGTGCAGACTTCCGCGGCGACGGGGGCGACCAGTCTCGGCGCGAAAGCGGAGGCCGGGAAGCCCGCGCCCGAGCAGGCGCCCTTCGATGTGGGGAAATTCGCAGGAATCTTCGCGGCCATCGGCCTCGCCGTAGGGGCGATCGGGACGGCCATCGCCTCCCTCGTGACAGGGTTTCTGGGGCTTCAGTGGTGGCAGATGCCGCTCGTGATTCCGGGCTTTGTCCTCGTCATCTCCGGGCCGTCCATGGTGCTTGCGTATCTCAAGCTCCGCAAGCGAAACCTCGCCCCCATACTAGACGCCTGCGGATGGGCCGTGAACGCGAGAGCGATCATCAACATTCCCTTCGGCGCGTCGCTGACCGAGGCTGCGCGACTCCCCGACGGCTCGCGGCGCACGCTGATGGACCCCTACGCCGAGAAGGAAGGCCCCTGGAAGGCGTGGCTCGTTCTGTTCCTGCTGGCGGCGCTTGTGCTCGTTCTATGGCTTCAGGGCTATCTCGCCGCGTGGTGGAAGCTGATTGGGTGAGGAAGGGGGATCGGAAGTCTTGAAGCGGGGGCGCCGGATCGGATTGATCCGGCGCTTGTGTTTTATGCCAGGGGAAGGAGCGCAATGCATTGCCGTTGAGCTTGCGGGGACGCCTCGATCAGGTGTTTGGGCGGGTGTTGCGAATGACTCCGCAATGCGGCGAGACGCTTTTCGTTTCAGGGAACGAACATGTGATATAAGTCTTCCGCTACTTGTAGAAGGTGTACACGCCGCCGAAGTGCTCGTTGACGCGCGCCTTCACCGCGTCGCTTCGCAGCGCCTCCGCGAGGGTCTTCGCCCACCCCTGGTTCAGGTTCTCCTCGCGCACGACCACGGCGATCGGATAGTCCTCCGCGTCATTGTCGCGGAGCAGATATGTGTTGAAATCTTTGCCGGCGTTCTTCATGTGACTGAAAAATATGATCGAGGCGTCGACATCCTGCAGCGCTCGCACTGTCTGGATTTGGTCCATATCGATAAACTCGAGCTTCTTCGGGTTTTGCGTGATGTCAAGGATCGAGTAAGCTCCCGCCACGCCCTCCTTGAGGCCTATAATGCCCGCGTCGCGCATCATTCGAAGCCCCTTGTCCATATTCATGGCGTCATTCGGAATCGCGATCCGGGCGCCATCTGGCAGGTCGGAAGCGCTCTTATACTTTTCGGAATATAGTCCTATGCCGGTGTAGTAGGCATATGGCTGGACCATCACGAGCTTGCCTTTGTTCTCGGCGTTGAATTTTTCCATGAACTTCTTGTGCACGGCGAGGCCCGCGTCGGCGCTCCCGTCCTGGATCGCGCGGATCGCATCCACGTTCTTGTCGAAAAGGACAAGCTCGATGTTCAGTTTTCCCTGCAACTCCTTCTGCGCAACGTCCAAGGGGATCTTCGATGTTTCGACGCAAGCGACCTTGATAGGCTTCCGCGCCGGGGCCTGCGTAGACTCATTTTGGGCCGAGACGATCTGGCGTCCACCCGCCACCAGAAACAGCAGCGCCGATAACATTGCGAGCTTTTTCATCTTTTTCTTCTCCTCTATGACTGCTCCAATTTGGTCTTTTTGTACAAAGCGCCTCCGGCTGCCTGAATGGAGACGACCACAATGAAAAGAATCAGGACGATCGCGTACATAATCGCTTCATCGAAGCGTTGGTATCCGTAGGTAAGCGCCACCGCCCCCAGTCCGCCCGCGCCCACGGAGCCCGCCACGGTCGTGTAGCCCAAGAGGATGATCAGCGTCGAGGTCAGGCCGGAGACGATCCCGGGCAACGCCTCCACGAACATCACCTTGAAAACGATCTGGCGGTTGGTGGCGCCGAAAGACCTTGCCGCCGTCACGACCGCCGGACTGACGTCGTTGAGGCCAACTTCGATCGTGCGGGCAATAATCGGGAAGATGGCGAGCGTTAGCGGCACGACCGCGGCTCTCTCCCCGATGGATGTCCCGACCATCAGGCGCGTGAGGGGCGTGATGGCGACGATGAGGATGATGACCGGGAACGAGCGCACCGCGCCGATCAGAAAATTGAGGGTTTTGTAAACGGAGCGGACCGGGCTAAGTCCACCGGGGGCCGTCACGACAAGAACCACGGCGGTGGCTGTTCCCAGCGCCAGCCCCAAGCCGAAAGAGATGAACAGCATCCTGAAGGTGGCGATAAGCGCCGGCGCGATCACGCTGGGCATATATTCAAAGAGTCTGGTGGTCGAAAACAAGCTCACTCGGGGTCTTCTCTTTCATTCATGACTGCTGGCGCTCTAGCGCGAACGCCTTTGGCGTTGAGATAGGCAATCACCTGCTCGCGGCGGTCTGCTTGTACGGCGATATGGACGTGGGCGACCCGTCTGCCTCGGCAGACGTCCACGCGCGCCGACAGAAGGGAAAAGTCGACGCCGAGGTCTCGAGCCAACGCGGACAGCACCGGGCTTTCCATGTCGCCGTTTAGCAGAGTGATGTCCACGGCGCTCCGGCTTTCAGGCGCCTCGACAGTTTGGGCGCCGATCAGCGAGCGCAATGCCTCAGGCTCGTCGCTAAATATGTTTTCAACGGAATCCGAGGCAACCACGCGCCCATCCCGCATGATCGACATGCGGTCGCAGACGGCCTTCACCACGTTCATCTCATGGGTCACCAGAAGAATCGTGATTCCAAGCTTCTTATTGATGTCGTCGAGCAATCCGAGGACCGACCTCGTGGTCTTGGGGTCGAGGGCGGAGGTCGCTTCATCGCACAGCAGGACCTTTGGCTCCAGCGTGAGCGCGCGGGCGATCGCGACCCGCTGCTTCTGACCGCCGGAAAGCTCCCGGGGATACGCGTCTTTCTTGTCCAGAATTCCGACGAGATCGAGGAGTTCTTCGGCCTTCAATCGCCTCGCCTTTTTCAAGGCCCCCCAGCATTCCATGGGTAAGGCGACGTTTTCAGCCACCGTCTTGCGCTCAAGCAGCGCGAAGTCCTGGAATATCATCCCGATAGTCTTGCGAAAAGCCCTGAGATCCGCTTGCCGCAGTCCAGCGACCTCGATTCCGTCAACCCGCAGGCTCCCGGAATCGTACCTCTCCAGGCCATTGATGCAGCGCAGGAGCGTCGACTTCCCCGCGCCGCTTACGCCGATAAGGCCGTGAATCCCGCCGCGCTCCGCGTAAAGATCGACCTCCGACAGCACGGTGTGCCGCGAGTAGCGTTTGGTGAGACGATTGATCCGGATCAAGACACAGCCTTCTTGCCAGCGCTCCGGAGCCACGGACGCCCTCGTTAGGATCGGCGGCGGATTGCCGACAGTTTTCCTCCCCACGATCAGCGCATCCACGGGTGCGGCGGGTGTTTCGGGGCGTCTCGAGACGCGGATTTCCGCTCACTGAACGCGTTGCACGCGAAAGCGCGGGGCTATCCCGGATGCGCCGCCGGGCATGTTTCACCGGCCTACTAGACGACCGTGAGACGCCGCAGGTTGCTCCGAATGGTCAATATGTTTTTGGATGTATATCGGAAATTAAAATAGTGTAGATTGTGTCAATGAGTCCAATAGGTAATTACGATAAACATGCGGGCGATCATAGCTGAAGCGCGAGGGCGGCGGCAGAGGACGAGGCGGCCCGGCTTCCCGAGGGGTTGCGGCGCCCGCTGGCGACCCCCTGCGATGAAAAGGGTGGTCACTGGAAGGCGTGACTCGTTCTGTTCCTGTCGGCGGCGATTGTGCTCGTCCTGTGGCTTCAGGGCTATCTCGCCGCGTGGTGGAAGATGATTCTGGTTCTACCGGATTTTGTGGTCAGCGTCTCCAACCCCGAAGGGAGGCAGCA
>CALFXO010000056.1 GCA_937958025.1 uncultured Syntrophobacteraceae bacterium
CTGATGGTAAACGGGATGCACAGAATGCTGGTCGTGGACCCGGACGCGTCGCTGGCCGAGGTCCTGCGGGAGCAACTGGGGCTGACCGGCGTGAAGATCGGATGCGGAGGAGCGCAGTGCGGCGCGTGCTCGATCATTCTGGACGGGAAGCTCACCCGGTCGTGCGTCCTCAAGATGAAGAAAGTCGCGGACGGGGCGTCCATCACCACCATCGAGGGCATCGGAACGCCGGACAATCTCCATCCGATCCAGTTGGCTTTCATCGCAACCGGGGCGCCTCAGTGCGGCTTCTGCATGCCGGCGTTTATAGTGTCTTCCAAGGCGCTGCTCGAACATAATCCGTCGCCCACCCGGCAGGACGTGCGCGACTGGTTCCAGAAATACCGCAATGTTTGCCGTTGCACGGGCTACAAGCCCATCGTCGACGCCGTCATGATGGCGGCGCAGGTGCTGCGCGGCGAGATGAAGAAAGAAGAGCTGGCATTCAAGATGCCGGAGGACGGGAGGATCTGGGGCACGAACTATCCCCGCCCGAGCGCCGTCGCGAAGGTTTGCGGCACGCTCGATTACGGCGCGGACCTGGGGATCAAGATGCCCGCCGACACGTTGCAACTCGCGCTCGTGCAGGCGAAAGTCTCCCACGCGAACATCCTCTCCATCGATGCCACGGAAGCGGAAAGGATGCCGGGCGTTTACAAGGTCGTCACGTATAAGGACGTCAAGGGAAAGAATCGCATCACCGGCCTCATCACCTTTCCGACGAACAAGGGCGACGGCTGGGACCGCCCGATCCTGTGCGACACGAAGGTGTTTCAGTTCGGCGACGCGATAGCGATCGTCTGCGCGGACACGAAGGCGCACGCGGAGGCGGCGGCGGAGAAAGTCAAGGTGGAGCTGGAAGTGCTTCCGGCGTACATGAGCGCGCCGGCGGCGATGGCGGAGGACGCTATCGAGATCCATCCGGGAACGCCCAACGTTTATTATGAAGTGAACATCGCCAAGGGCGCGGACACGAAGCCGCTCATGGAGTCCGCCGCCTACACGGTTCAGGACGACTTTTACCTTCAGCGGCAGCCGCACCTCAGCATCGAGCCCGACGTGGGGTTCGCCTTCTTCGACGAGGAAGGGCGGCTCACGATCCATTCAAAGAGCATCGGAATCCACCTGCACCACGCGATGATCGCGCCGGGGCTTGGAATCGAGCCGGACAAGCTGCGCCTCGTGCAGAACCCGAGCGGCGGGACCTTCGGCTACAAGTTCAGCCCCACGATGGAAGCGCTCGTCGGCGTCGCGTGCATGGCGACCAACCGCCCCGTCTTCCTGGTGTATGATTACTACCAGCACATCACCTATACGGGGAAGCGCTCGCCGTTTTTCATCAACCTCAAGTACGGCGCGGACAAAAACGGCAAGATCGTCGCCATGGAGTCGGACTGGAGCTGCGACCACGGGCCTTATTCCGAATTCGGCGACCTGGTGACGCTGCGCGGCGCCCAGTTTATCGGCGCGGGCTACGGGATCGCGAACATCCGCGGAACGGGCCGGACGGTTTGCACCAATCACGGGTGGGGATCGGCTTTCCGGGCGTATGGATCGCCGCAGAGCTTCTACGCGAGCGAAGTGCTCATGGACGAACTCGCCGAGAAGATGGGGATGGACCCGCTGGAGTTGCGGTATCTCAACGTGTACCGTCCGGGCGACACCAACCCGTCGGGACAGGAGCCGGAAGTTTTCAGCTATCCCGAGATGATCGAAAAGCTGCGGCCCGTCTATCAGGCGGCGAAAGAGAAAGCGAAGCGCGAATCGACCGCCGAGGTGAAACGGGGCGTCGGGGTGTCGATCGGGAGCTACGGTTGCGGCCTCGACGGGCCGGACAGCTCGGAGGCCTGTGTGGAGCTGACCAAGGACGGCGTGACGGTCTATAACGCATGGGAGGACCACGGGCAGGGCGCCGACATGGGGACGCTCGGCACGGCGCACGAGGCGCTGCGTCCGCTCGGGATCTCTCCGGAAAAGATCAAGCTGGTGATGAACGACACCGCCATTACGCCGAACTCGGGGCCTTCTGGCGGAAGCCGTCAGCAGGTGGTGACGGGGAACGCCATCAAGAGCGGCTGCGAGGTCTTGTTGGCGGCGATGCGCAAGTCCGACGGCTCCTATCGGACTTATGATGAAATGGTCGCGGAGAACATCCCGTTGAAGTATTCCGGGAAGTGGACGGCGTCCATCTGCACCAACTGCGATGACAACGCTCAGGGGAAACCGTTTTCAACTTACATGTACGGCGTGTTCCTGGCCGAGGTCGCGGTGGAAGTGAAGACCGGCAAAGCGAAGGTGGAAGGCATGACCTGCGTCGCCGACGTCGGGACGATCTGCAACCAGCTGGTCGTGGACGGGCAGATTTACGGCGGACTGGCGCAGGGCATCGGACTGGCGCTCACGGAGGATTTCGAGGACCTCAAGAAGCATACGACGATTGCCGCGTGCGGCGTCCCCTATGCGAATGACGTTCCCGATAAATTGGATATAATCTACGTGCAGAGCCCACGGCCCCACGGCCCCTTCGGGGCGGCGGGATGCGGGGAGTTGCCCCTGACCGCGCCGCACGCGGCGATCATCAATGGCATTTATAATGCGTGCGGCGTGCGGATAACGCATCTTCCGGCGTTGCCCGAGAAGGTGTTGAAAGGGCTTCAGTCCGCCGGGGCCTGATGGCGTCGGCGCGGTAATATCGGCGCATGCGATGGCGTGGGGCAGCCGGAATGGGGGCGCTCCCCGCCGTTGCATGGAGGCCGGAGATTGATATGCGGCTTTCGGCCCGTTGAGGCGCATTTTGGCGGGCGGCGCCGCCGCATCCGTTCACGGCGGATGAAAGCAGGGATATGGACCAAGACGAACTCCACAGACTGGAAGCGCAATGCATACAGGAGCAACCGCCAGCCTGCGCGGCGGCGTGCCCGATCCACGTGGACGCCCGGGGAATGATCGCCGAGGCGGCGAAGGGAAGCTTCGATGCTGCCGCCAAAATTTTCAGGAAGACCGCTCCCTTTCCTGGGATCGTGAGCCGGGTCTGTGACCAGCCCTGCCAGGGGGCGTGCCGACGGGGCGAGGCGGGGGGAGCCATATCCATTCGGGCGATCGAGCGGGCCTGCGTGGAGGCAGCCGCTCCGGCGCGGGGCGGAGTGTTGGCCGCGCCGAGGAAAGACAAGCGGGTCGCCGTCGTGGGGGGAGGGCTTTGCGGCCTGACAGCAGCCTTCGACCTGGGGAAAAAGGGGTGGAGCGTCGTGGTCTTCGAGAAGCGGGACCGGATCGGCGGGAGCCTCTGGAATTTTGCGGAAGGGGAGCTGCCGCGCGAGGTGATGGCGGCGGACTTCAAGGCGCTCGAGGCGGTTGGGGTTGCAATCCGCGCCGGGGTGGCGGTTGAGGGAAGCGAGGCGGCGCTTTCGGCGCTTCGCGCGGAGTTCGACGCGGTCTTTCTGGCGGGAGGGGCGGAGGAAGAAGGAGCTGCTTTTGGACTTCCGGTGGATGGGCGCGGGCGCATCGCCGTCGATCCCCTGACGTACGCATCCGGCAGGGATGGCGTTTTCGCGGGAGGCGGCATGCTTCGGGGGGCGGAAGGACGGTCCCCCATTCAGTCCATAGCCGATGGGAGGCGGGCCGCGACGTCGATTGACCGCTATTTGCAGGGGGCGTCGCTCACGGGGTCGCGCTCGGGGGAGGGTTCGCAGGAAACGCGCCTTTACACGAGCCTCGAGGGCGTCGAGCCATCGCCCGTGGTCCCGATGGAGCGCCCGGAAGAGGGATATTTCCGCGAGGAGGCCGTGCGCGAGGCGCAGCGGTGCATCCAGTGCCAGTGCCTCGAATGCGTCAAGGTGTGCGAATACCTGAAGGATTTCGGGAGCTACCCGAGGAAGTACGTGCGGCAGATCTACAACAACCTCTCCATCGTGATGGGAGTGCGGCGGGCAAACAAGCTCATCAATTCGTGCAGCCTCTGCGGACTCTGCAAGGAAGCGTGCCCGGAGGACCTGCACATGGGGGACGTCTGCAAGGAGGCGCGCAGGGTCCTTGTGAGGCAGGGGAAAATGCCGCCCTCGGCCCACCACTTCCCGATCCGGGACATGGTGTTCAGCAACGGCGACAAGTGCGCTCTGGCGCGGCATGCGCCGGGGACGGACGCGAGCCGCTATCTTTTTTATCCGGGATGCCGGTTGAGCGGATCGGCGCCGGAGCGGGTGCGGGAGGTTTACGCCGTGCTGCGGGAGGGACTGGAAGGCGGCGTCGGGCTGATGCTCCGCTGCTGCGGGGCCCCCGCCGACTGGTCGGGGAGGGAGGAGCTTTTTCGCGAGACGCTCGAGGGGTTTGCCGCCGAATGGCGGAATATGGGGAAGCCGAAGCTTGTGCTTGCCTGTTCGACCTGCTACGAAGCGTTCAAGACGCATCTGCCGGAAGCGGAAATAATATCGCTGTGGACGGTGCTGGATGAGATGGAACTCCCTAAGGCGCCGGTCGCGGCGGCGGAGGGGGGCGAGCAGCGGGTGGTCGCGGTGCACGATGCATGCACCACGCGCCATGAGGCCGCCATCCACGAGCGCGTTCGGAGCATCCTGCGGCGGGCGGGGATCGGCGTCGAGGAGCTTGCACTCAGCCGCGACAGGACGGAGTGCTGCGGTTACGGGGGGCTCATGTCCTTCGCCAACGCGGAGCTTGCCGGGAACGTGGCGCGGCGGCGCATCGCGGAAAGTCCGCTCGATTACGTGGCCTACTGCGCGGTCTGCCGGGATTATCTGTCGACCAAGGGCAAGAGGACCCCACACCTGCTGGACCTGGCGCTAGGGGCGACGCTGGAGGAGGCGGCCGGGCGGCGGGCGCCCGGTCTTTCGGAAAGCCGGGAGAATCGCGCGCGGCTCAAACGGGGCCTATTGAAGGAGCTTTGGGGGGAAAGCGTGGGGGAAAAGGAGCCATACGAAGGCATCGCATTGAATGTGTCGGATGACGTTCGGAAGGTGCTGGAGGAGCGGCGGGTGCTCGACGAAGACGCGCAGCAGGTGGTCGAGCACGCCGAACGGACCGGGGCGAAGATCTTCAAGAAGGATTCGGGGCGGTTTCTCGCGCATTACAAGCACACCAGCGTAACCTTCTGGGTCGAGTACTCTTCGGAGCAGGACGGCTCCTTCACCGTCCACAATGCGTACAGCCACAGGATGGAGATTGTCGAGGGGGAGCCGTCATGAAAGAGGAAGAGAAAGGCGCCGGGCCGCAATCCCCCATGTGGTGCGGGAAATGCTGCGTTCCCCTCGAGATGGGCAAGGTGAACATAGCTTACCTCGGGAGCATGTTTCCCGTGGATTTGCCCAGGTGCCCGAAGTGCGGGCAGGTGTTTGTGTCGGAGGAGCTTGCCCTCGGCAAGATGGCGGAGGTGGAGCAACTCCTGGAGGACAAGTAGCCATGGGGGAGTGGAGCGCGGGGGCGGCTGAGCGTACGGCGGTTTATGAAGACGCGGGGCTCCGGGAGATCGACGAGGGATCGATCCGGCCCGGCGGGGCGGCGCTGACGCTGAGGGCGCTCGCTCTTTCCGGCCTGCCGCCGGGATCGCGCGTGCTCGACGTGGGCTGCGGAATGGGGGCGGCGGTGCGTCGCCTGACGGAGCATTGCGGACTCCGGGCGTTCGGCGTGGACCCCTCCGAGGCGCTTCTTCGGGACGGGCGCGGGAGATTCGGGAGGCTTCCCGTGGCGCGGGGGGCGGGCGAAAGCCTGCCGTTTGGCGATGGCGTCATGGACGGGGAGATCGCGGAGTGCAGCCTGTCGGTCGCGGAGGATGCGGAGCGGGTGCTTCGGGAATGCTTCAGGGTCCTGAAGCCGGGCGGGCGGCTCCTCGCGAGCGACGTGTACGCCCGGAAGCCGGATGGAGCGAGGGAGGCGGCGACCCTGCCGTTTGAGTGCTGCCTGGCGGGCGCCGTTTCGGAGGAGGCGTGGCTTGCGCGGGTGCGCGGCGCGGGGTTCGAGCCGGAGGTCTGGGAGGACCACTCCCGGGCGCTCAAGGAATTCGCGGCGCGGCTGGTTTTTGCATATGGGTCGCTCGAGGCGTTCTGGTCGCGTTTTGGAAGGGCGGCGGAGTCTCCTGAAATTGTCCGGGAAGTGCAATGCGCCGTTGCGGCGGCCCGACCCGGTTATTTCCTGATGGTTGCCAGGAAACCGTAAATTTGAAGCTCCACTACAGCTGTTCAAATCCAATACAAAGGAGCGTCCCGTGAACGATGAAATGGTTCGCATGATGCAGCTTGCGCAACAAGGCTTCCATTGCAGTCAGATGCTTCTTATCCTGGGGCTGGAGGCGCAGGGGAAGGAAAATGCCGATCTGGTGCGCTCCATGACGGCGCTTGCGGGAGGAATAGGTTTTACGGGGGACGTCTGCGGGGCGCTCACGGGCGGGGCTTGTTTACTGGGACTCTACGCGGGGCGGGGGACGCCGGAGGAAGAGGACGACCCGCGCCTCAACGTGATGATTTCGCAGCTGGTGGAATGGTTTTCGGGCGAGTGCGCAATATACGGCGGCGCGCGGTGCAGCCAGATCACGGGGGACGACCCGTCGGTGCGGCTCACGAGGTGTCCCGGCCTGGTGCATGGGATGTGGGAAAGGGTGAAGGCCCTGTTGGTCGAAAACGATTTCGACCTCGCGAGCGGCCGGGAATGAGCGGCGACGTTTTGCTTTCCGCCACCCGGAGCGTCTGCCCGGAATGCCTGCGCGTGGTGGACGCCTTCCGCGTGCAACGGGGGGAGGACGTAGTGCTTCGCAAGGGGTGCCCCGAGCACGGATGGTTCGAGGCGACGCTCTGGAGGGGGGAGCCTCCGCACGGGTCGTGGAAAAACGTTAAGACGCCTTCCTATCCGCGCGTTCCCTTCACCGCCGTCCGGGACGGCTGCCCGTGGGACTGCGGGCTCTGCCCGGAGCATCGCCAGCACACCTGCACTGCGCTCATTGAGGTGACGGAGCGGTGCGATCTGCGGTGCGCGTTCTGCTTCGCGGACGGGGGGAAGAAGAGCGCCGCCGACGATCTTCCGGTCAGAGCCATTCGCGGTTCATTCGAGAAACTGCTGGTTGCCGGAGGCCCTTACAACATCCAGCTGTCCGGGGGAGAGCCCACGCTGAGGGACGATCTCCCCGAAATCGTGGAGCTTGGCCGCTCCCTGGGCTTCGATTTCATCCAGGTGAACACGAACGGCCTGCGTCTCGCGCGGGAGCCGGGCTATGCGAGGGTCTTGAAGGAGGCCGGGGTCGCGTCCGTGTTCCTGCAATTCGATGGAATGAAGGACGCGGTGTACGAAAAGCTCCGGGGACGTCCGCTGCTGAAGGAAAAAATGACAGCGGTCGAGCGGTGCGCGGAGTGCGACCTGGCCGTCGTGCTCGTCCCGACGGTCGTTCCGGGGGTGAACGCCGATTGCATGGGGGAGGTTCTGCGCTACGGGCTGCGTTGGGCGCCCACGGTGCGGGGGGTGCATTTTCAGCCCGTGAGCTATTTCGGACGGCATCCGGGAGTTCCGGGAGACGCGGAGCGGATCACGATCCCTGAGATCCTGCGGGCCATCGAAACGCAAACGGACGGGGCGATACAAGCGTCGCATTTCAAGCCGCCGGGATGCGAGAACGCATGGTGCTCCTTCCATGGGAATTTTGTGTTGATGGAAGGCGGCGAGTTGCACGCACTGACGCGGCACGATGCGACGGGGGCCGGAGCTGCGCCGTGCCGCTGCAAACCGGAGCCAGCCGAGGCGGGGGCCGCCGCGTCTCGCCGGTTCGTCAGCCGGTCGTGGGCGTCGCCCGCGAAGCTGTCAGCGGCCTGGAAGAAGGAGGACTTGGAAGGCGTTCGGGTCGCTTCCGCCGGTCCCTCGCTCGGCGGGTGGGATGCGCTCCTCGATCGGGCGCGCACGCATTCCTTCTGCGTTTCGGGAATGGCGTTCCAGGATGCGTGGAGCCTCGACCTCGAGCGGCTCAAGGACTGCTGCATCCACGTGGTGCACCCGGATGGGCGCATTATCCCGTTTTGCGCCTACAATCTGACCGACGCCCGTGGGCGCTCCGTCTACCGGCCCGGGAAAAGGTGAGGCGCATGCCGGGCGGTGGTGGAAAAACGCCGATCACGCCTCTCGACGCCTGGATTCGGGGAAGGCTGGGCTCCGAGGGGACATCGGAAGGGAAGGGGGACTCCTCGCTCCGGAAGCGCATCGCGGCGCATCAACTCCGGATGCTGCGGGAAACCGTCAGATGGGCGAAGTCGCGGAGCGCGTTTTACAGGTCGCGCCTGACGGAGGAGATGGAAGAAGGGTTCGAGACGCTCGAGGATATCCGGAAGCTCCCCTTCACGACGGCGGCGGACATCGAGCGGAATTACCTGGATTTTCCGTGCGTCTCGCAAAGCGAAGTGGAGCGCATAGTCACCCTGCAAACATCCGCAACGACCGGACGGCCGAAGCGCATCTGCTTCACGCGGGAGGACCAGGAGCTGACGGTGGATTTCTTCCACCACGGAATGTCCACGCTGGCGGGCGCCGGGGACAGGGCGTTGATCCTTCTGCCGACCGGGCGGTCAGGCGGGGTGAGCGATTTGCTGGTCGCCGGGCTGGAGCGACTGGGCGCCGTCGGGATTCCTCATGGGCTCGTGAACGACCCGGAAGAGACGCTCCAAATCATGGGGCTCGAACGGGTGAGCGTCATCGTCGGGGCGCCGGTCCAGGTCCTTTCGCTTGCAAGGCATGGCGGGGGGCGAGCAGCGCCGCGAGCTATCCTGCTTAGCGCCGACTATGTCCCGGATGCTATCGTGCGGGAGCTGCGGCGCATCTGGGGGGCGGACGTCTACAACCACTATGGCATGACCGAGACGGGGTTCGGGGGCGGCGTGGAGTGCGCGGCGCATTTCGGATGCCACATGCGGGAACTGGACCTTTATTTCGAGATCGTCGATCCCTGGACGGGTGAGCCGGTGCGGGACGGGGAGGCGGGTGAAATCGTCTTCACGACGCTAAACCGGCGTGGCATGCCGCTCATACGCTACCGGACGGGGGACCTGAGCCGGTTCCTCGACGCCCCCTGCCCGTGCGGGACCGTGCTCCGCTCCATGGAGCGCGTCCGGGGGCGCATCGGGAACCGTGCGACGCTAGGGGCTGGAGCGGTCCTTGCCATGGCGGACCTCGACGAGGCGCTTTTCCCCGTCGCCGGGCTTATCGATTTCAATGTGGCCGTGGAGGATGGGCGTCGGGGCGCGCTGCTCCGCATCGAAGTCCGGATGATGGATGCCGGTGGGGACGATGCGCTTCGAGAGGTTCGGGACATGTTGGAGGGGCTCCCCGCCATCGGCGCCGCGCGGGCGTCGGGGGCGCTCGAGGCGCTTCTGGTGAGCGCCCGGAGAGATGACGGCCCCCACCTCGGCGGGGCCGCGAAAAGGGTGATCGTCGACCGGAGGCGCTCTATGGGCGGACCCTCATGATGTCGCGCATTATAAACGTCACCATAGATTTCACCATAGATTTAAAGCCTTAGGGGAGAAAAATGCGTCTCTTTCAGGAAGTGCTGAAGCTGCTGTCCGCAGGCGAGGACCTCGTGCTGACGACCATTCTGAGCCGGTCGGGCTCCGCTCCCCGCGCGGTGGGAACGCGCATGGCGGTGCGCTCCGACGCGTCCATCGTCGGGACAATAGGCGGAGGCGCATTGGAAGCCGAGGTGCAGAACCTGGCGAAGAGCGTCTTCGGCAACCGGCGCTCCTTCGCTCGGCGGTTCATGCTGACCGAGGACGATGCGACCCGGATGGGGATGATTTGTGGCGGGGAGCTGGAGGTGCTCATCCAGTTTCTGAACGCCTCCGACCCGATGAACGTGGAGTTGCACCGGGCGCTGGTGGATGTGCTGACGTCTCGAAAGTCCGCGTGGCTGATTACGGAGGCGCCTTCCGAGGGCATGGAGAACGGGCGCATCCGGCAGCAGCTGGCTTTTGGGACCGGGGGGCACGTGGGCGACCTGGATGCGGTGATGGGGCAGCAAATCCTCGACATCTCGGGAGTGAGGACGCCGGAACTCGTCGCCTGCGAGGGCTCCCGGTTCCTGATAGAGCCCCTTTGCAGCGAGGGCGAGGTTTATATTTTCGGCGCCGGGCACATCTCCCGGCAGCTTGCGCTGCTGACGAAGATGGTGGGGTTCCGGACGGTGGTTCTGGACGACCGGGAGGAATTCGCGAACCGCATCCGCTTCGAGACGGCTGACGAGGTGCTTGTGCTCGATTCGTTCGAAGACGCCATGCAGGGGCTTCACCTCGACCATAATGGCTATATTGTGCTTGTGACGCGGGGGCATGCTTACGACAAGACGCTTCTCGCCCAAGCGCTCCGGACGAACGCCGGTTATATCGGAATGATTGGCAGCCGACGGAAGCGGGACGCCATCTATGAGGAGCTGCGCGGGATGGGGTTTGCCGCGGAGGCCTTTGAGCGGGTGTATTCTCCCATCGGACTGGACATCGGGGCCGAAACGCCGGAGGAGATAGCCGTCAGCATCGCAGCCGAGCTGGTGCGGGCGAGGGCAGGGGGGCCCCGCCGGTGAATGGAGCGGGGAAGATTGCCGCGCTTGTCCTTGCCGCTGGGCGCTCTTCCCGGATGGGGCGGCTGAAGCCCCTCCTGCCCCTAGGGGAGTCCACGGTGGTCGAGCAGGCCGTCCTGCGGCTGCGCCGGGGAGGAGTGGAGGATGTGCGGGTGGTGCTCGGCTTCGGGGCGGAGAAGATCTCCCCAGTGCTCGATGCGCTCGGGGCGCCGTGGATCGTCAACCCCGATTACGACGCGGGCATGCTCTCTTCGGCGCTTGCCGGTATCCGTAGCTTCGGTCCGGAGGTGGAAGCCTTCTTTCTGCTTCCGGTGGATATTCCTCTTATAAAGCCTTCGACGGTCAGGGCGCTCGCGGAGCGGCGTCGGGCAACGGGGGCGTCGGTCGTCTATCCATGCTTTTTGGGCGAGCGGGGACATCCTCCCTTGATTTCCACCGCCATAGTGAAAGACGTCGACGATTGCCGCGAAGGAGGGCTTCGGGCGCATCTCGGCCGCTACGAGGCGTCGGCCCTGGATTGCGACGTCATCGATCAAGCCGTCGTGATGGACTGCGATGCGCCGCACGAGTATGAAATGCTGCGTGCTTACCTGGCCCGGAGGGACGCGCCGACCGTCCGGGAATGCGAGGCGATATGGGAAATGCTGCGCGTCCCGGACGGCGTAAGGGCGCATTCGCGTCGCGTCGCGGAGCTTGCTTTTCTGCTTGCGGTCCGGCTGCACCCGGAGGGGGGCGTCCTCAATGAACCGCTCATTGTCGCGGGGGGACTCCTGCACGACGTCATGAAGGGACGGCCCGACCACGCGCGGGCCGGGGCGGAGGCGCTGCGTGCGATGGAATTCCCGGAGGTCGCCCGCATCGTCCGGCCGCACATGGAGGGGGCCGCGCCCGGCGACGAAATTACGGAAGTTGACCTCGTTTTTCTCGTTGACAAGATGGTGGACGGGGTTCGGGTCGTCCGGATCGAGGAGCGCTTCGAGCGCGCCATGAAGCGGTTCGCGGACGAGCCGGAGGCGCTGGCCGCCGTGACCCGGAGGTTCGGTCACGCACGGGCCGTTGGAAAGCGCGTGGAGGAGCGCCTCGGCATGTCGCTGGAACGATTTGTAGAGCGGCATTCCGGAGGGCTGCGAGCGGGCGCCCCGGTGGATGGTAGGCGCCTGATCTTCCTT
Organism: uncultured Syntrophobacteraceae bacterium; assembly: GCA_937958025.1. GTDB lineage: Bacteria > Desulfobacterota > Syntrophobacteria > Syntrophobacterales > Syntrophobacteraceae > CALFXO01. The sequence continues at coordinate 11,755 of CALFXO010000056.1, forward strand.
GCGCGACATGGCGCGGCAGAGACTGGAGACAAGCGGCGCTACATAGGGCAGCTGGACGTCCCGCTCTGCCCGGAAGGGGTGCGGCAGGCAGAGGCGCTACGGGAGGAGATGCGGGGCGTTTCCTTTGCCGGCGGCATATTTTGCAGCGACCTCGAACGGTCCGCCGCAACCGCGAAGATTGTCGCGGAACCGCACGGCATAGCCGTTTCCGTTCGCATCGACCTTCGCGAAATCGCTCTTGGCGAATGGGAGGGACGGACATTCGAGGAGGTGCGGAGCCTGCATCCGGAAGACTTCAAAGCGCGGGGACGGGACTTCGCCCATTTTCGCCCCCCCGGCGGAGAAAGCTTTCTCGACTGCATGCGGAGGGTCATCCCCGCATTGTTCGAGATGATTTACGCGACGAATGGCGCGAAGCTCCTCGTGGTAGCGCACGCGGGCGTTAACCGCATGATCCTCTGCCGCGTCCTGAACAGGGACATAGAGAAGATGTTTGAAATACCGCAGGATTACTGCCGCTTCAACGTTCTCGAATATAAGGATTTCAGCTTCCAATTGCCGACGGGCGATTCCATAGATCTTTCGGAGGAATCGAAAATGAGTTCCGCTTTTTGATGACGAATAGCGCCGCTGCCGCCCATTCCGCCCTGACAGGCTTTCAACGCGGTTGGCGTGGTGGAAATTCATCTCCCTGCCTGCTATGATTCCAGGAAATGAACAATAAGGATTCGTCGCGGAGCGGCGGAGGCGCCGGATGGCGGCCGTCCCCGGTGGATCGTGTTGACGGCGCCGGGAGGCGGGGGAAAAGGAGCGGGAGTCCGATGAATATTGTCAAGTTTTCGATTCCTGAAATTATATTTGGACGGGGCGCTCTGCAATACGTGGGGCTTTGCGCGCGTCGGCTGGGAGGAGAGAAGGTCCTTCTCGTAAGCGATGCGGGTCTGGAAGCGGCAGGCTGGGTGGAGCGGGTCCTCGATATATTCAAGAAAGAAGATCTGAGTTGGGCGTACTATAACAATGTTGCCTCCAACCCAAGGGATTATCAGATAGAAGAAGGCGTCGCCTTTTACCGGGAGCAGGGCGCGGACGTCGTTGTCGCGTTGGGGGGCGGAAGTCCCATGGACGCCGCCAAGGGCATTGCGCTCGTTTCGACCAACGAGGGGCGCATCAACGATTACGAGGGCGCCAACCGCATACACCGCGCGCTTCCTCCCATGGTGTTCGTCCCGTCGACGGCGGGAAGCGGTTCGGACTTGTCTCAGTTCGCCATCATCACCGACGCGAAGCGCAAGGTGAAGATGTCGATCATCAGCCGCACGCTCGTACCGAATATTTCGATCATCGATCCCCTTATCCTGGAAACGAAGGGGGAGGAGTTGATTATCGCTTCGGCCATCGACGCGTTGTGCCATGCGGTCGAATCGTACGTTTCAAAGATAGCTTCTCCGTTTACGGAAATCCAATCTCTGAAGGCGATTCAGCTGATTGTCGGGCACTTGCAGAAGGCGCTGGAATCGCGCGACCTGGAGAGCCTGGAGCAATTGAGCATCGCCGGGGCCGCCGCCGGCATGGCCTTCAGCAACGCCGGATTGGGAGCGGAACACGCCCTGGCCCATTCGCTGGGAGGAATGTTCGACATTCTCCACGGCTTGGTGCACCCGGTGCTGCTTCCGCCGGTCATGCGTTTCAACCTATCGGAATGCACTGAAAAAATGGCGACGATAGGAGAAATCCTCCTCGGCAAGCGCCGCCGGTCGATGCGGGCGACGGCTGTCGCGGGAGTGGAAAAACTGGAGGAGTATTGCGGCTCCTTTGGAGTCCCGACAAAGCTTCGCGAGATTTTTCCGGACCACGCGAAGCTGCCGGACCTCTGCCAGATGGCGGTCCACGACGTGTGCCTCCTGACAAATCCGAGGACCGCGACGTGGGAGGAGTTGCTTGCAATTTGCGAGGATGCGTGGTAGCCGCGGAGGCTGGAAATGCGTGGCGACGGAGGATGCGCGGTGACGGAAAAGGACGCGACCACTCTCGATGATCTTATCGGGATTGAATACGCGAAGCTCGGGTTTTTCAAGGAAGTGCAGGAGAAGATCGCCGAATTGCAGGCGTCGAACCTCGAACTCACGCGCAAACAGCGGCACATCGAGGCGATTCTGAACGGCATTACGGACATTATGGTGGTGCTGACGCCCGAGTTGCGCATATCGTCCGTGAATAAGGTTTTCCATACGGTGCACCGGGAGATCGATCCTCGCGGAAAATTTTGCCATGAGATTTTTCGGGGTTCGGAGCATGTGTGCTCGGCCTGCCCCGTGGCGGAGGCGCGGGACGCGAACGAGGTGCGCCGCCGCCTGCTGATCTACCCCGTCGGCGGGAAGAACCGGCATTTCGAGGTTACCGCGTCGCCGTTAAGGAACCCACAGGGCGCGCCGTGCCATATGCTGGTCCTGCGAAGGGACGTGACCCTCGAGATGGAATACCGCGCCAAATTCTACCAAGCAGAGAAAATGGCGACCGTAGGCGTGCTGGCGGCGGGGGTGGCGCACGAGATCAACAATCCGTTGACGGGCATTTCCGGATTCGCCGAAGGGCTGCGCAGGAGGCTGCCGCGCCTCAGGCTCCAGGCGGACAAGGACCTTGTGGATGACTTCGAAGAATACATCGGCGTCATCATGAAGGAGTGCAAGCGCTGCCAGGATATAGTGCAGAACCTGCTCACCTTTGGCAGACAGTCGCTCAGCGCCTTCACGCCGCTCGATCTGAACGCCTTGGCGCTCGACACCCTGAGGCTGCTCCGGAGCCATCTGAAGCAGCGGCCCGCCGACCTCATAGCTCTCGACCTCGACGCCAGCCTTCCGGAGGTCGAAGGAGATGCGTCGCACCTCAAGCAGGTCATCCTGAACCTGCTTACCAATGCACTCGACGCGACGGGGGAGAAGGGGAGGGTCGTCATACGCACGCTCAAGGAGCCGGACGGGTTCATCGGGCTTAAGGTGGAGGACAGCGGGTGCGGCATTCCGACGGAGAACATGGACAAGCTCTTCGAGCCGTTTTTCACCACGAAGCCCGTCGGAAAGGGCGTCGGCATCGGGTTGTCCACGTGCTACAACATAGTTCAGAAACACGGGGGGGAGATCGTCGTTACGAGCAGGGACGGGGAGGGTTCGGTTTTTCATGTGAGGCTTCCCGTGAGGCGGCAAGGGATTGGAGATGTTTGAACCTGTAAGAATATTGGTCGTGGACGATGAGGAGTCCATCAGGAGACTGCTCGAGAAGGAGCTTTCCGGGACGCTCCGGCACGTGTACACGGCGGGAACCGCCCGCGAAGCGTTCGAGGCTATCCGGCGGAAGCAGGTGGACGTCATCGTGCTGGACATTCGTCTGCCGGACGGCGACGGACTGGATCTGCTCGAAAAGTTCCGTGAATCGGTCCCGGACGTAGAGGTGATTCTCATCACGGGTCATGGGAACATCGACAGCGCGGTGGAAGCGATGAAGATGGGCGCCTACGACTACATAACGAAGCCCTTCACCCTCGACCGGCTGGAACTCGTCATAGAAAAGGCATATCAGCGGGTGCGCCTTCAGCGGGAAAACCGTCTGCTCCGCCACACGGCGCAAAGCTACAACATGGCCGTTCCGAGGTTCGTGGGGCATTCAAAGGTTGTCCAGGACATCCAGCACCTCATGGAAAAGGTGGCCCCTAACGATACGCCCGTCCTGATAACGGGCGAGAGCGGGTGCGGGAAGGACGTGGTGGCCCGGACGATCCACGGGCGCAGCGAACGCTCGTCTCGGCCGCTCATCATCAAGAACTGCGGCGCCCTGCAAATGGAGCTGATGCGAAGCGAGTTGTTCGGCTACTGCAAGGGGGCGTTCACGGGCGCCAACGAATCGCGGGAAGGGCTGCTCGCGCTCGCGCACCAAGGGACGCTCTTTTTCGATGAAATCGGGGAGCTACCCATGGAAGTACAGGCGTCGCTGCTGCGGGTCCTCGAAAATCAGACCTACAGGCGGGTGGGGGACAATCAGGAGCGGCGCGTGGATATACGGTTCCTCTTTGCAACGAATCGGAACCTCTCGGAAGAAGTGAAGGCGGGGCGCTTCCACGAAGCGTTGTATCACCGTCTGAACGTGTTCCGGATCGATTTGCCGCCGCTTCGAGAGCGGAAGGAAGACATACCGCTTCTCGCCGATTATTTCCTCGCGCGCCTTTGCTCGGGGAAGTGCAGCTGCCGCATATCGAAAGAGGTCATGCAGCGCCTCATAAACTACGCATGGCCGGGGAACATCCGTGAGCTTCGGAATGTCATCGAACGGGGGATCATCCTCGCCGAAAACGAAATGATCACCATCGCCGCTCTGCCGAGGGAGCTGGGCGAGCAGTGGGATGGGGCGCAGGATGCCGCCGCGCCGCTATCGCTCGAGGACGTCGAGAAACGGCATATTCAGTCCATGATGCGGCGGACGAGCGGGAATAGGTCGCAGGCCGCCGAGCTTCTCGGGATAAGCCGAAAGACGCTCTACCGGAAGTTGCGGGAGTTTGAAATTGGCTAGACTTTGATTTTGCCGAGTCTTGCAGAGGGGGATGGGGAAAGCGAGTTGCAGGGTAGATGCGGCAAGCGCGTCACTCTATCAAAAAACGCCACTCTATCAAAAAGCACTTCGCGAGCCATTACAAAAGTCAAAAGGGGTTACCGAGCAATCTCGATAACCCCTTGATTTTACTGGCGGGGTCGAAGGGACTTGAACCCTCGGCCTCCGGCGTGACAGGCCGGCGTTATAACCATCTTAACTACGACCCCGTATGGTGTTGCTGGTGGGCGGAACAGGGCTCGAACCTGTGACCCTCGGCTTGTAAGGCCGATGCTCTCCCAGCTGAGCTACCCGCCCTTCAAGCTCCCACTTCGCTGCTTGCATCGCTCGCAACGCTTAAGTGTTTTATCTTTTACCTTAAGAGGCGTTCGTTGTCAAGCGCTTTTGTTGGGAGCATGAAAGGATGTCCCAACATTCAGTGCGGCGTCCGGATTTCCTCGATTGGACGCTTGTTCGGATCGAATATCACCGGATCGGGGGCGCCTTCCGGCTGCTCCTTGAAGACAGCGGGTGGATCGGCCAGCGCTTTCAGAAGGACATCGTCCATGTGGCGCACCGGCTCCACCTGGATTTCTTCAAGGATTTTGGCTGGTATTTCCTTAATATCCTTGGCGTTATCCTCCGGAATGATGACCAGCTTGAGCATCGCGCGGTGGGCGGCGAGGATCTTTTCCTTCAGTCCGCCGATCGGGAGCACCCGTCCTCGGAGGGTTATTTCACCCGTCATGCAGACATCGCTCCTAACCGGAATGCGGGTAAGGGCCGACACTATGGACGTTGCCATGGTGATGCCCGCGGAAGGCCCGTCCTTTGGGATGGCCCCTTCGGGAACGTGGACGTGGATGTCCAGGTTCTGGTGGAAATCGGGGTCGATGCCGAGGCGATTCGCCCGGGAGCGCACGTAGCTGAGCGCGGCCCGCGCGGATTCCTGCATCACTTCGCCGAGCTTTCCGGTGATGGTGACTTTTCCCTTGCCGGGCATGATGACTGTCTCGATACCCAGGGTGTCTCCACCGAATTCCGTCCAGGCGAGCCCCGTGGCGAGGCCGATCTCGTCGTGCTCCTCGGCCCTCCCGTAGCGAAACTTGGGAATTCCCAGGTATTCCTGGATAAGCTCCTCTGAGAGCGCTACATTCGTCTCGGCCCCCTTGCGGACCACTTCCTTGGCGACCTTGCGGCACACCGAGGCTATCTCACGCTCCAGGTTGCGAACGCCCGCCTCCTTGGTGTAGTGACGGATGACGTACAAGAGGATTTCGTCGGTGAAGCAGACGTTCTCCGGTCTGATCCCGTTGGCCCTGCACTGCTTCGAGACCAGAAATCCTTGCGCGATACTGAGTTTTTCAAGCTCCGTATAACCCGAGATGCGGATGACTTCCATCCGATCCTGGAGAGGAGCCGGAATTCCGGCCAGGTTGTTGGCCGTCGTAATGAAGAAAATCTCCGAAAGATCGTAGTCCAGGTCAAGATAGTGGTCGTTGAAAGCGTAGTTCTGCTCCGGGTCCAGCACTTCGAGAAGGGCCGAGGATGGGTCGCCCCGGAAGTCGGAACTCAGCTTGTCCACTTCGTCGAGACAAAAGACGGGGTTGTTGCTCTTCGCCTTCTTGAGGCTCTGGATGATCTTGCCCGGCATGGCGCCAATGTACGTGCGCCTGTGCCCGCGTATTTCAGCCTCGTCGCGGACGCCGCCAAGCGACAGCCGGATGAAGTTGCGATTCATTGCGCGCGCCACGGATTTCGCGAGCGAAGTTTTCCCCACTCCAGGAGGGCCTACGAAGCAGAGGATCGGGCCCTTGATCTTCTTGACCAACGCCTGGACCGCGAGATACTCGAGGATGCGCTGCTTGGGCTTCTCCAGTCCGTAGTGGTCTTCGTCAAGGATTCGGGCGGCATCGTCGACGTCGATCTTGTCCTTGGTTTTTTCGTTCCACGGCAGGGACAAAATCCAGTCGATATAGTTGCGCACCACCGTCGCCTCGGCGCTCATGGGCGACATCAGTTTGAGTTTCTTGATTTCGCTCCTGACCTTGGCCGAGGCCTCCTGGCTGAGTTTTTTACGCTTGAGGCGTTTTTCCAAGTCCTCGACCTCGGACTTGAAATCGTCCTTCTCGCCCATCTCCTTCTGGATGGCCCGCATCTGCTCGGTAAGGTAGTATTCTTTCTGGGTCTTTTCCATCTGTTTCTTGACCCGGCCCTTGATGCGCTCCTCCATCTGGAGAACTTCGATCTCGGACTTGATATAGCCGTAGAGCCTCTCCAGCCGCTGCACCACCTCCACCGTTTCGAGGAGTTCCTGCTTGATTTCAAGCTTGAACGGCATGTAAGCCGCAACAGTGTCGGCGAGTCTCGAAGGGTGGTCGATGACGGAGACGGCTTCCAGTATTTCCGGGGTTATCTTCTTGTTTTGCTTGGAATACGCCTCGAAGACGGACTGAATGTTGCGGCGCAACGCCTCGATGGCGACGCCCTCCTCGACCCGCTCGACAAGCGGAATGGCCTGGGCGCAGAGATGGTCGGGGTTCTCGACGAACCCCACTATCCTGGATCTCTGCTCACCCTCGACGAGGACTTTCACCGTGCCGTCGGGGAGACGCAGAATCTGGAGAATATTCGCGATGGTGGCCATGCGGTGGATGTCGGCCTCGCTCGGACTGTCCGTCTTGGCTTTCTTCTGAGCAGCCAGCAGGATTTTCTTGTCGACGCCCATCGCCTTTTCAAGGGCGTTCACGGACTTGTCCCGCCCGACGAAAAGCGGGACCACCATAGCCGGAAAAACGACTATGTCCCGCAGAGGAAGAAGGGGCAGGGTCACGGGCGTCGCGTTATTTTGCTGATCGTCCTTGTTTCTTATCAATTTAAACATATCCAGGATGCTCATCTTTCATCTTTGGCAGCCGTCTTTATGCAACCGTCTTTATGCAAGTCATTGCGTTTCCATCTATTACATCGTCCGCTTTACGCCTCTTCGTATCGTGCATCACCAGTTCATTACCCGTGCATCATTAAGGCTGGGGCCGCTTCCGCAGGCCCCGGCGATTTCCTCCGCTCTTGCGCCGCCGTCGGCGGAATGCTCCGCTTACGCCGATTCCCGCGTCTGCCCTCTGTACATAAGAAGCGGCGACTCGCGCTTGAGGATGACTTCCTCGTTGACGATGCACTCCTCGATTTCGGGCTGCGACGGCAGTTCGTACATGATGTCGAGCATAATGTGCTCCATGATGGAACGAAGCCCGCGCGCTCCCGACTTTCGGCTAAGCGCTTCCCGAGAGATGGCGCGAAGCGCCCCGTCCGTAAAGCGCAGCCGTACGTCCTCGAGGTCGAAGAGCTTTTTGTACTGCTTCACAAGGGCGTTCTTCGGCTCCGTGAGGATGCTCACCAGTTCGTCTTCGGTAAGTTCGTTGAGCGTTGCGATGACCGGCAAACGGCCGACAAATTCCGGGATCATGCCGAACTTGATGAGGTCTTCGGGCTGGATGAGGCTCAGGACCTCACCGATCCGCTTTTCCTCCTTGCTCCTGATTTCCGCGCCGAAACCCATTCCCTTCACGCCCGTGCGCGACTGAATGATGTTGTCGAGGAAGTTGAACGCTCCTCCACATATGAAGAGGATGTTCGTCGTGTCGATCTTGATGAACTCCTGCTGCGGGTGCTTTCTTCCCCCCTTGGGCGGGACATTCGCGACGGTCCCTTCCAGAATTTTGAGGAGGGCCTGCTGCACGCCCTCTCCCGATACGTCGCGGGTGATGGACGGGCTGTCGGACTTCTTGGCGATCTTGTCGATTTCGTCAATGTAGACGATCCCGCGCGAAGCCTTCTCGATGTCGTAGTCCGCCGCCTGGATCAGGCTGACGAGGATATTCTCCACGTCCTCGCCGACGTAACCCGCTTCGGTCAGGGTCGTGGCATCCGCGATGGTGAAGGGCACGTTGAGGATTCGGGCGAGCGTCTGCGCAAGCAACGTTTTTCCCGATCCTGTCGGGCCGATCATCAGAATGTTGCTCTTCTGCAACTCGACGTCGTCTTTGTCGGCCTTCAATTCGATGCGTTTGTAATGGTTGTGCACGGCCACGGCGAGCACCTTCTTGGCCCGCTCCTGGCCAATGACGTACTGGTCAAGAATCGTTTTAATCTCAGCCGGTTTAGGGATCTGTGTGGCGCGTGCGGCCTCCTCTCTCTCGTATTCCTCCGCAATAATGTCATTGCAAAGTTCCACGCATTCATCGCAGATGTACACCGTCGGGCCCGCGATCAGCTTCTTGACCTCGTCCTGGCCCTTGCCGCAAAATGAACATCTAAGCTCTCCACCACGATCATCACGCTTCCTAGCCATACAAATCCTCCTTGGCTATATTCTGCAAAACCCCCGGAGGCTCCGCCTCCGGTTTTGTTGCATGGGTCTTTTTCAGGGATTTCATGGCTTAATCCCTTCCCGCCGTTGCGGCCGGTTTTCAGTGGGCCTGATTCCACTATAATCACAATGGCCACTTTTCGCTACTTCCCGCGGGATTTCAAAATCCACTTCGACGCATATCATATGTAAATCATTATTTCATAAAATAATTCGGAAGAAAACGAGAATAAGGTAAATAAAATACGACGTGCTCACCGTTTTCGCGCGCCCTCGATTTTGCTCCCCCCTTCTGGAAGAGCTAACCTCATAATGGAAAAAGGTCAATAGCTTTGTGCGTTGGATGGCGTCGGGGGGACGACGTCGGATTCAAGAAAACATGAGCGGAAGGAGCATGCTTGGGGGGCGGCTGGGCAGGGGAGCGCACTAGCCCCCGTTTCATCGCTTAGCCCGCGCCGCTTCCCCAAGGGAGCGCGGCGCGGGCTAGAGAACGCCTCAGCTTCACACTCGCGGGGCCCCTACACGGGGAGCGCCCGCCTGTCGATGACTTCATCCACCAGATGGTAGTCCTTGGCTTCGACGCCCGACATATAAAAATCCCGGTCCGTGTCGCGTTCAATCTGCTCCATGGGTCTGCCGGTGTGCTTGTGTATGATGCTGTTCAACTCTTCGCGGAGTTTCAGTATTTCCCGGGCCTGGATCTCGACGTCGGTCGCCTGTCCCTGGAATCCTCCCATTGGCTGGTGCAGCATGATCCGCGAGTGGGGCAGGGCGTAACGCTTGCCCTCCACGCCCGCCGCCAGCAGGACCGCAGCCATGCTCGCAGCCTGCCCCATGCAGAGCGTGGAGACGCTCGGCTTGATGTATTGCATGGTGTCGTAGATCGCAAGCCCAGCCGTCACCAAGCCGCCAGGGGAGTTGATATAGAAATGAATGTCCTTGTCAGGATCTTCCGATTCAAGAAAAAGCATCTGCGCGATTATCACGTTGGCGACGTCGTCGGTCACCGGGGTGCCGAGGAAAATGATCCGGTCCCGCAGCAACCGGGAATAGATGTCGAACGCGCGCTCGCCCCTGCTGCTTTGCTCTATGACTATGGGAATGAGTGACATAGCGTGTATTCTCCTAATATCGCCCGTAATTCGCCTATTCGGCGACGCCTTCCGTCTCCGTGGAGGATGCTTCGTCCTCGAGAAGCTTCAGCACCTTTTCCTGGAGCTTGTTGCTCTTCAGTTGCTCCACGATGGAGTTGTCGGCGTACAGGCTCTTTATTGTGTCGATGTCCTTTCGAAGCAGCCGAGCCACTTCCCCGTATATTTCCTCCAACTCCTCGTCCGTAATCGCGATATCCTCCAATCTGGCGATTTCGTCAAGGATCAGGCGCCAACGGATATTTTTCTCCGCTTCCTTGCGGTACTCCTCACGGACTTCCGGCGTGAGGATCTTCGAGGTGTCTATCTTGAGTCCCTGGCTCTCGAACTGGTGCTTGAACTGGGTCACCATCATTTCCGTTTCGCGCTCGATGGCTTTTGGGGGAAGCTCCATCGGGGTCTTCTCGAGGAGCTGGTCGCGAATCTGCTGGCGGACCTCGCCCGTCGCCCTGGCCTGCTCGCTCTTTTCGACCCGCTCCCGGATGGCGGTCCGAAGGGCCTCGATGTTCTCATGCTTGCCAGCCGCCTTCGCAAAGGCGTCATCCAGTTCCGGCAGGACCTTCTTTTTCGCCGACTTGACCGTTACTTCAAATTTGACGGTTTTGCCCGCTATCTCCCCAGGGGTTGCGTCGGAGGGATATTCCACTTCAAAGGAAAAAGAATCCCCGGCCTTGCGCCCAACGAGATGGCCGTCGAAGTCCGGGTGAATGCTCTTCCTGCCGACTTCAATCATCCTGTCTGTCCCGGCGCCTCTTTGAAACGCCTCGCCGTCCACGAAGGGAGTGTAGTCCACCACCAGCACATCGCCCTCTTCAATAGCGCGATCTTCGCCCAGGTCGCTCAGCGTGGCCTGCTGCTCCCGCAGGCGCTGCACTTCGGCGTCGACTTTCTCATCCGACGCATCGATGGCAGGGCGCTTCACCTCGACGCCCTTATAGCCTTCCACCTCAAAAGGAGGGGGCACGTCAACAATGGCTTCGTAAGAAAAGGCCCCGTCGTCCTCAAAGCGCATCTCGCTCACGTCGGCCTCCGCCAGGGGCTTCAGCTCCGATTGCGTCAGGGCGTCCGAGAATGTCCCCTGAATGAGCTCGTTGGAAACCTCCCCTTCCACCGCCTTTCCGTAATACGATTTCAGTATGGAACGCGGGACCTTGCCGGGCCTAAACCCCTTGATGCGCACCTGTTTGGCGAGGTCCCGATATTTTTTTTCTATTTCCATCTGAACGTTGGAGGCGGGAATTTCCACCTGGAGCTTTTTCTGGTTTGTGCTGAGATCGACAACGGAAACCTTCATGTCCACGTTTGCTAACCTTTCTATTGGCGTATGGCCGGAACGATTAATGGCTGCGTGCCACCCGGCGGGAAAAACGACCCGTGTCGTCGTCCGCTGGCGGGCCGCGGGCGAGGCCGCCTCTTGGGCGCCGCCTCATCGCATCCGCTCCCACGAGTGGTTGAGGACGGCCCGTCTCTAAGGCAGCCTGCCAAATCCTGAGGACCAAAACTCTTTATGCCGGAGAGCGACGCTTTCAAAGGCTTTACCAGAATGAAAAGGCGAAAGCCCACAAGAGCGCCGATCCACAGCCAAACCGCGTGCATCGCCGCTCGCGGCGAAAAGCAACGAAATGGTTACAGAACCTTTTACAGGTAATTCCAAACACCGATAATGTCAAGGGATATATTGAAATTTAAGCAAGCGACGGCGAGAGTCTCGAAGGGATTCTCACAGCGTTTTGCTTCTCCTCATATATTTTGCGCACGGGTCATCCTTGGTGTTCTCGACGAAACGCGAGAGCATCTTTTCAAGGAGCAGGGAGAGTTGGGTGGAACTGCGCCACCGTTTGGTGGGATCATTTTCGAGGCACTTCATGACGAGGTCGTTGAGATCGTCCGGCACATCCGGGCGCCAAACCTTTGGCGGGTTGGGGTATTGGTCGCAATGCTGGATCTCATATTCCGCGTAGGAGGCAGCCCGGAATGCGGGGGCTCCCGTGAGCATCTCGTAAAATATCGTCCCGAAGAGATATATGTCGGTGAAAATAGGCGGCCTCCGACGCGCAAGGTAGGGCCGGAACTGCTCCGGAGCCCTGTAGGGGAGGACTGCAAGCGGAAGCTTGCGGATATTCGCCTCCTCCGGGCTTGCGTCTTCGATTTCTTTCCACAGGCCGCCATTGCCGACTTTGAGGAACGCCTTGTCGCCGTCGATCAAGATCCGGGAAGGGCGGAGGTCCAGGTGGTAAAGCTTGCGGATTTCCTTGTCCATTCCCATGTGGAGGTGCAGGTAGCCGAGCGCCTCGAGAATCTGATAGGCGAAAGAGATGGCGAGGGGGATGGGGAGGCCTTCCCTTCCGGAGAGTTTCTCGGCAAGCGACGTGGAAAAGCCTTCGCGCACGATAAAATAGGAGTCGTCCAGTTGCGCCAGATCGAAGACCTGCACCAGATAAGGCGACTCCATCATGAGGTGGGCGTGGGTCCAGCGTGCGAGCGCTTTTGGCGTGAGCGCCTTGCCAAAGGGGGGCTTCACGCTCTGGCCAGCCAGCTTTTCGCCCGTATCCTCCCGCTCGATTTCCACGACAACGGACGTCATTCCCACATTGACGAGGTTTACTATGCGATAGGAACGGGGTGGGGCGCCCGTCAGGCATTCGCCCTTTTCATCCCGCCAGGACTTCATTTCCTTGCCGAGCAGTTCGTTTGCAACCGTCTGATCGAGGGGCGTCATGGAATGCGCATGAGCGTCAATTTTCCCATCAGTCGCTTCCTCGGTGGAAACGTCAGAAACCGCACGCTCCTTCGCATCCCCCTCAGGCCGCCTTGCGGGCCTGCTCGCCAATTCTCTCACTTTCTGGGAGCATTTGCTTATTTTTTTGAGGATTCTTTGCTTGATATCTTCCGGCACGAGGGGGTTGCTGTAGAGGATTTCATAGTACCGGATGGCTTCGTCCCACTTTTCGAGCTGCGTGGCGCAGTCGCCGCAGTACTCCCACGATTCGAGCACCTGATGGCCGACGATTGCAACGTTCCTGAAATGCCGGATGGCTTCTTCCCAGAACTGGCCGTCCATGAGCGCCAGTCCATAGGCGAACGCCTGTGCCGGGCTTTCCAGGTCGGACGCCCCCGTGACGCCAGCCTCCGGCGGAGATCCAAGCGAAACTCCGCCGGCGCCGCGCCTGTCCAGATGGTTCTTGATATCGGAGCGCAGAGAGCGTTTCTCATGCTCGGGCAAGCTGCTCGCCTCGACCTCGTCGAGCAACTCCCTCATGATTTCCGTTGCTTCCTCCCTGAGTCCCTGCTCCAGATAGAGGCGCGCTTCCTTCAAGCGCGTTCTGTAACTTTGGATCAGCTCATTGAAGCCCATCGTTTCCTACGCCTCCATAAAGCAACATCGTGCGAGCCATTTGCGTCATATGCTTTCAGCCCAGATGGCTCAGAAGATGATCGACGTCGATGAGCTTGGCGGGAGCGCCCACGCTGGTCCAAATCGATCCGCAAAACCCTGGCGCCGCCTTGGGGTCCATAACGACTTCCGCTTCGGCTCCCATCTCGACAGCGGGGTTGTCCGCAAGAATCATTGCATGCCGCTTGCCGTCGCTTATGAGGACGACCCCCGCTTCCTCGGGGATGGCGGAGGCGTCTCGCGACGCCGGGATGAACTTGTAGCCTTTCAGCGTGTCGGCCGGGAGGTCCTTCCAGTTTCCGAGCAGCCCCCATTTCATGTTGCGCAGCATGGGCTTGAAATCGAGGATCGTTGCATATCCCCGTTGGATCATCTTTTTGAGCTTCTTGCCTGACGCGCGGTCGATTTTGACGACATTGGCAGCGGGCGCAGCCATAGGACGGGATGCGACGTCGAAAAAATATACGGTCTCTTTCCGCTTGCGCACGAGCTCATCTTCAGCGGTTTCGACGGGCCGAGGCCTCGCATGTGGCTCCTCCCGCACGACTTCCGGCTCCGCAGGAGCGACCACAGGCTCCGGGATGGCGGGGGCGACGGGGGCTGGGACAGGCTCCACTCCGGGCGGGGACGTTGCAACGCTCTCGAGGTGCGAGAGGAACGCTTTCAGCCATTCGGCCCGTTTTCCCCATTCCTGCTCGATAGCTCCAAGATGCGTCGCCTGCTCACCCAGCCCCGAGCGCGCTCTTGCCAGGCGCGACGCCACCGCGTGCAGCGCCGGCACCTTAGATAGGGTCTCTTCGAGTTGCTTGATGCGCTTCCGCTCTTGTTCGATCTTCTGGAGAGCCTGGTTCGTTCGGGTGGCGCAGGCGTCCATCCATTGGGTCAGCTCCCGCAGCGGCCGCCAATCGGAGAGAGCGGCGACCTCAGCGACGGAAGCTTCCGGCTGGGGCGGTTCGGGGGGCTGCGGCTGCGGACTTTCAGATTTCTTATGCGTCCCCTGAAACCGCTTCACCATATTCTTGAGGTGTTCCTTTTCATAAACCCCGACCTTGCCGTCCGCAAGAAGCAGCAGCTTGAGAAGCGCCTGGACGTCGCGCATCAACTCGATTTGGCGGCGGTCCACGGTCTCCGGATTCGTGCGGAGAGGAGCTATCACGGCCCGGAACATGCGGAGAAGCACTTCGGTCTCGTGAAGCTTTGTGCAGTAGGGCTCCAGGGCTGTCAACGCCTGTTCCAGCTTGCTAACGTTCTCCACTGAAAATTCCCAGTCGAGGCTGAGGTAGGCGATGCTCATGGCTTCCAGGAGGTTGGCCAGTTCGGCGTCCGGAGTGGATGGCGGGGCGGGCTCCACACCGGCTTCGGGGAGGGGAGGAGCCTGCGGGGGCGTGACGGCGGGAGGGGGCTCGGGGCCTGCTGTCGCCGCGGCCGCAGGGGGCGCCGAAGGCGTTTCCTCGTCCATGGAAATGTCCGCCGCCGCAGGGACGAAAAGGGCGTCGATTTCCTTGTCGATCTCGTCTTCAAAAGCCTTAATGTCGAGAGCATCCGCGCGCTGCTCATTTCCGGCATGGGGGGGGGCGTCGCCGGTCCGGGAGCGTCCGGACATCGTCGATTCAAATGCCGCGACGGGTTTGGCTTCCCGCAAAGGAAGCGAAGGCTCCTCGGAAGCGTCGGACTCCATCATCGGGGCGAAGAGGCTGTCAATTTTTTCATCGATCTGATCTTCGAAGTCCTTCAGATCCAACCCCGGGGCCCCCGGCAAGTCTCCACGGGGTTCAGCGGCCGGTGAATCCGGCGGGGCCGGCTCGGGCGGAGCAGTCTCGATTTCCACTCCGTCGATGGTCGCTTCTCCGATAAAGCCATCGGAAGGCATGAAAAGATTGTCTATCGTCTGGTCGATCTGGGCCTTGAATGCTTCCAGGTCGATATCCATCTTCTGACTTTTCTTGCTATCAGCCATGGTGCAGATCCTCGCTCGATCATCAAATTGCAGCAAATCTCGAAACGGTGGGCCGCAGATCAGTGCAAAGACTCGCCTGCATCGCGGGTTCGCATTCGGACGCCGGGCGCTTCCCTGCGCAAGTGCTTGGAATTGCGCTACAATGACCGGGTGGGCTTCAGCTATTTCAGGTTCAGCCCGACCTTCTGAATGACGCTTTTGACGGTCCGCTTGCTTATCTCCCGCAGGGTCTCGTAAACTCCCTTTCCCGTGATGGCGCTTGCCTCGAAGGATGGAACGCGGAGTTGCTTGTTCATATCTTCTTCCATTTCCTCAACGGTAAGAAGCGGAACGTTCGATTCGGCCAAATCCCGTTTATTGTATTGAAGGACCAGTGGGGTCTGCTGGATGTCGAGCCCTTCGTCCTTGAGGTTCTCCGCGAGGTTCATCAGGCTTTCGATGTTCTTCTGCTTCTGCACCTTGAGGGAGTCCGCAACGAACGCCACTCCGTCAACGCCGCGAAGAACGAGCTTCCTGGTGCTGTTGTACATCACTTGACCGGGAACGGTGTAGAGTTGAATCCTGATGTTGAGGTTGTAGATTTTCCCAAGACCCAACGGCAGGAAATCAAAGAAGAGCGTTCGGTCTCCCTTTGTGTCTATGGTGACCATTTTGCCACAAACCTGCTTCGACATGGATTCGTGAATGTAGAGAAGGTTGGTGGTCTTTCCGCCTCGACCCGGTCCATAGAACACGACTTTGGTCTGGATTTCGTTTTTGCTCAGATCTATAAAGGCCACGGCTGCCTACCTTCTTCTTCGAGTACGGATGACACCATTTCGACCACTCTACTATTTTTTAACCGGACAAGCCCCAGCGATATAGTGTCGTCGAAGAGCGTGATGATGATGTAATCTTTCCCTAACCGGCTGAAATGGATATTCTTCTTGTCTCCCTTGTGAAACAGCAGGGTGAAGTCGTCCTCGCCGATCAATCGCGCAATCTGGGCGGTGGCGGCGAAATTCGCGGCGGAAAGGACCGCGAGCGACATTACGTCTTCGACTTGCCAGGCTCCACGCTCAAGTATCAAGTTTCCCGCCATGTCGACGATGATAACGTGGTCGGCTCCCGCTTCGAGCAATTCTTTTTCGATAATGCTTTCGAGTCGGCCGACTTGGTCAGCAGTCAAGATCAAGCTCATTGTGACCTCTTACACTTCTCTACAGGGGTTGCGGGTTATGGCTCTCGGTCCATCCAAAGGCAAAGACCAATCATGGAAGTGCACTTTTTATGCCATGGGGGCTATCGAAGTCGATGGGGAAACTCTTTGGGGCCGTAAAGTCCGATGACGCAGTCCAGCAACCTCCGGAGTGGGAGTGGGACGGGGCAGGGGCGGGTCTCAGGCGCCCCCCGCCTGGAACGCGGCTATCTTGTCCGAGAGCGGATGTCCCGGCTTCATGTCGATATGATCGAGCGGAGCTATGACAATCTCGTCGTCGACCAGGACAGAACAGAATATGCCTCCACCGTCTCCGGATTCAAATGCGTCCGTTATCTGCAACTCCTCGTCGTGACGGATGTTCTTGCCCTGGAGGGCGATGAGATCCATAAGCTCCCGGGATGGATAGGCGATGAGAGGCAGGTGCTCCCTTATTTCCTGGAGAAGGTCCCAATGATCCGGCGTGGTCTCCCTTTCGTCGCGCTGCCGCATTGATTCGACGATGAGGTGCTCCAGGGGTTTGTTTATGGTGTCCTCGCTTTCCTCCTCGAGCGGCAGTGTTTCAAAACGCCCGTTCGCCCAGTGGAACATCTCGAAAAACGCTTCCTCCCCCTCGCTGACGTCCGTCTGCGCGTGGGTGACTCTGCCCGTTCGGATATGCACCACGCCTTCGGCCTGAGGCGACTTTATCTTCAGAAGAAAATCCTGGCGCGTCAGGCAGAGGAGTTGGATCAGGTCCGTCAGCTGGATAGAACTCACCATTCCCGCGAAGCCGTCGAAGGGCATTTCAGGAACCTGCTCTTCCTGTTTTTCAAGCAGCGTCGTTCCGTAGAGGCTCGCTCCCTGCAGATTGGCGCCTTCAAAGTTGGCCGTTCCGACATTGGCGCCGTTCAGGTTGGCTTTTCCAAGGTCGGCGCCTTCGAAGTTCGCTCCTTCCAACTCGGCTCCCTCCAGGTTCGCCTCGCGCAAATCCGCCTGTATGAAATTCGCCCCCATCAGGGCGGCCCCTTTGAGGTTGGCTCCTCTCAGGTTCGCCATTTTGAGGTTCGCCCCATTGAGCTTCGCCCGCCTCATGTCGACCCCTTCCATGTTGGCCGCGAAGAGGTGCGCTCCCTTCAGATTGGCCTTTTCCGCGTTGGCTCCCTTGAGGTTGGCCCTCGCCAAATTTGTCTGAGAGAGATTCGCCTGGCGGAGGTCCGCATCCATAAGCCAACCGGCGTTGGAGAGGTCCAGGGTGGAAAGATCCACTCCTCGAAGGTAGGCGGGCCCCCTTCCGGAAATAACGGCGCCGAGGGCCTGATCTCGCGTCAATTCACTCATTTTTGCTGCCCTTCCACCATGCCGAAATGGCCCCGAAGCCCCCGCAGGCGGAGGATCGGACGCCGGAAAGACGAATGAAAACGGTTCACGGAATTTTGTCCGGCCAAGCCGCATCCTTAAAATATTTACCACGTCTTGGATACGTTTCCAAGTTGTAACACATCCACGACCGCGAGGCTTCATGGCCGCTCAAGGAATGCGGAGCCACTGGCGCCGCCAGGCGAGCTGATTTCGCGCCACCGTCAGAAAAATAACGATTCTTTCGGCAATAGTCCAAAGGTCTTCAGGATTCTCCGGACGCTTTTCTTTTTTTTATGGTTTTACGGCAGGATTCCCAAATGAAGCAACAATGGCGGTGCTTGCAGTAAAGGTTGGGGTCGGTGCACGCCTTGCAGGATTCCAGGCATTCCTCGCAATAGCCATACTCCATTTTGTTGCAAACGACGAAGGCTTCCCTGTCGGGATGAAAACGGCATTTCATATTTAACGCGCTCTTTTCTGGAATGTTTTGCAGCGATGCGCCCTGGGCGGACTAACGGCTCACTTGGGGAAGGCCCATTTCCCGAGTTCCTCCATCATCGAGTAACAAGTGAGATCGTACTGAATGGGGGTGACGGAAGCGCAGTTCCGAGCCACAGCCTCGAAGTCCGCTTCGGGGTCCGCCTCGGTGACGGGGTTGGAACTACAGAGCCAGTAATATTCGTGGTTGCGCGGGTCCACCCGGCGGTCGTACCGCTCCATATACTTCAATTTCCCCTGGCGCGTGACCCGCATGCCCCGAAGCTCCTCTGGGGGGATGTTCGGAACGTTCACGTTGAGCGAGACGCCGTCCGGAAGCCCATGCTCCTCCACCAAGGGGAGCAGATCGAGCATCACGCGGGCGGCGGAGTCAAACCTCGGCTTTTCAAAAGCGTCGATGGAAACGGCTACGGAGGGAATGCCGAGGACGGAGGCTTCCGTCGCGGCGGAGACCGTGCCGGAGTAGATGACGTTTACGCCGAGATTAGAACCCAGATTGATGCCAGAAACCACAATATCCGGGGCTGGCTTTATGAGTTCGGCAAGCGCGAGCTTCACGCAGTCCGCCGGGTATCCGTCGACCGCGTATCCGAAAAATATCCCGTTGCGATGGACCGGCTTGACGCGTAGAGGGTTAAGAAACGTAATAGCATGTCCAACGGCGCTCCTCTCGGTTTCGGGAGCAACGACGATGACTTCATGGATAGCGCTGAGCGCGCGATGAAGGACTTCAATTCCCTTGGCGTAAATGCCGTCGTCATTCGTGAGAAGTATTCGCATGCGGATGCCAACCTGTTTGTGCGAGTGCGTTATGCGTGATCGGTTCAAGGGGGCGGCGCTCCTCCAGCATCCCGGGGCGCCGTCAGCGTTGCCGCGACATGGGTTGCTTAGCCCATATTGAGATGATTTTCAACCCATTGCAATCGACAATTTCGCTTTCCGAGAAAGCCTGCGAGCGGGAGGCGGCGGATGGGCTACGTCCGGCGCTCGCCCAGCTTTTTCTCCAGAAGGGATTCCATGTCCGCCGAGGGCAGCGGAGGAGAAAACAGATAGCCCTGCATGAGGTCGCAGCCTAAAGTCCGGAGTTGCTCCGCCTGCTCTCTGGTTTCGACCCCTTCGCCTATCACGTGCAGGCCGAAGGTGGATGCGAGCGCCACGATGCTTCGCGCGATGGCCTTGTTATGCTCATCCTTATCGACGCCCTGTACGAAAGACCTGTCGATCTTGAGCGCGTCCACCTGAAAGTGCTTCAGGTGGCTCAGGCTGGAATAGCCAACGCCGAAGTCGTCTATGGCGAGTCGCACTCCCAGCTGCTTTAGCGCTTTCAGTTTATCGCCCGCCATGGCGGGGTCGCCGATGAGGCCGCTTTCGGTCATTTCGAGTCGAAGAGCGGAAGGCTCCAGAATGTTGTCTCGAAGCGCTCCCGCGACGTCCGCCAGCAATTCTTCGCTGCGGAACTGGCGCGTCGAAAGATTGACGCTCAACCGCAGGTCCCCGTCTCTGTCACGCCAGGAGGCGATCTGGCGGCACGCCTCCCTCAACACCCACCTGCCGAGCGGGATAATAAGCCTCGTTTCTTCCGCAACAGGAATGAACTCGGGAGGCGGCACAAGCCCCTTGCGCGGGTGCACCCACCGGACCAGTGCCTCCACCTCCACTATGCGGCCGCTCTCCATCGACACGACAGGCTGGTAATGGATTATGAACTCCCCGGCCTCAATGGCCCGGCGCAGGTCGTTTTCCATTTCCAGACGCTCTATGGCCGCCGCGTTCAGCAGTTCGTCGAAGACCGCGTAACAGCCCTTGCCGCTGCTCTTTGCGTGGTACATGGCGATGTCGGCCCTGCGGAGCAGTTCGTCCGCATTGTCCTCGTTGGGAGCGCTAATGGCGATGCCAATGCTGCCACCGATAAAAAAGTCGCGGTCGCCGAGGTGGATGGGATCGTGCAGGGCGGCGTTGAGGCGGTGCACGATGGGCATCACCTGGGCCAGACCCTCCACCCTTTCGACAAGGAGCGTGAATTCGTCTCCGCCGAGCCTCGCCGCCGTGTCGTCCTTGCGCATACAGGCGCGCAGACGGTCCGCAACGGTGCAGAGCACTTTGTCGCCCCAGGCGTGGCCGAGGCTGTCGTTCACGATCTTGAAGTTGTCGAGGTCGAAGAACACGACCCCCACGCTCATCCCCTCGGAGTCCGAGCGGATGAGCGCCTGCCGGAGACGATCCCGAAAAAAGGCGCGGTTGGCAAGGCCGGTGAGAGGGTCCCGGAACGCGAGCTTTGTGAGCTTGCGCTCGAATGTCTTGCGCTCGGTGACGTCGTGATGGGTGGCGACGATGCCACCCACGGCGGGCTCTTCAAGGAGATTCACGAGGATGACCTCGAAGTTGCGCCAGGACGCGTCGCCCTGGAGAAGGCGCGCTTCTCCGTTGAAAACAGCCCTGGGCTTTGACAGGGCCAGAGAAAACAGTTCTCTTACGGCCTGCGCATCTTCTTTGTGCACCCTGTCGAAAAGACTCTTTCCCTCAATGGCTTCGGCGGCGCTTCCCCATGCCTTCATGGCCGCCGGGCTGGAATACAGAATAAGACCATCGACGTTCAAGATGGTGATGACGTCCGAGACGCTTCGGATGAGGGCCCGGCAGCGTTCGTCGCTGGCCCGCAGCGCCTGTTCCGCGCGGACCCGTACGGAGAGCTCCTCGCGCGCGGCGCGGTAAAGCCTTGCGTTTTCGAGAGCCGCGGACACTTGGGCGGCGTAGAGCTCCGCCACCTGGAGAGCGTCGGGCGTGAAAGAGGTGGAGGAGAACCGCATCGCAAACAGGATGCCTTGCGTCAGCATTTCTCTTTGAATTGGGACCGCAACCAGGGAACGGACGGGGCATGCTTGCGGCGGCTCCAGGCCGAATCCTTCAAAAGCCGTTGGGAGGTTGGACGTCGCGAACGTGCGGATGCAAGCGGGAGCAGGAAGCGCCAGCAGGCATTTCGCAAGACTTCGCCACGTCTCGCTCCACTCGGGCGATAGGCCCGAGTGAGCGGCCCGTCGGAGAACGCCGCCTTCATCGAGCATGAAAAGCGCGGTTGCGTCCGCGTTTAGCATTTCGGGGAGTATGCGGGCGGCCTCGAAACAGACAGCCTCCTCGTCAAGGTGCATCCCGATGCTGCGCCCCGACCGGGCGAGGCGCTCCAGTTGGGCGCCGCGCTGCGCCTGATCGAGAGCCATTCCGATGCGTCCACCCATGGCTGTCAGGAGGTCCACGTCTGAATTGGCGAAGGGAGCCGGGTTGCAGCGAGCGAGGATCAATACGCCCCTTGCCGCGTTTGCGCCCAGCACGGGAACCCACACGGCGGTTTCGATTCCCAGCTCACTGAGTTGAGAGTCGATCTTCGGGTCGGAGTCCGCCGCCGATGTAAGGACAGGGAGCCTCGTGCGCATCACGGAGACCGCGTAACCGTCCTCGGCGTCCGACATTGGCTCCTCGATCAGGTCCTCGGGCAATCCGATCGCCGCGAGCGGAACGTAGGACCCTGTTCCGTCGGGGTCCAGCAGCACGACCACGTCCGCCAGAAAAAGCTCGGAAAGCGCTGACAGCACTCTGTCGAGCAGGATCGGGAGGGGGGCGGGTTCGCTAAGGATGGTGAGCAGGCGCGTGAGACGGGTCGTGTCACGCATTGCCGCCTGCGCGGCTTGTATCGCCGCGTCCCGTGCGATGCGCAGACGCTCGACGTCGCCCTCAACTCCCTGCACCGGGCGTCCGTTCTCCTTGACGTCCGACGGAGCCGACAATGGTCCTCCTATAGAGCAATGGCGGTCAATGTAGCGTTGTGGGTCCCGAGCACCCCGTGGGTGCGGGCGAACTCTCCGCAGCAGTACGTTCCGAACGTGGGGACGCCGCCCGCCGCAGCCTGGAGCAATCCGGCTTCTTCGGAGGCTCGGGGGCCAAAAATGGTGGCGCGCGCGGCGCAACTGAACGCGATGATCGCCCCTGCTTCCGGGTGAGCCGCGATTGCCGTGGATGCGACCTCACCAGCGATCTCCAGGAGCATGTCGGCATTGCCGGCCATCACCTGCACCGCGCTTCCCGACGGTGGGACGCAGCCCTGTATCCTGAGCCCGCCCTGCTCCGTCTTTTCGCGTGGAACCCGGATGATGGTGGACCCGTCCGGCTGGAGGAGTCCAAAGGGATGACGGAGGGCGGCTCCCCAGAAATTGCCGGGAGTCAACGTTCCCGGCTCCATGTCGAGCTGCTCCTCGTAAACCGCCGCGGCGGGTCGTCCTCCGATTTCCATGATTTCGACCCCTTCGGCGCGCGTCACGAGCATGGGCGCGCCGTACGGCTTCCATCCGTGCCGGGTCACCACCGGGAGCGGCTTTTCAGAAGCGATCCAGAGGGCCGCGGCGCCGCTTTCAACTATTTTGTCGTTGTGGAGCACAAAGGTTTGGACGAATTTCTGCTCGTCGCTTGCGGCCCCACCAACGATTGGCGTTTTAGGGCCGGTGATGCGGTAGACCCCCTGAACGAGACGCTGGAGGTCTCCACAGAGACAGTCGGCGAGGAGCATGATCGCGGAGTGGGGAGATGGGCCCGCCTGGGCCTTGCTGGCCCGCGCGAGTTCCTGCGCCGCCTTGTCCAGGTCATCCCGCACGTTGGCCACCGAGGCGATCCCAAAGCGGTGGGAACCCCCTGTCAGCGCCAGCACGCCGACTCCGGCCCCGAATCCCATGTATTCTCCCTGGATCATTTCGCCGGAGCTGGTGGCGCCGATGACGGGGGCGTCTCCCGTCACCGACCGTATGCCGGCGAGCAGCTCCGCCAAGTCGTATCTGGGCGTCGTGAAGATGACAACGAGCGCCGGTGATTGACCAGAAAGGGCCGCTAATGCCGCCATCGCAGCTTCCCGTCCCGCTTCGCGCCCATCGATCGCTTTGCTTGCTCCCGTTCCGGCGAGAATCTTCATCTTAGACGTTTCCTCCTGCATTTCGCCGCTTGAAATACTCACGGAGGCCGTGGCATTTCAAGTGAGAAATTTGCATGAATCAACAATTGGTTGTTAAAGTAACCGATACCAATCATACAATCAAGACAACGTGATTGAGGCGTGAGACATTTATAAAGTCGGCAAAAACGGCGTGATACATGAAATAAAAGCGCTTGGAAAGAAACGCGGGTGTAAAGTATACAACCACATCAAGGCCTGCGCGAGCCAGTCTATCGGGTTATGCACGTCAATCGTTCTTGGGAGCGGTTTCTTGAATGGGAACGAGAGAAGACGCTTCTGCTCGTCTCGCCTCGGAGTCGAGGACTTGACTCTTCAATGGGCTTGAGTCGGGGCGAGGGACGGGTGTTTTCATAGAACGTTTTGTATGCTAAATAGAACGCCTCTATTTCGCAACCACAGCAAGGGATGGTGCGTCCTATGAAAGCAATGATTCTTGCCGCGGGGTTGGGAACAAGGCTTCGCCCGCTCACTCTGGTCCGTCCGAAGGCCTTGGCGCCGGTGATGGGGACGACCGTGCTGGAGTTCTGGACCCGCCGCCTCGTGGATGCGGGGTGCGAAGGAATCGCGGTGAACGCGAGCCATTTGCACGGGCGGATCGTTGAAGCCGTGCGGGAGATGCGCGCGCCCACACCCATTCAGGTTCGCGTCGAGCCGTTCCTCCTGGGGACGGGCGGCGGCATTCGAAACGCGCTCGATTTCTTTGGCGATGACCCGTTCCTGGTTATCAACGGGGATATTCTCTGCAATATTCCGCCAAGGTTGCTGCAGGAGGAGCACGTGCGCTCGGGGGCTTCCGTCAGCATGCTGCTGCACGACTGCGAGCCCTTTAACAATGTGGCGGTGCGAAGCGACGGGGCCATCGCGGGCTTTGGCGAGGAAGCGAGGAAACTGGCGGAGGCAGACGCCGCGGTGCGGCTCATGGCTTTCACCGGAATCCACTGTCTGGACCCGGATGTCCCGCGGGACCTGCCACCCGTCGGCTTTGCGGAAATCATCCCGGTTTACAATAAGCTCATCGCGGAGGGGCGTCCGCCCAGAGCGCTTTTCGCCCCAGGTCTATTCTGGCGCGAGATGGGATCGATCGATGCCTATTGGGCCATCCACAAGGAAGCCGCGGGACTCCCGGAGGGTTTCTTTCCGCCGCTTTCGACAGGGGAGCGGGTGTGCATCGCGCCAGGAGCATGGGTGGCGGAGGACGTCCGCATGGAGGGCGTCGTGGCGATAGGGCGGGGGGCGCGGATAGGGGAAGGATGCGCGTTGAAGGATGTAATTCTTTGGGACGACGTGATCGTGGAGGCGGGGAGCCGGTTGACGGGCTGCATCGCTACGGACGGGGCGCGGATTCGCGGCGCGCGCGAGGGCGAAATCATCCTGGGGGAGACGTCATGAGGCGCTTCCCGGCAGGCGGCGAGCCCGATCTTTTCTCACTGGTCGCGGGAGCGGCGCCTGCTCTAGGCTTGTCCACGGAGGGGTGGGATGCGGAGACGATCCAGGCAGACGGGTCGGACCGGCGTTTTTATCGCGTCAGCAAGGGAGCATCGCGGTTTATCGCCCTGGTTTCGCCGAGAAAGGCACTAGACGGCCTCGACGAGAACGACTCCTATTTTCGGATTGGGAAGCATCTGCACGGCCTCGGGGTTCCCGTTCCGCGCATCGTATGGGGCGAACCGGAGCATGGCCGGTTCCTCATGCAAGACGTTGGCGACCGGCATCTACAGTGGCAGGCGCAACGGGGCGGCGCGAATGCATTCCGCCTGTACGGGCGGGCGCTCCAGGCGCTTGCGCGCATGCACGAGCGGGCCCCGAGAGGGTTTGACGCCACCGCCTTCTGCTTCGATCATCCCGTGTATGACCCGTCCTTCGTGTACTCACGGGAATTGGAGTATTTTCGGAAGGCGTTCCTGGTGGGATTCCTTGGGCTGGACGTTGCGGAGGAGGATCTGCGCCGGGATTTCGAGGACCTTGCGGAACGGGCCGGAGTCCACGGCTGCACCACTATCATCCACAGGGATTTTCAGAGCCGCAACGTCATGGTGCATGGAGGGCGCCTCTGGATTATCGATTTCCAGGGCATGCGCCTCGGTCCGCCCGCCTACGACCTCGCATCGCTTCTGCTCGACCCTTATGTGATGCTTCCGGGCGCCATGCAGGAAAGACTTGTAGAACTCTACTGGTCGCGGATGGGGCAGACGCTCGGCGGCTCCCACGGACGATTCCGCGCCAGCTATGCGGCGGTCCGGCTTTGCCGGAACATGCAAGCGCTCGGCGCCTACGGATTCCTTGGAAAGGTGAAGGGGAAGACGCGTTTTTACAGATACATTCCCGGGGCCTGGCGGCAGCTTCGCGAATGGGTTCTGGGGCCATGCCGAGGCGCGCTCCCCCGTCTTGAAAGATGGATGCGAGTCGCTCAGAAATCGAGTGGAGGACTGCTCGATGGGACGTTCCATTTTTGACGGAGCCATACCCGTTAAGGTTCAAATGGTTCGATCCGGAACGAGTATAAAAAGTTTTGCGTGACACGGGATGCGGAAACTGCTATAGAGCCATGGTTTACGCAAGAACCGGAGCGCGTCAGGGCGCATTGTCAATGAGCGCATGAGATAACAAGCAAGCCAAGCTAGCGGCGCCTCAATTCCATTGGGGCGCGGGAGGAGAGAAAGCCATGGCGTCGAACACCCAGCAGACGGAATCCATCCGCAAGAGAAAAGACAAGCCGAACAAAGCCAACCGCAAAGCGGAGCTGAAGCGAACGGCGAAGAACGTCGAAGTCCTGCGGAAGGCGGCCAAGGCCGAGTAATCGACCGAAGCGCCTTCCGCGCGTTTGTTTTCGCGCAACCGCCGTTGTCTGCTTTTCGATGGTCAGGGATCGACTTCTATCACTTTGAGAAGGTTGGTCGTGCCCCTGACCCCCACGGGAATGCCCGCCGTCACGATAAGTCTATCCCCTGGCTTTGCAACGCCGTAATGCATTGTCCAGGCCCGGGCGGCGTCAAACATCGCATCCGTGTCGCCCATGGGAGGCACGAGCGCGGGCAGGACGCCCCATGTGAGGTTCAGCTGCCTCTGCGTGCCCGGCACGGACGTGAGCCCTATAACGGGGCAGGGAGGCCGGAAGCGGGCCACAAGGCGCGCCGTGCCACCGGAATCCGTGGACGCCACGATGGCGGCGGGCTTCAGGTCTTGCACGAGCCACGACGCGGCCCGGCTGATGGCCGCGGCGGTCGAGGGGAGGACGTCGGACATGGGTTCGTCGAGAAACGGGCGGGCTTCAACCGATGGCTCGGTGGCCTGTGCGATGCGGTCGAGCATTGCCACCGCCTCGAGGGGGTAGTCTCCGGTAGCGGTCTCCTCGGAAAGCATGACGGCGTCCGTCCCGTCCAGTATCGCGTTGGCGACGTCCGTCGCCTCGGCGCGGGAGGGGCGGGGGCTCTTCACCATGGATAGCAGCATTTGGGTCGCGGTGATGACTGGCTTGGCCGCCTTGCGCGCTTCGTGGATGATCCGTTTCTGAACCATCGGCACCTGTTCGATAGGCGTTTCCACGCCGAGGTCGCCGCGCGCGACCATGACCCCGTCCACCATGTCGAGAATGAGGTTTAGCCGCTCCAGCGCCTGCGCTTTTTCAATCTTCACGATCAGCATCGGGCGGTTGGGGGCTTCATCCAGGATTTTCCGCACGGGCTCGAGGTCCTTCTCGTGCCGCACGAAAGACATCGCGACAAAATCCACTTCCTCTTCGATCCCCACTTTCAGGTCTTCGCGGTCTTTGTCGGTGAAGGCCGGAATCCGCAATCCGCTGGATGGCAGGTTCACTCCCTTGTGGGACGATATTGCTCCGCCGACGAGCGTTTCACAGAGCACGGAGTGGTCCTTTACGTCCTTCACCAGGAGTTCGACGGTTCCGTCGGCGAGGAGAATGCGCTCCCCAACGGTTACATCCTCCACAAGGTAAGGGTAATTCACCGGAATCAGATCGGAGTCGGAATCTTCGGCGGCGACGAGCGTTATTTGCTCGCCCACCGTCAGGAGTCTTTCGCGGACGCTGAGGTTGCCGAGCCTGATCTTGGGGCCTCCCAGATCCTGCAGGATGCCCACTTCCTTCCCCATTTCCTTCGAGACGCGGCGGATTGCGCGAATCTTACCGCGATGATCTTCCCTCAGTCCGTGGGAGAAGTTGAGCCGGACGACGTCCATTCCCGCCCGGATGAGGTCTCGCATGCGCTCTTCCGACGAAGTCGCGGGGCCGATGGTGCAGACAATTTTGGTTTTTCTGAGTCTTCCGTGCTTCGTGCTGCGCTCCATGCTGGTCGCTCCTGAAAAGGCTGGTTGTTCCATGCCGTTTGCGTTTTTTCCGATTATCCGCACGGCGGTTGCGGCGCGTTCGGCGTCGAGGGCCATGCCTCCAGATAACACAGTTCGCTTCCGACAATCACCCAAAATCATCCGGAGCCATTGGTGAAGCCTGAATCCGGATGCCAGCAGGCGACTGTGTGGGAGTCATCGCCCCTGGCCAGGAGCTTCGGGCGCTCGGCGGCGCAGACGTCCATCCTGAGCGGGCAGCGCGGATGGAAAGTGCAGCCGGATGGAAGGCGAAGGGGGCTCGGCGGTTCGCCGGATATCAGGCGCTTTTTGCACCGCCTCCGGGCTTCGGACGGTGCGGGGCCTCCTTCCGTTCCGTCATTCTGCCGCAGCGCCGGGTCCATTATGGGGATGCTGTCGAGAAGCGCTCGGGAATAGGGATGCAGGGCGCTTTCAAAGATGCGGCCCGCGTCCATGACTTCCACGATGCAGCCTAGGTGCATCACCGCCGCCCGGTCGCAGAAGGCGGCCACGACATCGAGATCGTGGGAAATGAACAAGATGGTGAGATTGAGCTTTTCCTTCAGGTCCTGGAGGAGTTCGAGGATCATCGCCTGCGTGGAGAGGTCGAGCGCGGAGACAGGTTCGTCGGCGATGAGAAGACGGGGTTTCACGATGAGCGCGCGTGCGATGGCCACCCGCTGGCGCTGGCCGCCGCTCAGTTCGTGCGGGCGCCGCCCCATGACGTCGCCGGGAAGTCCCACGCCGCGCAGCATTGCGTGCGTCTCCCGCACGGAGTCATTTCGAGACGCCCCCCGGATGCGCGCCATCTCGCCAACGATTTCCCCCACTGTAAGTCTTGGGTTGAGCGACGAGTACGGGTCCTGGAAGACCATCTGGACCTTGCCGTAAAAGTCCCTCCGGTCGCGCCTCGCAATGACGGACAGCGGGCTCCCGAGAAAAATAACATCTCCTGACGATGGGGGCGTCAGTTTTACAAGGATTTTTGCGAGCGTCGATTTGCCGCAGCCGCTCTCTCCGACGAGCCCGAAGATTTCACCTTCCCGGATGCGGAGGCTCACGCCGTTCAGAACGTTGCACCGCCCTGTTTCCCGATGGAATACGCCGCTCGTTACGGGATAATGTTTACGGACGTCCCGGACGTCGAGAAAGCAGGGAGCATCGATGGCGTCAGACATGGACATGCCGCCGTTTCCTTCCCGGCAACAGGTCGAGTAGTTGGCGGGTGTACGGGTCCCGTGGAGAATGAAAAATATCCATGACCCCTCCCTGCTCGACGACGCCCCCTTTTCGCATGACGAGCACCTCGTCCGCTATTTCGGCAATTACTCCAAGGTTGTGCGTTATAAAAACGACGGACATGCGACGCTCGTCCTGAAGCCTCGCAAAAAGGTCCAATATCTGCGCCTGGATGGTGACGTCGAGAGCGGTGGTCGGTTCGTCGGCAATGAGCACCTTCGGGTCGCAGGAAAGAGCCATGGCCGTCATGGCGCGCTGCCGCATGCCGCCACTCAGTTCGTGGGGGCGACTTTTCGCTCTGCGGGCGGGGTCCGGAATTTCCACCTGCCGCAGCAGTTCAACCGCACGCTCCCACGCTTCCTTCCGTCCAACCGGCTCGTGGGCGCGGATGGTTTCGGCTATCTGCTCCCCAATGGTGAACACGGGGTTTAACGCCGTCATAGGCTCCTGGAAGATGAAAGCGATTTCCTTGCCTCGCACGGCTCGAAGCTCCCGCTGCCGCAATGCGGCAAGGTCCCGCCCGCCGTAGAGGATTTGGCCGCTCATGCGAAGAAGGGGAGGGGATGGGATAAGCCGCAGGAGGGAAAGCGCCGCAACGCTCTTCCCGCTTCCCGATTCGCCGACGATCCCGAGCGTCCGACGCTCCTCAAGGCGGAAGCCCACGTTCCGCACGATGGAAGCCGCGCTTCCGCCCACTATAAAATCGACGGAGAGCCCACGGACTTCGAGAAGCGCCTCACCCATGGCTTGGCTCCGCTTCGATTTCCGCGTCTTCGCCCTGAACGCGGCCACGGCTCCGCGCGCCGGGGTCCAGCCGGTCGCGCAGGCCGTCTCCCAAAAAATTGAAAGCGAGCACCACCAACATGATGGTGAGTCCCGGAAAGAAGGAGACGTGCGGCGCCTCGAGAAGCACCTGCTTGCCTTCGCTCAGCATCACGCCCCAACTGGGCGATCCGGGGGGCGCTCCAAGCCCCAGAAAGCCGAGGGACGCCTCCGAGACGATCACCCCCGCCACGCTGAACACTCCCTGCACGATGATGGGAGACATAATGTTGGGCAGGATGTGCACCCGCATGACGCGAAGATCGGATTGGCCGGAGATTTTGGCCGCGAGGACGTATTCACGCTGCTTGATGGAAAGAGTTTGTCCGCGAGCGAGACGAGCGAAGGATATCCAACCCATCACCGTGAGAGCCAGCACGACGTTGGCGACGCTCGGCCCCAGCACCGCGACGAGGGCGATGGCGAGCAGGAGTCCTGGAAACGCCAGCAGGACGTCCACCACCCTCATGAGAATGGCGTCCGGGACGCCGCCGTAGTATCCCGAGAGGAGCCCAACGCCAACCCCGAGGCCCCCGGAGAGAAACACCACGAGGACGGCCACCGTGAACGAGATGCGTCCGCCATAGAGCAGCCGGCTGAGGACGTCCCCGCCATTTGCGTCGAGTCCGAGGAGATGGGCCGCCGATGGCGGAGCGAGGCGCTCCTCGAGGTTGATCGCATATGGGTCGCACGGCGCCATCCATGGAGCGGCGGCCGCGCAGAATATGAAAAAGGCGATGATCCCCGCGCCAATCCAGGGCAGCTTGTCGCGAAGCATATCAGCGGAGCCTCACGCGGGGATCGGCCCATCCGTAGACGATATCCGTCAGAAGGTTCACCACGACGTAAATGGTTGCGATAAACAGGATGCACCCCTGCACCAGCGTGTAGTCCCTGGCGTAGATGCCGTCCAGCAGCAGGGAGCCTAGCCCCGGCCAGTCGAATACGGATTCGGTGATGATGGCCCCCGAGAGCAATCCTCCAACCTGGAGGCCGACCACCGTAACGATGGGGATCAGCGCGTTGCGGAGGGCGTGCTTCAGTATGACCGACCGCTCGAAGAGCCCCTTGGCCCTCGCCGTACGAACGTACTCTTCCTGTAGCGCGTCGAGCAGCGAGGCGCGGATCATGCGCGAAAGGATGGCGGCAATGGAGGCCCCAAGCGTGAGGGCCGGAAGGATCAGGTGGTTGAATCCCCCCCGTTCGTTGACGGGGAGCCAGTCCAGCCGTATGGCGAAAAGCAGGATGAGAAGGGGACCCAGCCAGAAGCTCGGCATGGAAACACCGATCAGGGCGATGAGCATGGCCGCGCCGTCGACCAGTCCGAAAGGCTTTACCGCGGCCAGCACGCCGAGGGGAGCGGCCGTCAGGAGCGCGACGGCCATGGCCCCCGCCATTAATTCAAAACTTGCGGGGAAACTGCGCAATATCTCGTCCAGCACAGGCTTGCGGCTCTGGAGAGAGATCCCCATGTCTCCGTGCAAGAGGCCGTTCAGGTAATGGACGTATTGCTCGTGAATGGGGCGGTCGAGCCCAAGGTCGCGCCTCAGGGCGGCCTTATCCGCGGAGAGCGCGTTGTCGCCCAGCATGATTTCCACCGGATCTCCCGGCGTCATGTGGATGAGGAAGAACACGAGGGTCACCACGCCGAGCGCCACCGGAATGAGGAGGAGCAGCCGTCTGATGGTGTAGGCAATCACTGTAATCGAGCCTCGCGCGCGCCGCCGTGATGGCGCTGCTACGGTTGCAAGGAAATGTCGCGGAAGGAGAGGAAGCTTCCCGTCGGGTGCTGCCGGCATCCTTTGACCCGGTTATGGACGATGGAAACGTTGTTCGCGTGCCAGAGACTGACGTAGGGAAGGTCTTCCGCGATTTTCTTCTGCACCTTCGAGTAAATGGCCTTGCGCGCCGCGAAGTCGAGCGTGACGCGGCCCGCCTCGAGCAGCCGGTCCATTTCGCTGTTGGCATAGTGGCCCCGGTTGCTGCCGTTGGGGGGAACCTGCGCCGAGTGAAAAACGTCGTAGTAAAAATCCGGATCGATGATGCCGACCCATCGCAGGGTCGTCATCTGGAACGCGCCCGAGCGGATGTCGCTGTAGAATGTTCCCCATTCGTACGAGCGGATGTTCGCTTCGACGCCGATCGCCGCGAGCTGCGCCTGGAGGATGCGGGCGACGGCGACGGCCTGCGCGTTGTTGCTGGTTTTAAGCTCCACCTGAAGCCGGGGACCGGGGTCGCCATCGCCAAACGGCTCGGGATAGCCCGCCTCGTCCAACAACGCTTTGGCCCGCGCCGGATCGAACGGCGGAACGTACACGTCGGGTTGGTAGTAAGGGTTGACGGAGGCGAGAAGCCCCGTGGCACGGACGGCATGCCCGTTCAGCCTGTGCTGGATGATTTCGTCCACGTTGACGGCCATCGCGATGGCCCTTCGCACCCTTGCATCCTTGAGCACCGGATCTTCCAGGTTGAAAGCAAGGTAGTTGTAAGAGAGGCCGGGTTCCTCAATGATATGATATTCCTTGCTGATCGGAGGCTTAGAGGCTTCGTCGATCTTGTCCAAGGGGAGGGCGTTGATGAGAAGATCAAGCTCGCCTTTTTTCAACTTGAGGAACCGGGTGCTGTCGTCGCTCACTATTTTGAAGGTCAGGCGGTCGAACTTGGGCGCTCCCCCGTAGTAATCCTTGTTGGCCTCAAGGGTGAGCTCCGTGGAGGACTGCGAGACGAGCCGGAAGGGTCCGCTTCCGATCATGGGGTCGCCCAGACCGCCGGTTTTTTGGATTATGTGCGCCGGGAGGATCGGGACGACGAGGGTGTTGAGGAAAGCCGCCACCGGGTGGGGAAGCGTGAAGCGCACCGTCAGGGAGTCGAGGTTCTCAATGGACTGTATTTCGTTGCGCAGTATGGCCCCGAAGGGGGAATTGACGGTGGGGTCCATCAGGTGATCGAAGGTGAACTTGACGTCTTCCGAAGTCAGCGGGGCTCCGTCATGGAAGCGCACGCCGGGGCGGATATGAAAAACGAATGTGGTTTCATCGGGCGTTTCCCAGCTTGCCGCGATTCCGGGAGTTATCCTCAGATCATATCCTTCTTCGACCAGGGTGCTGAAGATAAGACCGTGCGCGATCCGCATCCCGTAGGCGTCTGTCGCATAGCGAGGGTCGAGCGTCTTTGGAGAGTCTTCTATTCCGACAAGGAGCTCCGAGACGCTTCCCGCGCCCTGGCCGCCCCCGTCTCCGCAGGAGGTCGCCGTCAGAAGAACCAGGAGCGCGAGAGCTAACCGTTGCATCATTTGGAGCATTTCATGGGCCTCTTGCATGTGTAAAAGGGAAGGCGGACGCGACCGCGACAAAACCACCGAGGGAGGCATCCATCCCGCGGGCCGTATGCGACCCCACCCCTGTTAGCGCAACTCCCATGAATTGTCAAAAGCGATTTTCCCTGACTCTTGCCTCGGATTCGCGCTTGACGTCCGCCAGGAGCCGCTCGGTCAGGCGGTGGAGGCGCGAGGGGAGGAAAATAAGCCTACTGAGCGAAGAAACCAGTCCGTGGAATGCCTCGGAGCTGACCAGACGGGAGCCCTCGGGGGTTTCCAGGAGAGTAAAACGGTGCTCCGCATGGACTCCCAAGCGGCTTCCCTTCCATATAATCTCCCGGCCTGGGGCGCATTGGACGACTTCGGGAGAAATCCTTATCGGAACGCCCAGGAAGGGCCGTAGAATAAAAGATATGCACGCCCCTTCAGCGACTCCGCTTGGCGTCAGGCATCGCGCGCCGCCGCAGACCCCATTCCATTCCTTCCAATCGTCCACGCCGGTCAGAACAGCCCACACGATAGGGGGCGGGGCTTCTATGACGACTTCTTCCTCAATAACCATGAATAAAGGACCTTTCTCGTTGGGAGAGATGCAGACGATGCTTTCGCTGCTCGCCTAAGGGATATCTTGGCAGAGCAATATAGGGGTTTCAAGGGAGTTTCGCAATGCAGTATGAAAAAGGGCGCCGGGGGCGCTGCGTCGCGTGCGTGTAAAATCGCAAGCAAAGGCGAAAGAGATTTATTTTTTAGATGACGCAAAGTATAAGGCTAGGTGTCCGGTGGGAACTTACAATCGGTTCGTTTTTTTCAATAAAGGAATTTTACGCGGCCTATTTTAGCGGCTGCACACAAGGGGTGGCGCACCATGGTTCGTTTTTTGTCGGGCCTCCGCACGCGTTTGCTGCTGCTGGTCCTTATGGCCTCCATACCTTCTTTGGCCTTGATGGTGTACACAGGAGTAGAAGAACAAGAGCGCAGCACGGAAACCGTTAAACAGGATGCGCTGAATCTGGCTCGGGCCATCACTTCAAACCATGAGCATCTTGTAGAAAGCACGGACCAACTCCTGACGGCGCTCGCGAAGTTTTTGAAAGACCGGGATTGCGATGCGAATGCCTGTAGCGCTCTTTTTGGAGAACTGATCCACGAGCATCCTCTCTATGAGAATCTCGCCATTCTGGACCCTGTGGGTAAGCCGTTGTGCAGCGCCCGCCCCATGGATGCTCCGACAAGCGAGGAAATCGACTTGTGGCTCCAGCGCGCCATCGAACGGGGCCATTCCGAGGAAGGTTTCGGGGAGACCAGCAGAGGCAAGGGGTCGCCCCTCCTGGTGCTGGCGCGGCCCATCTATGACGAAGCGGGAAGAGTCGATAAGGTGCTGGCCGCTTCCCTCAATCTACAATGGTTCGACGAGTCCGCGGCAAGCATACATCTGCCGAAAATGGCCAGCCTCTCCATAGTGGACAGTAATGGCTTGATCCTCGCGCGGCGGCCGGATCGCATGGTTGGCGAGACGATAGCGGACCTGTCGATGTTCCGCCGCATGGTCGAGCAGAAGGAAGGCGCGGTCGAAGCCGTGGGGCGAGACGGCGTCCGACGCCTCTACGCTTTCATGCCACTTAGCTCCAGGTGGGACACGGGGCGCTTCGTGCGGATCGGCATAGCCTCGGAGCAGGCATTCGCTGGAGTGCGAAGGGCCATGGCGTTCAGCATCACGCTTTTCTGCGTGGTGGTGGCGCTTGTTATCGCCGCAGCATGGTTTGGAAGCGACGCTCTTGTCCTCAGGCGTGTGAGGGCGCTGGTGGCGGCGACGCGCAAGTTGGCGGCCGGAGATCTGACCGCCCGCACCGGATTGGGAAATGGCGCTGGGGAACTGGCGGAGCTGGCGCACTCTTTCGACCAGATGGCGGAAGCGCTGGAGCGCAACCATAGGGAGCGCGACGCCGCCGCGAGGGAGTTGGAGCGGTCCCATACGCTTCTGGAAAAGGTGCTGTCGAGCCTGAATGAGGCGGTTCTAGTGGTTGACCCGCGAACAAGGATCATCAAAGACTGCAACCGCACGACCGAGGAGATGTTCGGCTATTCGCGGGCGGATTTTATAGGGCGAACGACGCTTTTCCTGTACGCCGAGGAGAAGGGTTTTAATTGCCTCGGCGAAGAATCGATTAAGGCTTACGCGAGAAGAGAGCGTTATCAGGGAGAAATCCTGATGCGGCGGCAAAACGGAGAGATATTTTCCGTGGAGCATCTAGGGTCTCCTATCCACGATGACGAAGGCCGGGTGGAAAACGTGGTCGTCGTTTTTCGGGACGTATCGGAGCGCAAGAAAGCCGAGGCGGCGCTTTTTCAGTCGGAGAGACGCTTCCGGGAGATGCTCGAGAATATCAATTTGCTCGCAGTCATGCTGGACTTGAATGGGAATATAACCTTCTGCAATGATTTTCTGCTAAATCTCACTGGCTGGCAGCCGGAAGAAATCATCGGTCGAAGTTGGCTTAGTCTTTTTATACCTCCCGAGTTGACGGAGGCGTTCACGCGCCGTTTCACTTACGCCGTGCAGAATGGGGTGGTCTATCCGCATTATGAATGCGAGATTTTGACGAAGTCCGGCGAGCGGCGGCTCATATCATGGAATAACACCATTCTGACCGATGACAACGGGTTTCCGATAGGGGGGACGAGCATCGGCGAGGATATTACAGAGAGCAGACGCGCAGAGGAGGCGCTTCGCTTCGAGCGCAACCGGCTCCGGAACATAATGGACTCCATGTGGGAGGGAGTAGTGATCGTCAACCCCGATCACGAGATAGAATATGTCAATCCCGCCCTCGAAAGACTTATGGGACCCGTGGAAGGGCGCAGCTGCCACGAATATTTCTGCGGGGGCCTGGCGCCATGCTCCTTTTGCAAGAATGAGAGAGTGTTTGGAGGAGAGACGCTCCAGTGGGAAATGGACATGCCCAAGCTGGATAAAACCTTCGAGCGCTTTGAGACAGCTATAACCAACGTGGACGGCTCCGTTTCGAAGCTTAATATCCTGCATGACGTTACCGACAAGAAGCGCCTTGAAAGCCAACTTCGCCAAGCGCAGAAGATGGAGGCAATCGGGACCCTTGCTGGAGGAATAGCTCATGATTTCAATAATATACTTACGCCTATCATCGGATACACCGAGATGGTGCTGGACGAGCTTCCACCTGAAGGAACGCAGCACAAGGACCTCGAGCATGTGCTGGGCGCAGCGCAGCGGGCTAAGGATCTGGTCCGGCAGATCCTGACGTTCAGCCGTCAGACGGAGCAGGAGAAACGGCCGGTGCGGCTGAGCATTCTCATCAAGGAAGCACTCAAGCTCCTCCGAGCCTCCTTGCCTTCGACGATAGAAATGCGGCTTCTGATCGCGCCCGGGACTGAAATGGGGGCCATCATGGGAGACCCGACGCAGATGCACCAGGTGCTCATGAACCTGTGCACTAACGCGGCCCATGCCATGCGGGGAACGCCCGGCCGGCTGACAATCGAGCAGTCGTCGGTCGATGTGCGCCCCGGCGACCCCACATTCCCTGGCCTTAAGGGCGGCCAGTATCTCCGGCTGAGCGTGAGCGACACCGGGCATGGGATGGACCGCGCCGTGATGGAGCGCATATTCGAGCCCTTTTTCACCACTAAGGAGAGGGGCGAGGGAACCGGGATGGGGCTTGCGGTGGTGCATGGGATCGTTCAATCCCATGAGGGCGCCATATACGTTCGGAGCGAGCCGGAAATAGGCTCCACGGTCGATGTGCTGCTGCCCAAGGTGGAGGAGATCGCTTCGGCGGAGAGAATCGAGCGGCTCACGCTTCCTAGAGGCAACGAGCGGATACTCCTCGTGGACGATGAGAGCGCCCTGGTGGAGATGGGCAAGAAAATGCTCGAGAACCTGGGATACACGGTCGTTGGCAGGGTGAGCAGCCTGGAGGCGCTGGAAGCATTCAGGAACGACCCGAGCGCTTTTGATTTGGTCCTGACGGACTACACCATGCCCCATATGACGGGAGCGGAGTTTGCCCGCGAGGTTCTGACCTTTCGCCCGGACATTCCAGTGGTGTTGTGCACAGGGTTCAGCGAGATGATAACCGCATCGGTGGCGAGCGAAATCGGGATAACGGAATTTATCACTAAACCGGTTATACGAAGGGACCTGGCGGAAGCGATTCGGAGGGCTCTCGATGCGGGGAAAGACCGGATATG
This sequence comes from uncultured Syntrophobacteraceae bacterium, assembly GCA_937958025.1. Classification (GTDB taxonomy): domain Bacteria; phylum Desulfobacterota; class Syntrophobacteria; order Syntrophobacterales; family Syntrophobacteraceae; genus CALFXO01. The sequence goes on from CALFXO010000056.1 coordinate 49,155, forward strand.
AATTCTATCAATGATATTAGAAATAAAGAGATTGACCGATTTCTTGAGCCGGCGCTTTCATTATCATAAATCACCTGGAAGGCTGATTCGCACGTGAACGTCCATGAGGCAGGCTTGCTTTTATCCTTTCCGGCTGATAGAAAAAAAGAGGTTGGAAGCGTGACGTTATGAATGGCGCCGACGAGGGAGAGAAAATCCAGCGATGAAATTCTGCAGCGATTGCGGACAGCCCATCACGGTGCGAACGCCCAAAGGGGATGATCGTCCGCGTTTTGTTTGTGAGCCCTGCAATAAAGTGTATTATGAAAATCCAAAGGTGATCGTTTGCTCCATCCCGGAATGGGAGGACCGCATCCTGCTATGCCGTCGGGCCATAGAACCGCGCCTCGATAAGTGGACCGTTCCCGGAGGATTCCTCGAAAACGGAGAAACGGTCTCCGAGGGAGCGAAGCGCGAGGCTTTAGAGGAAGCGAACGCCAGAGTTGCGCGGTTGCGTCCCTACACGATCTTCAACCTCACCTTCGTGAACCAGATTTATATGGTGTTCCGCTCGGTGCTGGAAGACCTTGACTACGCTCCCGGATATGAGAGTCATGAAGTGAGGCTTTTTCGGGAGGAAGAGATTCCGTGGGACGACATCGCTTTCTCCGCCATACGCGAAACCCTGCGGCTATACTTCAAGGACCGGGCGGCCGGAGCCTTTCGTCTCCATATGGGAGACATACCGCCTAAGGGCGGCGCATACGATATTGTAACCTGCTGACGGCAACAGGGCGCCGCGCCCCGGACCGAGAGCGGCAGACGTGATAGCGATTATGAGGGCGCGCCTAAACGCTACTGGCGCGGGAGTGGCGCGCCGACGCTCCATCGCCGGATCGCGGCCTGTCTGAAACTGCCGTGCAGACCTTCGTGAATGCCGCATCATTGTCGTTGTGCAGTCCGTCAAGCTTCTCCCTGAGGATGCTCTGATGCGAGGAGTCACGCATTCTCGCGAGGTTGGCGGATGCTATGTGGGCCGCGCCGCGAGCCGCCGCGGCCAGCAGTTCGGCCGCCGCCAGAGCGTCCGGAAGAAGATGCGGCTTGCAGCGCTCCACGGCTTTAGAGACGATTCCGGTGGTCCGAATCGCCTCTTCCATGATCGCGAGCGGAATTTCCACGGCTTCCCGGAGAAGGTCCGAAAGCGCAGTTGCGTTGGCGCCGCTCGCTTTTGCTTCCGCCCACCGGATATAGCTTTCGCCATCCGCAATCTTCAGTGTGGATAACGTCTCCTTCGATTGCAGCGTTTTCCTCAACAGGTCCGCCCAAAGAGCGCTCCGCGGAGCGTCGAGTTCTTTGCGCCCCAGTTCGATCCGGATGATTTTTTCAAGGAGGGCCGTTCCGATACAGGCGGCGAAGGCCGAAGCTCCGCCTCCTCCCGGAATGGGCTTTGTGGAAGCGATCGCTTCCAGGAAATCATTGGTCATCGGCAACCTTTCAATGCTGGTCCAACGCTCTGCGTATGGCCGAGGAAAGATCCTGAATCACCCATGGCTTGGCGAGGTATTCCCTGATTCCCATCTCCTTCGCTTTTTTCTCGGTCATCATATCATTATACCCCGTACAAAGGATGATCGGGATGTTTGGGCGGATGCGCATCAGTTCTCTTGCCAGTTCTTCGCCGGTCATGTTAGGCATCGTCATGTCGGTGATGACAAGGTCGAAATCGTCGGGCCGGTCCTTGAAAAGTTGGAGCGCTTCGACGCTGCTGTTGTTTGCCGCGACATGGTAACCTAGGTGTTTGAGGGCCTCCCGTCCAATCTCGACGATGGTCTGTTCGTCGTCCACCAGCAGAATGTGTTCGCTTCCGCGGAACGCTTGAATTGACGCCGTAGAACGCGCTTTCACCTCCGCGTTTGCCAGAGGGAGAAGCACCTGAAACGTAGAGCCTTTCCCGACCTCGCTTTCCACGGAAATAGCGCCGCCAAGGGCTCTGATGATTCCGTGCACCACCGAAAGGCCCAGACCCGTTCCGACTCCCTTCGCCTTTGTGGTGAAGTATGGCTCGAAGATTCGATCCTGGAGTTCGGGGTCCATTCCCATGCCATTGTCCCTCACCGTCAGGCTGACGTACGCTCCCTGACCGAGGTTTTCCGCTCCGGCCGCTTCCTCGGCGTTCAGGATCACTCTATCCACGATCACCTCCAAGAGTCCAGTCCTGCCACTCATGGCATGCGCGGCGTTGGTGCAGAGATTCATTATAACCTGATGGATCTGAGTCGGGTCGGCGCGGACAACGGCGTGCTGGCGCCTGATTTCCTGCCGGATTTCTATCGTCGTGGGGAGGGACGCCCGTATGAGCTTCATCGCCTCCTTGACCACGGAATCGATTTCGAGCGGGACCAGTTCCGTCTCTCCCTTGCGGCTGAAGGCCAATATCTGTTGCACCAGATCCCTGGCTCGCAGGCTTGCCTGGAGTATCTCCTGAATGTATCCATGGACGGGGACGTCGTTTTCGGTCTTTCGCATGGCGAGTTCAGTGTACCCGATGATTGCAGTCAGTATGTTGTTGAAGTCATGCGCAATGCCTCCTGCCAGCACCCCTACGGACTCGAGTTTCTGGGTCCTAAGGAGTTCGGTCTCCATCTTTTTGCGTTCGCTGAGGTCCATGATGGTTCCCCGAAGCCCCACCACCAAATCCCCCTGCATAATGGACGAAGCGTAGATAAGGGCTGGAAACCTGGTCCCGTCCTTTCTCCGGGCCGAAAACTCAATCGCACTGGTCTCCCTTGCTCCTTCCCTGACAGAAGGACAAAGGCCGTGGATCACCCGAATCTGATCTTCCGGGGAAAAGAGGAGCCTGGCATCCAGCCCCTTGAGAAAATCTTCGGGCGTGTAGCCAAAGGCCTTGAAGGCGGCCCGGTTGACAAAGGTAAGCCTGTTGTTTGCATCCATCTCAAAGATGGGCTGCGGGAGGAGATCGGCCAGCTGTCTGTATCTTTCTTCGCTTTCCCTGAGAGCCTCCTCTATACGGCGGCGCTCCACGATCTCCTTACTGAGCGCTTCGTTCCTGCTCTCCACCTCCTGCTTGCCTCTCGCGGCTTCTTCGAGTCGGGTGTGGAGAACAATATTGCGCATGCGGATGGACCACACGATCACAAGCCCCCCCAGGATGAAAAGCGACAGCAACCCCATTCCCATTGGGAGCATCCATGGAGGCGTTTCTCCCAAAACTTCCGCCTTTGGGACAAAGGTCACAAGAAAAAAGGGAGCCCCTTTGATCGGCGTTGTGATGCCTAAAAATTCAGCGTTTCTTTCGCCAACTTCGTAGTTGTCAACGGCGGTTTGCCTGAAGGCATGGATTTCTCCGGCTTTTAGCTTACTTAAGTCCTTAATCCTAGAGCAATATGCATCTTTGGGATCGTTCAGGGGGAGAAATTCCCCCCCTCTTTCGGCGACAATGCAGGCGATGCGTTTGGACGCAGGACCTTTTGTCGTACTGACAAGGTGCTCACATACGGTTTCGGAATGGACCCATGCGGTGATCTGTCCGCTGAAACGGCCCTTGAAGTAACATGGGACGCTGATCAGCACGTCGACCCGCTCCTCTCCAGGCCGGATAAGCATCACCGGCGCCGGGTTGTCGGGAGAGAGAAACTGTTTCCAGTCCAAGCTGGTTGCCGGTGCAAGGGGAGATCGCCTGTCCACCAGCACTTTGCCTTCGGGGTCTGTCAGGACTATGCGCTGATAGATCCTGTCGGAGTCGAGTTTTTTTTCCGTGAGCACTTGCTCGAACGTATCGGCTATCCCTATCAGGCTGGCGGTGAGGCCGTATTGCATCGACATGCCGAGCGCCTGATTTTCAAAATAAGCCGTAACTGTCCTATTGTTAGCCAATTCTCCAACATCGTTTTTGCGTTCGGAATAAAAATAGCTTACAGCCGACGCGCGTTTCTCCGCGTCCTGTTTCAGCTGCTCCAGCGTCGCCTCCCTCAATTTCATCTGGGAGGAATAACTGCTGACCAGCATGACGGCTATATAACACACCAATGCACAGCCCACGGCAACGGTGGTGAGGTTTAGTCTTTTCTGAGGATAGATGTGCGCTGGCGGCATCTTGAATCTTAATCGCCTCAATACGGAAATGAAGGGTGACGCCTAATGGTTGGCTTGTGGAAAAAAATCCGGATACATTTGCATGATGGCCGGATAATACTTATTCAGAAGACCAGCGTAAACGCCATTGTCCAGGCACTCCTTAAAGAAGGAATTAAACGCCTCCCGCAATTTGGGGGATTCCTTGGAAAAAGCGCAGCCCATATTCTGCATCTCCGAAATGGGGCCGATTATCTTGAAGCGTCCAGGCCATTTTTCCATTGAAATGAGGATGTCGGGGACATCGAGCAAGGCCGTTTCCGCGTCGCCGTTAATCACCGCAGGAACCATCTCATTTAGTTTACCATCAAAATTCCTGGCTATGGCTCCCACTTCGGGAATGCCGTAAAGCTTGGGATCGATGCACGTTCCCGATATCCCCAGCACGGTTATATCTTTTAGCCTGGACTTGACCATTTCGACGTCTTTCAGCATGTCTCCGGAGGGGGTTATGGGCTGGAGGCGCGAGTCGGAGCGAGCGGCCAACCAGACCTGATTAGGGAAAGTCGGGGTTGAGAAATCGACTATCTTTTCTCTCCACGGAAGGATAGTCACACCGCTGGCCGCGATGTCCCCCAGAGCTTTCGTTGAACCGGTAATTTCAATGGATTCGCCGACCCGGTGGAAAGTTTTTCCGCTAATGTCCTCAATGACCTTGGGCCAGGAGGTTTCGACGTAGACGTATTGAACACCGAGACGCTTCGCGAAAAGTTTCATCAAGTCGACGTCGAGACCGTCCCCTCCTCCGGTGACGAAATTGGCGTACGGGACCCCGATATGGCGCAGGACGCCACTGGCTTTCACCTCGGGGAGGTCCGCCCCCAAGGCCGGTCCTGCAAGCGAGGCCAGAAAACAAAAAACAGTAAACGCAACCATCATAACTTGGCCGCCGAAACAATTGTATTGGGTCGTACGCATTTTTCCTCTCCTTGACTGGCTTAAGGGTAGTTTTTGCGCAATATCGGGAACTCTCCAGATGTTGCTGTCCCGTTGAGGTGTTATCAATTTGCGTGCCAGTTGGATGCATCGTCCGCAACGCCTCTTTCATAAGGCGTTGCGGAGCAATGTCGTTCCGGAGGGTTGACTGACTATTCGAGGACGCTTTATGGGAGGCTATGCGATCAATGCCGAGATTAAATTCTCTAGGGCCCCATGGTCAGATAGAGGTCGTACATGGCGTCAACCAGTTCATCGATCTGGTCCCTGGTGTGGAATATGTGGGTGGAAATCCTAAGTGCGTAAGCGTCCACGGAGTCCGAAAGGTGTACGCGGAAATTGGTGTAACGGATTTGAAAGCCCGTTTCGTCCTGCAATCTTTGGACAAAAGTCTCAGCCTTCGTTGCATCGGTGACGTCGTCAAAAGGGTTGAAGGCCGTCAACCCGGAGAGGAACTGGGGGGCGTCCGGGGCGAAATGCGTTCCCTGGTCGCCGAATTTCGCCTTCAGCGCCCCTTTCAGGTAGGAACTCAGTCCAAGTACATATTTCTCTATTCTATCCCGTCCAATATCCTCCCACATGTCGCAGGCGTCCACCATGGCCAGGAGCCCAGCGATATTGAGCTCCCCGCGGTACTGCACCGAATAGGCGACGTCGAAAGCTCCCCGGACGTTGTTGGCTGGTTGCGCGACAATCGTGTAGAGAGAGCTGTTCTGGGTCCAGAATTTTGGAAGGTCGCCGCCTTGATTTCGAAGGTACAGGATGCCGGTCCCTCCCGGTCCGCATTGCCATTTGTGCCCGGAGCCGGCGTAGAAATCGCAGCCGATGTCGTGGAAGTTGAGCTGGATCATTCCTGGAGTGTGGGCGCCGTCGACGATGGATGTGATCCCGTGGCTCCTCGCCATTGCGCAAAGCTCCTTGGCGGGGAGTTTCGTTCCGGTTTTGTAGGTGATGTGGGAGAAAAGGATAGCCTTGGTGTTGCTCGTGACGTTGCTTTCAAAGAGGTCGACGAACTGCGTGGGGTCCTGCACGTCGAGGACAGGAATTTCCAAATATTTAACGTTTATTCCGTCTCTGTCCTGTCGGACGTTGAGCGGGGATAGCGCGGCTATGTGCTCATGGTGGGTGGTGAGGATTTCATCGCCTGCTTGCAGGTCCAGCCCGTAGACGACGGTGTCCAGGCCGTCCGTTGTGTTGTAGGACAGGCAGATTTCGTCCGAGTTGCATCCGAATTGCGCGGCAAGTTTTTCCCTCTGGTTGGGGAGCCCGAACTCAGCCCCTAACTCTTCTTCATAGGTCTTCGGGTGGTAGGCCGCGAGGCGATTGTAGCGCTCATAGCTCTCCAGTACGGGAATTGGCATGGAGCCCGTTGTACCGATGTTCATGTACACCACGTCGGGGTCGATGATGAACTGCTTGCGAACCTTCCGCCAGAACAGTTCATTCTTCAACTCCTGAATTTTTTTTCCGGAGCCTATTCCCCCAGCCTGCGAAGCTCCGGGGAGAGAAAGCGCCGTCATGCCGCCGACAGCGAAGGCTCCGCCAAGTTTCAGGAATCCTCTTCTGGACATGCCGGTGGCGTTGGAATCATGCGCATCGGTGTTTTTCGTCTGCTCCATTGTCATTCCTCTCCTCTATGGAATTTTGGATTCTCACTGGCCACGATGCTCCCGCGGGCGGGACGCATTTTCTGAAACCCGCAAACCTACTCGAATATGTTTGTCGGAGAATGCAGCTAAAACCTTTACCAGGAAAATCATCCATCGCCCTACCAGATTGAAGCAGGAAAGGGTGCGGACGTCGAGGAAGCGTTCCTTGCCGAAGGGAAGAGCAGAATAAAACGGGTGCATGGCGCGCGCGATTGCACTATCATCGGGGCGCTGCACGGGCGCACCATGCTGTTGCGTCTGGACCCCGCCACCCAGATGTGCAGCAGGGGCGGGCTCCAGCATGGTTTCTATGGACCATGGCTTCCAGAGAGTAATCAGGGAGGAGGCCGGTTGCCGCAGCATCGTTTGCTTCCGGTGCGCCGGAATAGACCTTTCAAGTAAATTGTGATAATGGTTTCGAGGAGTTGAAAGCGTTGTTGTCGTTATCAAGATGGAAACCCTATGGGTTGCTCCTGGCGCTTTGCCTGGCTATGCACCTTCCCGGCATGGCGAGCATTCCACCGATAGACCGCGATGAGGCGCGCTTTGCGCAGGCGTCGCGGCAGATGGTGGAGAGTGGAGATTTTGTGCGCATCCGCTTCCAGGATGAACCCCGCTACAAGAAACCCATCGGCATTTATTGGCTCCAAAGCGCCATGGTTGAGACTCTCGGAGGAGGACGGGCGGATCGCATCTGGCTCTACCGCATGCCTTCGCTTCTCGGTGCGACGTTGGCGGTCCTGATGACGTTCGCCTTCGGGAGAAAGCTGTTTGACGAACGGACCGCCCTATTGGGCGCGGCCCTCACCGGCGCATCTCTTCTCCTGACGGTCGAAGCGCACCAAGCCACCACGGACGCCGCGCTGCTCGCCTGTGTGACGGCGGCCCAAGGCTCCTTGGGTCTCATGCACCTGCGCCGAGGGCCCGATTCTGGAGACGGGATTTGGCTCTTTATGCTGTTCTGGCTGGCGCAGGCCGCGGGGATACTGATCAAGGGCCCGATCGCTCCAGTCGCATCCGCGCTGACTATCCTTGCACTGGTCATCCTGGACAAGGACCGGAAGTGGTTGAAAGGGCTGCGTCCCATCGCGGGGCTATCGATGACCGCATTGCTGGTTCTTCCCTGGTTCGTAGCCATAATGCACGCAACGCAGGGTTCCTTCATTGCGGAGTCCGTTGGAAAGGACCTGCTGCCCAAATTAGCTGGCGGGCAGGAGTCGCACGGTTTCTTTCCCGGCTATTACCTGCTTCTTCTGCCTATCACGTTCTGGCCGGGGATACTTTTCCTCGGATTTGCGGCTCCCTGGGCATGGAAAAATCGCCGCTTGGCGGAAATACGTTTTTGCCTCTGCTGGATCATTCCCTTGTGGCTGCTCTTTGAACTGGTTCCAACCAAATTGCCTCATTACGTGCTTCCCACATTCCCGGCGCTCGGACTATTGGTTGCGGCATCCGTCCTTGCCCATGAGGGGGACGCCGCCTTGCGGATGCGGAGCTGGCCCGCGAAGGCGGGCATTTTTCTTTGGGGGCTCGTGAGCGTTGCGCTCGGTGCGGGTGCGCTCTTTCTCCCGGTTGCGTTGCATGGGAGCGTCCCGCCGGCAGCCGGAGTTCCGGCGGCCACGGCGCTTGTGGCGCTGATTCTGGCCGTCCGGCGACTGAAGAGCGGACGCATCGTTGCGGCCTCGGTGGTCTCCATAGGGTGCTCCTTGCTCGTCCTTGCGTCCATCTTCCAATTTATTCTGCCCAACGCGGACGCACTTTGGATAAGCCGCTCCGTCGCCAGCGCCATCGACCGCCAGCCGCACTCCACGGCCGATGCTCCGGTTGCCGTCGCGGCCGTAGGGTATCATGAACCGAGCCTTGTTTTCCTCCTTGGGGCCGATACGGAACTGGCATCACAGGAGCAGGCCGCTGGATTTCTGGCCGGCCGCCCCGGCGGCTTTGTGGTGGTAAGCGAGAAAGACGAAAGAGATTTTCTCGATTCGATGGCGCGTCTCGGAAAGACGCCCGCATTGTTGGACTCGGTCAGGGGGTTCAACTATTCCAAAGGGCGCTGGATGACCCTGAAGATATACACCTGTGAGGAGAGTTGAAGCTCGCCACGGTGAGACGCCGGATTACCGGCCCTGGGAAGCGGAACGGGGAGGGGCGTTGAGAAAAAGCGGGCTCGCCATGTGGCGATCCAGCCGGGACATGCGCAATCTGTAAACGCCCATGACCGCCTGGACCATCAGAATGGCCAGGGCCGCTCCGGCGGTGACGTCCAAGGGGAAATGGACTCCCACGTAGACTCTTGAATAAGCGGTGAGAAGCGCTGGAATGTAGGCATAGCGGAACGCTCCGCCCAGCAGGACCGAGAGCAGGACCGCGACCGAAAACACAGTGTTGGCGTGCCCCGAAGGGAATGAGCCGTATTTCAATCGCTGTCCGACGACGTGGACCTGCCGCGCCTCTGGCGGATTCGCGGCATCCACCGTTTCCGCGAAGTATGCCAGTGGACGGAGGCGCTTGACCGTCTTTTTGACCGCAGTGTTGAGCAGTCCGCTCATGGCGAGAGCGATCGCGGCGTAGATAAGCACGGTCTTCAATCTTTCTTTCGGGATCTTTAACAGGATTATCGCGAGAGCGGTCGGGAATGCCACCCACCCGTTGCCGAGCCAAGTGACGGTCCAGAAGAATGCGTCGAAAATGGCGTTGTGATGGGAGTTAATGAACCAGAACAGACTTGCATCCAGATTGATGAGCGCAGTTGCGGTCATTTTCCTCGTTCCCAGCTGTCTTGAAGGCGGCGCCTTGCGCGGACTCTTTTCTCACTCCGCGCCGCGACCGCAAGAAATTTGTTTTCGATGCTGAACATTGCTCTAAGGTCGCCAGTCGAATTCACCGGGTGACTTCTCTACGGCGGCGCAGTGCAATTTCAGGAAACATACTACGGATTTTACTTATAACCAATTCGAGCAATATTCAATGATGTCATTGAAATATTACAGAAATATTATATTTTGGCGAATTCGCCGTTGCGGGCGTCCCAACAGTCTCAAGGATGCGATTCGTGGAAGTTCCAGGAGGCTTCCCGCCAAGGGCGCTTAAAGCTTGCCGCTGGGCGGAAGGACGGGTATAAGAGCGGCGGTGAATGGCCTGTCATGCCTTGAGATCGACCATTTCCCAATATGCGGCGTTCAATATGTCGAGTTAAATCCATGTAGCAAACCATTCGGAGGTGAGGGATGAGCGGCGGCCATCTTAGGGTGCGAAACGATTACCTTGAAAAGGCGTGCTCCGGGTCTTTGGAGGAGCTTGCGGGGAGACTGCCGGCGGCCGTGGAAGAAGACGGATTGCATTTCCGCGCTTTTGGAGAGGACTGCGTCCTTACAAAAGCTGGAATAACGCTCTCCGGCGAGGAGGCGGCCGGTCCCGAAGGGCTTCTCATAGCGATGTATGCGGCAATCGCCGTGGATGCGCCCGTGCGCCTCATGCCGCTCCGGTCCTTCAAAGAACTCCCAAACAGCATGCCCTACCAGGGGGCTTTCACGGCAAACTCCGAAGCGCCGCTTATCCCGTGCGTCGGGGCGATTCAGGAGCGCCGGGAATCGATTTGGGCGGCTTTCGGAGGGTGCGACAACCCCGATGCGCCCACGGGGGATTTTTCCTTTACGCTGTATCCACTGCCGCGCGTCCCCCTGTATTACATTTTCTATCTTGCGGACGAGGAGCTTCCGGCTTCGGCGTCATGCCTCTTTGCATCCAATGCCATGGACTTCATGCCGCTCGACGGCCTTGCGGACGTGGCGGAATACACCGCAAAAAAGATCCTGCGAATGGTTCGGAAGTGAGTCCCCCCGGGGTGCAGGAATTGAGATGCAGGGAAATATCTTGGGGACTGTAGAAAGGATTGGAATTGAGAAAACTTACAGCGTCAGGCGTCGACGCCATTAAAAAGCGATTGGAAAGCGGCGGCGTCACCGACGAGGACGTCGAGCGCCTAATCTACACCGTCCGGGAATTGCTGGAGGGCGCCGCGCCGAAGAGCAGAGCGAAAAAGATGGATGCGCCGCTGGACCAAGCGGCGGTTGGCCCCGCCTCTGAGGTTGAAGCCGCTCCGGCGGGCTTGGGGCTCATCGAAATCTTCACGGATGGGGCCTGCGAGAGGAACCCTGGCCCTGGCGGATGGGGAGCTATTGTCAGATCCAACGGGTCGGAAAAAAAGCTGAGCGGAGGGGAGACGCACACCACCAACAACCGCATGGAACTCACCGGCGTGATCGAGGCGCTGAAGACCCTGCCTCCGGGCTGCGACATTACGATCACTACGGACTCGCAGTACGTCCAGAAAGGGATCACCCAGTGGATTCACAAGTGGAAGCGAAACGGCTGGAAGACCGTTGACAAACGGCCGGTGCTCAACGCCGATCTTTGGAACGCCCTGGACGCTCTCACCCAGAAGCACCGGATAAAGTGGGCGTGGACGAGGGGGCACGTGGGACATCCTGAAAACGAAGAGTGCGACCGCCTCGCACGGAACGCCATCCGGGGGCGGTGAGCAGGGACGGAAGGCATGGGCGCCGGGCTGGATGCGGTGAAACGGGGCGCTCCGCTGTCGCCGCGGGAGCGCCCCTTGAGTTCAATCTACCTGTATGTCTCTACTGCAACAGCGCCCTGGCGATGATGATCCGTTGGATCTCGCTAGTGCCTTCATAGATGGTGGTGATGCGGACGTCCCTTGCATAGCGCTCGATGGGAAAATCCTGAGTGTAGCCGTAGCCGCCGAGGATTTGCAGAGCGTCATAACACGCCTTGTTGGCCGATTCCGTGGCGTAGACTTTCGCCATGGAGGCTTCCCTGGCGTAAGATTTTTTCTGATCCTTGAGGAACGCGGCGCGCATGAGGAGCAGCCTCGCCGCTTCGAGACGCGTGTAATTGTCGGCGATCATGAACTGGATAGCCTGCTGGCTCGCGAGGGGCTTGTCGAACTGCACCCGCTCCTTCGCGTAGTTCGTCGCGAAATCCATGGCGGCGAGTCCGATGCCGAGGCCCATCGACCCAATGCCGATGCGTCCCCCGGCGAGTTCCGCGACGGCGATGCGGAACCCGTCGTTGAGCTTCCCGAGCATGTTTTCCTTGGGAACGCGGCAGTCCTCGAAAAGGAGTTCGTTGGTGCTGGACCCGTGCTGGCCGAGCTTTTTCTCGTCCTTCCCGACGATGAATCCGGGGAAGCTCGGCTCCACGAGGAAGGCGCTGATCCCCCTGCCCTTGGGGGCGTCCTTGTCCGTCACGGCCCAGACCACGAACACCCCGGCGTACTCGGCGCTCGTTATGAAAATCTTGGAGCCGTTCAGCACGTAATAATCCCCATCCGCGACGGCGGTGGTGCGCATGCCCGCGGGGTCCGACCCCGCGCAGGTTTCCGTGAGCCCGAAGCTTCCCGCATGGTATTCACCGCTACAAAGGGGGGGCAGGTATTTTTGCTTCTGCTCTTCCGTTCCCACCACCTGGATGACCTCGGCCACCATATTGTTCACGGAAGTGGTGACCGTGGTGGCGGCGCAGGCCCGGCCAAGCTCCGTCATCGCGAGGGAGAAGGCGACCGCGCCAGCCCCGGTCCCTCCGTACTGGGGATCGACGTTGAGCCCCATGAAACCGAGGTCCGCGAGCTTCTTGAGGTTCGCCTTGAGGACGTCCCTGTTCTTCGTGCGGTCCAGTTCCGCCGCGACGGGCTCCAGTTCGCGCTTCGCGAATTTGGCGGCGGTGTCCTGTATGATTTTTTGTTCTTCGGTCAGTTCAAAATCCATATGGACTCACCCTCTCTATTTGTATTCGTAGAAGCCGCGCCCCGTCTTCTTGCCCAGCCAGCCCGCTTCGACATACTTGCGAAGGAGGGGGCAGGGGCGATACTTGGAATCGGCGAAGCCCGCGTAGAGCGTCTCCATGATGGCGAGGCAGGTGTCGAGCCCGATCAGATCGGCGAGGGCGAGGGGACCCATCGGGTGGTTCATGCCTAGCCGCATCACCGTGTCGATGTCCTCTTTCGTTCCGACGCTTTGGTAGAGGCAATAAATGGCTTCGTTAATCATGGGCATGAGGATGCGGTTGGCGATGAAGCCGGGGAAGTCGTTCGCGACGGCGGGCGTCTTGCCGAACTTGATCGAGAGGTCCCATGTCGTCTGGAAAGTGGCGTCGGAGGTCGCGAGGCCCCGGATGATTTCGATCAGCTTCATGACGGGCACGGGGTTCATGAAGTGCTTTCCGATGACCTGCTCCGGCCTTTTGGTCTGCGCCGCGATGCGGCCGATCGGAATGGAGGAGGTATTCGTCGCGAGGATTGCGTGTGGCGGGCAGATGGCGTCGAGGTCCTTGAAGATCTGGAACTTGATGGGCTGGTTTTCGGTCGCGGCTTCCACCACGTAATCGACGCCCGCCATTTCCCGAAGGCCGACCACGGGACGGATGCGAGCAAGCACCGCGTCTTTCTCCTCCGCCGTCATCTTGCCCTTCTCGACGTTCTTGCCGAGGATGGTCTTGATGTTGTCCATGCCCTTCTGTACGAACTCTTCCTTGATGTCGCTCATCACCACCTGGAGGCCGCTCATCGCGGCGACCTGTGCGATGCCGTTCCCCATTTGACCCGCCCCGACGACTCCGTAGGTTTTCACTTCCATAGTGCATTCCTTCCTGTTGCTCGCTGTAGGTTCAACGTGACGTCAGATTCCGCCGTGGATTCAGCCTCTTTGCGCTTGCGGACGACGCGCTTCCTAGCGTTTGACGACCAAGGCGACCGCTTCGCCGCCGCCAAGGCAGAGAGATGCCAGTCCTGTCTTTTTGTTTTGCCGCTCCATTTCATAGAGCAGCGTGATGAGGACGCGGCAGCCGCTAGCGCCGATGGGATGACCGAGTGCCACGCTTCCGCCGTTGACGTTCACCTTCGTCGGGTCGAGCTCCAGTTCTTTCAGGATCGCCACCGTGGAACCACTGAATGCTTCGTTGATTTCGTAGAGGTCGACGTCCTGGAGCCCGATGCCTTCCTTCTTGAGGCACTTGGGGACGGCCCAAATAGGCGCGACCAGAACGTACTTCATGTCGATCCCGTAGGACGCCTGCGCGCCCACCGTCGCGATGATGCGGCATCCGAGCGCTTCCGCCTTTTCCCTGGCCATGACGACCACGGCGGCGGCTCCATCGCTGATGATGGAGGAGTTGCCCGCCGTGGTGACGCCGCCCTGCTTGAATGCTGGTTTCATCCCCGCGAGGGACTCGTAGGACGTTTCCCGTGGGCATTCGTCCTGATCGAAGAGGACGTCTCCCTTCCGCGTCTTGATGGGGACGGGCATGATCTGGTCCTTGAATTTTCCCCCGGCGATGGCGGCGAGCGCCTTGCTGTAGGACTCCGCCGCGAAACGGTCCTGGTCCTCGCGGCTCACGTTGTATTTCTCCGAGCAAAGCTCGTTCGATATCCCCATGTGGAAGTCATTCACCCCATCCCACAGACCGTCGTGGATCATGTGGTCGATGAGCTTTCCGTCTCCCATGCGGTAGCCCGTGCGGGCTTTTTCGAGGTAGTATGGGGCCATGCTCATGGTTTCCATGCCGCCAGCGACCACCACGTCGGCGTCGCCGGTCTGGATCGCCTGCGCCGCCAACATCACGGCCTTGAGACCCGACCCGCACACTTTGTTGATGGTCACGCACTCGATCTCCCATGGCATGCCGGCCTTGACCGCCGCCTGCTTGGCGGGGTTCTGTCCATAGCCGCAGGGAAGAACAAGCCCCATTATCGCTTCATCGACCTGCTGCTTCTCGATGCCCGCCCTGCGGACGGCCTCCTCGATCACCATTCCTCCGAGCGTCGTTGCTCCCAGTCCGCTCAGCGAGCCGTTGAAACTCCCCAAAGGGGTCCGCACCGCGCTCACTATCACTGCTTCTCTCATGATTGTCTCCTCAGGCAAGTGTGCTCCATCTCCCGCTGTGCATGTGTGATGGTTTCGTCTTTAGCAAAATAGTTTGGTTTTTACAAAAAATAATTTTGTTCACATGGAAGTTTTTTGATTGCATGGAATTAAGGAAGTAATTCACATGAAGTGCACGAGGGTCGCTCGACGCGCCAGAAGACGACCGGAGGGGGCGCGCCAATCCTGGGCGTCCCGCGCGGGGCGAGAGGGAAGGGCTATAGCGTGGAGGGGGGTAGGGCCAGGCAAGTCCCAAGAAATGCCATAGCCGGACAAAGTCTTCGTAGGGGCGGCCTCCGGCCGCGAGATGGTCGGTCTCACGTCGCGGCCGGACGCCGCTCCTACAAGAAAGAAGGAAGTTGTCTTCTGGTGGGAAAATCCTTTGGGGTTGCCCTATTCACCTTCGGGAGCGCCATCGCACTCCTGGACGAAGCCGTTGTGGAGTCCGAGCCGCTCCAGGGCTTTGAAGGCGCTCTCGTATTCATCACTGGTCGCCTTGCGATCGAGCGGCGGGACCTGGAGGGCCTTGTATGCGGGGAAATACTGGTTCATGAGGCTGACCCAGACGTCGGGGCCGATTTCACGGGCGAGGAATTCAAAGCATTTCTCCGAACCGGCCAGATTGTCCGGAAGGACCATGTGCCGGACCAGCATGCCACGGTAGGCCAGCCCCTCCGCGTCCGTCCGGATGGGACCGACCTGCCGCCACATTTCGAGAAGAGCCGCCCTGTTGTGGGCGACGTAGTCGGAGCGCCGGGAGCAGAGCCGGGCGGCCTCGTCGCTGTCGTACTTGACGTCGGGGAGGTAGACGTCCACGATGCCTTCGAGGAGCCTAAGGGCTTCCACGGATTCGTAGCCGCTGGTGTTGTAGACGATGGGGATGCGGAGCCCCTCGCTTGCCGCGACGAGGAGCGCCTGCACGAACGCCGGCGCCTGATGCGTAGGGGTCACGAGATTGATATTGTGCGCTCCCCGCTTCTGCAGCCGGAGCATTTGGCGGGCGAGCTCCTCCGGAGTGAGGATTCGACCCGCTCCGAGTTGGCTGATGGGATAGTTCTGGCAGAAAATGCATTGGAGCGTGCAGCCGGAGAAGAAAATCGTCCCGGAGCCTCGCATCCCCGTGATAGGGGGCTCCTCCCACATGTGGATGCTAGCGGCGGCGATTTTGGGCCTGTGGTCTGCACCACAGACGCCCGTGCGACCGGACTTCCGGTCCACCCCACAACGTCGGGGGCAAAGCACGCAGGGCGATTGCATGGCATCGAGCAGACGGGCCCGTTCGGCGAGTTCCCCGGTCTCGAGGAGCCGGAGGTATCCGGGGTGTGGAGCGTGGTCGAAGCACGGGCTCCGCGGGGATTCGGCTATTCCGGCTATGTCCGCTGTTTCGGCGGCGGGTTGCGCTTCAGTGCGTTCGCTTTTCATCGGCTGTATTGCCGTCATGAATGCTTCTTTCCATAATGCTTTCCATCGAGCCCACCCAGACGTCGGGTTCGCGCACCTTCCAGCGGGCGACCCTGCGTCCTCCGTCCGGGCCGACATGGGTCGTCTCCAGGATAGGCGATCCGCTTTTCGCTTCATCTTCCTGAACCGTCCGGGCGTGCTCTAGTCGCTCCATGGGGATCATGAACTCGTGACCACCCCGGCTGTTGCGGAAGTAGAGAGCTTCTTCGGTGAGGGCAAGAACCCCCTGGCCCCGCCACTGCGCGTCCCATGCTCGTTTGAAACCGATGAAGCGGGCGCGCGGCTCGAAAATGATGATCGTCGAATCGCCAAGTCTTCGGCGCGTCTCGCCGAGCGCTCGAGCGCCGCCTCCCTCGCGGGCGAGCCTCCATACGGCCAATGCAAGGCCGCAGAGAACCACCGCCACAAGAGTCATCAACAGGGCTTCTTCGGCAGATGGGGGACTCATTGCAAGGTCCCGCTCTACTGCATCCGGTGGAAGCCGAACCGATTCCAGAAGTCCTTGCGGAAGCGTCGCACCGAGGTGAGGTTTATGGACGCGACGTGCACCTGTTCGAGCTCCGTCAGCTCTACCTGGAGCCAGGCCTTGGAACTGTCGAGGCTCCGGAGCCATTTCCGGAAGTCGTCCTTGTCGAGAATCCTGGGGGGGGCCATGACGAAGCTTCCGCCGCCCTTCTGATGCACCCGCTTTCCCTGGACCAATGCGTTGTAGTCGGCGGTGTTGACCCCGACGGCCGCGATGAAATTGTCGAAGACGCGCGCCTGCGCCCCGGTTTTCCATTGCCCGTGCACGACGGGGAAGATGCTTGGGTTGAAGATTACGTCCGCCCCCTGGTCTGCAAGTTGCTTTGCCGCTTCGGGCTGTCCCCAGAAGTCGATGCAAACCGGGGCCCCGATCTTGCCGAAGTCCGTCGCAATGGCCCGGAAGACCCCGTCGCCGGGCGTGAGGCCCAGCTGATTGCGTTCGAGCGCCCCGACGTTTCTCTTGCGCTGCCTGCCCACGATGCGACCCGTGCGGTCGAAAACCGTCGCCGTGTTGTAAAGGGCGCTCCCGTCCTCTTCGACGAGCCCGGCGATGATATAGGCGTTGCACTGCCGGGCGGCTTGGGCCAGCGCCTCTTCTCCCTGGTAGGGAAAAAGCTCAGGGAAACAGATGACGTCGAGTTGCTCTCCCCGGCACTTTTCGAGCAGTAGCAGTGCGTGCACCAGGTTTTTGGGGTCGTCGAACGTAGGGTAGGGCTTGGGCTGAATGAGGGCCGCCCGGATGTCGTCTTTCATGTTTCTGCTGTCTCCCGAGTCAGCGCCACGCGCGCGAGATGGCGCGGCGGCGGACGTTCATGATGGTTGCCTATGCGAGCTCACATTCGACCATATACGGAAAATGGTCGGAAGGATAGCGTCCATTGACATTGTCGTGGATAATTTTCGCATCGAGGATGCGGAAACGGGGGCCGAGGAGCATCCAGTCGATGCGGGCGCCGAGGGGTTTGCCGGTGAAGCCGTGGTGCGTCGCGCTCGCGCCATTTTCGGGTTTGCCGAGCGCCCGCCATGCATCCCGGAGGCCGCATTCGGGAGATGTGAGCAGCCGGTGCGCGGGAGAATCCGGCGCGTCGTTGAAGTCCCCCATGAGCGCCACGGGCTCGGTGCGCTTCTTCACCCAAGCGGCGATTATTTCCGACTGCCGAAGCCGCGCCTCGATGCCGAGGTTGTCAAGGTGCGTGACGACGGCCCAGAAAGCGCCGCCAGGAGCGGTGGATTCGCGGGAGGCTTCGGACGCTGGCGCATCGAAGACTTTGCAGAGAGCGTAGCTCATCATACGTGGATAGGCGCTGTCCCAGTTCTTGCTCCGGTGCACCGAAGGCGTTTCGGAGAGCCAGAATTCGCCGCCTTGCGTCATGCGGACCGCGTCCCGACGGCAGAAGAGCGTCGGGCGCTGGCACGTGGGGTCGGCAATGCGATCGGGGGCGTTCATGGCATATCCCGGGAGTTGCGTCTGGAGGTAGTCGAGCTGCGCGGGCGTCCCCTCCTGCGTCCCCAATACCGCCGGGGCGTAGGCGGTTATGAGGTCCACCACCATGCTGCGCCTGTCGCTCCAACTATTTTCCCCGTCCTTGTCGTTTTCAAAGCGCAGGTTGAAGGTCATGAAGAGCATCGCGCGCCGCCGCTCCTTTCTCGATGGATTCCATCCCGCGCACTGGCGGGACGCCGTTCCGCAGGGGGCTTTCGCCCTGTCGGCGGACCGGAGGAGCTACTATAACCCGAAACCGCCCAGGTTTTAAGTGCAACGATGGGGGAAGCCGATATTCATTCTACTGTCTGAGAGGAAGCGATACATTAGAAGGGGAGCCGGCGCCATTGCAACCTGAAGTCCAACCATTCTTGACAATCGGCTTTTCGGGATTATCTGTATGGGTGTAAGCGCGCTTATGCGCGTTGCCCGGAGATCCCCGATCTGATTTTCGACTTCGGGCGGGGGATTGGGAAAACAGGGGAAAGGCATCGGCATTCAGATGTTGACTTTGACGAGGAGGTTGAAGTTATGGAACTGAAAAAGTTGGCGCCCTGGAACTGGTTTCACAAGGAAGAGGAGCGGCAGCCGAGTGCGCTCCCTGTGCAACGGCAAGGCGCGACGCAGCCTTACAACCCCGTGGCGCGATTTCACGACGAAATCGACCGCATGTTTGAAAGTTTCTTTCGCGGGTTTGGATTTCCCTCCGTGGGAGGGGGTGAAGGCGGGCCTCTTGCGGGGGCGGGCGCGTGGCTGAAGCCCACCGTGGACGTGGCCGCCGGCGAGAAGGAGTATACTATATCCGTGGAACTGCCCGGGGTTGACGAAAAGGACGTCCAGCTGGAGCTTTCCGAGGACACCCTGATCGTCAAGGGCGAGAAGAAACAAGAAAAGGAAGAGAAAGACAAGGGGTTCTACCGGATGGAGCGATCCTACGGCTCTTTCCAGCGGGTGCTGTCCCTGCCAGACGACGCGGACCGGGAGGGAGTGGCCGCCACCTACAAGAACGGCGTATTGAAGGTCACCATCCCGCGCAAGGCGGAGCCCAAAAAGGAAGCGAAGCAGATTGCCATAAACAAGGCTTAGCGCCGTTGCTTCCAGAAAAGCCGCATTCGATCCCCCATGGGGAGAGTGGCGCTCCACGTCTCCCCAGAGGGGCGGCCTTGCGCGGTCGCTTGCTCCACGTTCACTCGATAGGCCCCGGTTTGCGGCAGCCGGCGTTCGGGGCGGGCGCTATTATTACCGATCCTGTAAGCCGATCGAGCGGTTGACTCCAGGGCATCATTCCTCGAGCGCCTCTCGCACCTTCATGGAAAGCTCCGCATAGGAAAATGGCTTTGGGACAAAGCGGACTCCTTCGTCGAGGACTCCGTGGTGCGCAATGGCGTTTTCCGTATAGCCCGACATGAAAAGAAGTTTGAGGCCGGGGCGGAGCGCCTCGACGTGTATGGCCAGGTCACGCCCGTTCATCTCCGGCATCACGACGTCGGTGATGAGGAGGTGGATGTGGCCGGCGTAGCTGGAGACGGTCCGCAACGCTTCGGCGGGAGTTGCGGCGGTGAGCACCGTGTAGCCCAGTTGCTCCAACATGGTCCTGGCCAATTGCAGAATGGACGGTTCGTCTTCGACCACCAGCAGCGTTTCCGAACCTCCCCTAGCGGTGAGTTCCAACGATTCCGGGGCGGCCTCCACCGGTCCAGAGGCAAAACGGGGCAAATAAATCTTAAAGGTGCTCCCGCATCCGGGTTCGCTGTAAACGTTTATGAAACCGAGGTTTTGCCTGACAATGCCGTACACGGTGGCAAGTCCAAGTCCCGTGCCGCGACCCGTCTCCTTTGTTGTGAAAAAGGGCTCGAATATCCGATCGAAAACTCCGGCTTCGATGCCGCAACCGCTGTCGGTTACGGTCAACCGTGCATAATCGCCGGAGAGAAAACCCTCGTGTTCGGCGCAGTAAGCATCGCCGAACGAGGCGTTGTCCGTTTCTATGGTTATGTTGCCTCCTCCCGAGATGGCGTCCCTCGCATTGACCACGAGGTTGGCGAGGATCTGGTCCAGTTGGGCGGGGTCGATCTTCACGGGCCAGACCTCGCGCCCCGGAAGCCAGGCAAGGTCAATGTCCTCGCCGATGAGCCGCCGCAGCATCTTAATCATTCCGGCTAAGACTTCGTTGAGGTCGAGCACCCTCGGGTTAGCTGTTTGCCTGCGAGCGAAGGCCAGCAACTGGCGAACGAGGCTCGCGGACCGCTCCGCCGCTTTGTGGATTTCCTGGAGGTCGCCGTGCAACGGGCTGTCTTCATCGATGGAGCTGAGCGCGAGTTCCGTGCGTCCTAGAATGACTCCCAGCATATTATTGAAGTCATGGGCAACCCCTCCAGCCAACCTCCCCACGGCTTCCATCTTTTGCGCCTGTTGGAACTGATTTTCCATCTTCTTGAGGTCGGTGACGTCTTCCCTGGACAAGAGGAACCTGACGATCTTGCCCGATGCGTCGCGCATTGGAGACACAGCGACCTTCTCCCAGAACTGCTCTCCGTTTTTCCTTATTCCCTGCACTTCGCCCTGCCATTGCCTGCCCTTCTGAATGGACTCCCGGATTTTCCCATTCTCTTCGGAATAGGCAATTCCAGGTTGCATCTCCTCCAGAAGCCTTCCCTTTATTTCTTCCGCCGTACAGGCCATGGCGTGGGTGCATTTGCGGTTGACGTACTCTATCCTGCCCTCCCGGTCCGTGATGATCACCGAAACAGGATTCTGCTCTATGGCGGTGGACAGCGTGCGCAGCAGCTCCTCCGCCTGAACCAGATCAGTGACGTCCTGAATGATGCCGAAGACCAAGCGCCTTTCTTTATCATATTCGGCAACGGAGTGGATGTGGCTGATTTCTCCGGTGTCGGGTCTTCTTATCTTGAACCTGACGTCATAAGGCGCGCCCCTTTCGATGACATTGCGGAGCGCCGCGTCCAATTCCGCGCGGTGCTCCGGCAGGGGGATGGCCTGAACCTGGGGAATGGTCCATTCTTTATGCGGGAGACCGTAGACTATGCGGGCTCCCTCCGAGGCGTACACCACGCCGGTTTCGAGGTGGAACTCCCAGTTTCCGCTTTTTGAAACTATTTCAGCGCGTTGCAGGCGTTTTTCGCTAATCTCCACGGCCTTCCGGGCTTGGCGGTCTTCGGTCTGGTCCCTGAATACCAGCACCACGCCCGTCACGTTGCCTTCTTCGTCCCGTATAGGGGCTCCGCTGTCAGCGATGGGACGCTCCACCCCATCTCTGGCTATGAGAAGGGTGTGATTGGCGAGCCCCACCACAACGCCTTCCTGAACGATGCGGTTCACCGGGGTTTCCAGGGTGTTGCGAGTTTCTTCGTTAATGATTTTGAATACTTCGTCAAGGGGGTTCCCCTGGGCTTCTTGCTCCATCCAGCCTGTGAGCCGCTCCGCAACGGGGTTCATCACCCGCACCAGTCCGGCGTCGTCGGTGGTGATAACCGCATCTCCGATGCTATAGAGCGTCGTTCGGAATTCTTCGCGGATCTCCCATTCCTTGCTCTCCAATTCATGGAAGGCCATGTACATCGCCGCCTGACGCCGCCTATACCCATAGGCGGTTGCAATGGCGGCGAGGAGGATGAATAGGGCTGCGATGATAATGACGCCTATTGCTTGGTCGCTGGCTGCCGAAAGCGCTTCGGAGGCGTCGATCTTGGCCACCATGAACCAGGAGGAGTCGGGGACAGGATTCAGGTCCGCGATGACATCGACTCCCCGGTAGTCCCTTCCCCTAAATATGCCCGTTCGGCCCTGGACGGCCTGAACCGCGGGGAGGTCCACGCGAGAAAACGGGATGCGAAGAGAGAGCACGCTGTTATGCTGGTGGCGGAGTTCGTTTAGAAATAAGACCCCGTGGTCTTCCCGGCGGACCAGCAGCGTTTCGCCTGTTTGACTGGGAGTGGGCCAGGATTGGACGAAAGGCTGTAAGAACTCTCTTGCGTCCGTTCGCAGAACGAGAATGGAGGAAGGCTCTCCTTCGGGGGCGGGGATAGCGCCGACTGCATCCAGCAGGATTGCTCCATTGAGGCCGAGGAAGAAGTCGGTCAAGCGGCATTGCGGCCCTCCTGCTTCATCGGATAACTCGTGAGCTACATCATAACAGGGCTGGAGGGATTGTGGGGTCGAGAGCGATGACAAGAGAATACGCCCGTCTTCAAAATCCGCCAAAAAAGCTTCAGCATAAGGGCCTGTTCGCGCGAAAAGACGCAATGCCTTTTTGAGGCGCTCTTCGACGATGTTCTCCCGCCCGTTCTTCCTCCATTCGGCGACAGCGTCCCTCATGAATGGGTCCTCGATCGCCCTTCGGACGTCTCTCAGTCGCTGCTTCCGCCATTCTACGATTTGCCCCAGTTTGAGGTGGGCGATTGCCGCGACGTCCTTGCATTTTTCATTTTGTATCCGGCTTGCCTCCGCTCTGTAATAAGCATACCCGATAGCGAGGACCGCAAGAGAGATCAGGGCAAAAGCGGCGATCCACTTTGCCGGTTCGCCGCCAGCGCGCGGGCGCTCAAGCATTGCAGCTACTCCTTAAGGCTGGTGATGATGCCATGTGTTTGTAGGATCGGCGGCTGTGCGTGAACACCCCTGAAGGGCGCCCGCGCCGCAACGCGCCTGTAATTACTGCATTTATATCAGGGCCCGGCAGTATCGCAAAATGAAAACCGCCTGCGATCTCCAAACGTTGAGTTTGTTGAGAAGTATAAGCAACATGGAGTCTAATCGTTGGCAGGAGATAGTTGGCAGGAGATAG
>CALFXO010000057.1 GCA_937958025.1 uncultured Syntrophobacteraceae bacterium
ACCACCGAGATCTACACTCTTTCCCTACACGACGCTCTTCCGATCTTCTCGCCGTAACCGGTGAGGATGAAGCCCCTCACCGTCGGATCGTCCGCATATTGCCTTAGCACGCCAAGAATTTCGTTGTTCACTTCTTCGCCGACGGCGTTCATTGCCTGGGGGCGACGGATGGTGATAACCTTGACGCCTTCGATATCGTCCACCAGAAGGTGGCGGTTGAAATTCTGATACGCCTCTATTGGCTGCCTGGGACGTGGAAATCCGGGGCGCTCCGCGTCGAAGCGCTTCGCGATCCGCTCCACTTCCGCCGCTCCAAGGTCTCGCATGACGTCGAGCGGCCCCTTCTTGAAACCGAGCCCCACCTGGCAGCCGTAATTGAGGTCGCCGGGAGTCCCTATCCCACGGTCCACGATATCGAAGGACTGCGAGAATAGAATGCCGAGCAGCCGGTCGCGCACCTGCTGTTTGATATCCTCCGGGACGCTTCTATTTGTCCCCGGCTTTGGAACGGCCCATTTCTCGACGGACCGGAAAATGGCGGCGGGCCGGTAGCAGTCGCCTTCTTCCATCTTCCGGGTGTTCGCTTCATGGACGAGCGGGTTTCCGTTCCCCATGTTGAGCACGAAGAAAGGCCCGCCCCCCACGAACTCCTCCGCCACTGCGTCGATCTCGGCTGCGGTCGCTCCGCAATCCAGCAAATGCGCCGCGTCGTTGCACCAGTTTTCAAAGATGCGGTTGAGCATGAAGCTGATGACATTGTCCGTGATGACCGGGGTCTTTCCTGTCTTGGCGAAGAACCAGAAGAGATAATCGAGGATTTCCGGGGCCACGCCGTCCCACTTCACGACTTCGACCGCCGGGCTCCGCCAGGCGGGAGCGAAGAAGTGCGTGACCGTAGAGCGCTCGGGACGCCTCAGGCTGGAGAATATGCGGTTCGCGGGGATGGAGCTGGTGTTTGACGTGATGATGGCGTCGTCGCCAACGCTGTCCTCTATGGCCTGAAATATCCTCTGCTTGAGAGCGAGGTTTTCGGTCGCGGCCTCGATGACCAGCCCGCAGCGCGAAATCGCCGCGTAATCCGTCGTGTAGGTGATATTGCCGAGGACCGCCTGCGCCTGCTCCTCGGTCATCTTCTTCATTCCGACGGCCTTCTGCGCATAGTCGGCGAAGCGTTTCTCCGCGCGCTTGAGCGGTTCGGGGACCACGTCCACCAGATAGAGCTTCTTGTCGGCCATGGCCGATTTCAGATAATAGGCAATGTCCGGCCCGATGGTCCCCGCGCCCACCACGGCGAATTCGTCCGGCAGGGGGCGCTTCGGCGTCAGGAGAAAGGGATTGGAAAATTTGGAATAAAGCACCTTTTCAGCTTCCATTTCGTTTTGCGCCTTTCATGTTTTGATAGTATCAGCGAGCCTCAGTGGCGCGCGCTCTCCGGCGTCAGCCAACCCGCACCACGAGCGCGGCCGCCGTGTCGCCTGCCGCGCATCCGGCGAAGAGGCCATAGCCGCCGCCCTTCATAACGAGCTCCTCGATCAGTTCGATGGTGCACCGCAGGCCTGTCGGCCCCTGGGGATGGCCAAAAATGAGGGAACTGCCGTAGTTGTTGAAGATGGAGTCGTCGATTCCCATGATCTTGCCCATTACCACGTCGTTGACGGTGAAGGGATTGTGGGTCTTGACCGCCTTGAGGTCGGCGACCGAGATGCCGGCGTTCTTGAGCGCCATCTCGGCCGCGGGGGTTACCGCCGCGGCCATGTGGGCTTTCTTGGCTCGAGCGTAGCCGTAAGCGACGAGGCGGATGACTATGCTCTTGTCGGCGGAGAGCTCCGCCGCCTTTTCGGCGGTGGTTACGATCATTCCCGCGTTGCCGTCCGCCGGGTGCGTCTGGCATCCGAAGGTGAGCACGCCGCCCGGTTGCACGGGCTTTAGCTTTGCAAGTCCTTCTTCCGTGCAGGGGGTTATGCCTTCGTCTTCTTCCACCATGATGGTCTTTTTCCTGGAGACGGCCACCTCGACCGGCAGCATGTACCGCTTCTGGAACTCCCGGTTGTTGGCCACGGCGTCGAGATACTGCTGGTAGCGCCTGAGGGCCATGGCATCGGATTCCTCGCGGGTGACGCTGTGCTCCCTGGCGACGTTTTCAGCCGTCATGGCAGCGGAGACGCCCGCCACCGGGTCGAGTACGAAGCCGTCGACCATCCAGCTTTCAAAATCGGGCTTGCCACCCATTCCGGAAGGGTTGGGCCAGAGGATGTTGGGGGAATTGGAGCATCGGTCGGTGGCGGCGGCCAGAACGCACCCGTGGGTTTCCATCTCGACGGAGCAGGCGGCGTAGTTGATGGAAACCGCTGAGGTGGCGCACGCCTGGGCCATGAGCGGACCGCTGATCTTTTCATTGCCTATGAGGGATGCGAATTGCGGAGGGGCGAAGAACCATTGCTTCTGGGGAACGGTGGTCCCGAGCACGAGGCCGTCGAGGACGTCGGAGGAATAACCTCGCAGCTCGAAGAACCTGCGGGCGGTCGCCGCTCCACAGACGACGGCGCTTTCGTTTTGCAACTGCCCCTGCCAGCGGCAAAAAGGGCTGCTCCAGTATCCTTTATAAGGGACAAAGGCTTTTGTGAACATTATGAAGGCTCCTTATCTTGGTGCATTTTTTCACACTTCTGCTTCTCATTGCCCGGCTTCCCTGAAGGGCCGAAAACTGACGCGCTTTGCAGGCTCTCGTTTTCATGGGGCGTCCCCCTTAGGAAGGATTCCGCCGCTCCTGCCCGGCGCCTCACTGACTTCGGGAAGCGGCGTTGGCTGGCTACATTGATGAAGAATTTAATTAAATATTAAGCTCAGCACCTCTATATTCTATCGGGAGAGGTCTCGTCAAGCTTTTTTTAAGGAGCCTGCGGCCACCGGAGATCCACGGGGACCGGCCAGCCTCGGAATCTTTAATGTGGATTTAGGATGGCGGCCTTGGCCTTTTCGTTCCACCTGCTCCTCCTCTTGCCGGAAACCCTGGGAAATGGATTTTTTCGCTTGACAGAAGGGTTCATATTTAATTAAATTCGAGATGAAAGTAACGGCGAGTCATTCGTCTATCTGACCCGACACCGCAGGAGCTCCCTATACATGGAAAAGATACGGAAGCAGCAGGAAAGCTGGGAATCGGGCGTCCTCAAGAAAACGCTCGACCGCTCCCCAGAAAGGCAGCCCCAATTCACCACGGAAAGCGGCATCCCGGTCAAGCGCGTCTACACCCCTCTCGATTTGGGCGACAGGGATTACACCGACGACCTGGGGTTTCCCGGCGAATACCCCTACACGCGCGGCGTCTATCCGACCATGCACCGGGGGCGGCTCTGGACAATGCGCAACTACGCCGGATTCGGGACCGCCGAAGACACGAACAAGCGCTACCGCTATCTCCTGGAGCAGGGCATGGTGGGGCTTTCCATGGCCTTCGACCTTCCCACGCAGCTCGGCTACGACTCCGACGACCCCGCCTCGGAAGGGGCCGTTGGACGCGTGGGCGTTGCGATCGACTCCCTGGAGGACATGGAGACGGTTTTTACGGGCATTCCGCTCGACAAGGTTTCCACCTCCATGACCATCAACGCGACGGCCCCCATCCTCCTCGCCTTCTACGTCGCCGTGGCCGAAAAGCAGGGCGTCCCTCAGGAAAAGCTGATGGGGACCACCCAGAACGACATCCTCAAGGAGTTCATCGCGAGAGGGACATACATCTATCCGCCGAAACCGAGCATGAAGCTCGCCCTCGACATCGTGGAATACTGCATGGAGCATGTCCCCCGCTGGAACACGCTCAACATCGCCGGCTACCACTTCCGGGAGGCGGGCGCGACGGCGGTCCAGGAGCTTGCCTTCACCATCGCGGACGCCATCGCCTACATCGAGGCCGCGAGGGAGCGGGGCCTCGCCGTCGATTCTTTCGCCCCCAGGCTTTCCTACAGCCTCGGCTGCTACATGGACCTTTTCGAGGAAATCGCCAAGTTCCGCGCCGGCCGCCGCCTGTTCGCCCGCGTCATGAAGGAGCGCTTCGACGCAAAGAATCCCCAGAGCTGCCTCTTCCGCATATTCAGCGGTTCCTGCGGCTCCACGCTCGTTGCGCAGCAGCCCATCAACAACGTCGTTCGCGTTGCCATGCACGCCCTCATGGGCATTCTCGGCGGCCACCAGGCCATACACACCGCCTGTTGGGACGAGGGGTTCGCCATCCCGTCCGAGGATTCCGCGCGCATCGCCCTGCGCACGCAGCAGATACTCGCCTACGAGTGCGGCCTCTGCAACACGGTGGACCCTCTTGCGGGCTCCTACTACGTCGAATCGCTCACCAACGAAATAGAAGAGCGGGCGCGGGAATGCCTCAAGAAGATCGACGACGTCGGCGGAATGCTGGCTGCCATCGAAACGGGGTTCGCCCATCGGGAAATCCAGGAGTCGAGCGTTGCGTTCCAAAAGAAGGTGGACAGCGGGGAGCGCATCATCGTCGGGCTCAACAAGTTCCAGACCCCGGAGGAAGATGGCGCCGGGGACGAAGCTTTCTTTGAAGTGAACGAGGAAGTGGAGGAAATCCAGAAGGCGAAGGTCCAGCGGCTCAAGGAGCGCAGGGACAACGCGCTGGTCGCCCAAGCCCTCGAGCAGCTCGAAGCCGCCATCGATCGCGGCGAGAACCTCATGCCCCATATCATCGCTGCGGCCCGGAGCTATGCGACGATCGGCGAAATCTCGAAGGTCATGCGCGGCAAGTGGGGCGAGTACAAGGCCCCGACCTACATCTGAGACAACCATCACTCATTTCGGAGAGACGGCGGCATCATGAATACAAAGCGCAAACGCGTGTTGATCGGAAAGATCGGATTGGACGGCCACGACCGGGGGGCCAAGCTGGTGGCCCGCTCCCTTTGTGACGCTGGAGTGGAGGTTATCTACACCGGCATTCGGCAGAGCATCGACGGAGTGATTGCAACCGCCGTGCAGGAGGACGTGGCGGTCATCGGCCTGAGCTTCCTCTCCGGGGACCACATGGCGCTGCTCCCCAAGGTGATGAAAAAGCTGAAAGAGACCGGGCTCGAAGACGTGAAGGTGATCGTCGGGGGCATTATCCTGCCCCGGCACATCGACGCACTGACCGCCCTCGGAATCCACAAAATTTTTCTCCCGGGAACGCCCATGGAGGAAATCGTAGATTTCATAAAGACCGCCTGACGCCGAGCGCCGGAAACGGCCAGGCCCGAAGGCGGCCCAAAGCATTTGAAACAGGTTTTATTATAACCCAATGTTGCCAAGAAACGGAGAAACGCCAATGATTATCGACGTGCACAGACATTTGGTCGCCAAGGACACCGTACAGGGGCACTATATCCGGGGCGCCCAGAAAAGCTTCGTCATGATGTACAACAAATCGCACAAGACGAACGTATCGCCCCGCGACTTTACGGACAACGTCATCCGCCCGCTGATCGACCCCCACGCCGACAACATCGTCGAGGAAATGGATGCGGCGGGCGTTGACAAGACGGTCATCTTCGCGGTCGATTACGGTCTGCTCTTCGGGGAGGCTCCAATAGGCGCCTTCGACCAGAATAAGCTCTACTCGGAAGCCGCCAAGCGGCACGAAAATCGCCTCATCCCCTTCATAGCGATTGACCCCCGTCGTAAAGGGGCCGTCAAACACTGCGAACAGGCTTACCACGAATGGGGCATGAAAGGATTCAAGCTGCACGCGGGCGTTGGCTATATGCCGGACGATCCCTGCTGCTACTGGGTCTACGAAAAAGCCGCCGAATGGGGCATCCCCATCATGGCGCACACAGGGGGCTCGCCAAACTCCGTCCCGCCGCTCCGCTGGGAATGCTCGCGCCCGGCCTACTTCGCTACCGCCGCCGCCCGCTTCCCGGAAGTGAAGTTCATCTTCGCCCACTGCGGCGACTTCGCATGGTGGCAGGAAGCCGTCCAGGCTGCCGCGTGGCTCCCGAACGTCTATGTGGACCTCTCCCTCTGGCAGAAGCCGTACGTCAAATGGCCGAAGGCGCGCTTCTACCAATGGCTGCGCGACATTATCGATATAGCTGGCGCGGACAAAATCATGTTCGCGACCGACGCCCCCTATCCCAACCTCATGTGCCCCCTCAAGGAATGGGTGAAGGCGTTCACGGACCCCCAGACCGACTTCCGGTTCACCAAGGAGGAGATGGACATGATCCTCGGCGGAACGGCCATGAAGGTGTTGGGGCTGGAAGGCTGATGGGGCCGCAAAAGGAGAACCGCAACTTTGCAACGGAGAAAGAGCCATGCAGGACATAATCGATATCATAATGAGCAGGAAAAGCATCCGGCGCTACAAGGAAGACCCGATTCCGGACGAGATGATCGATAAACTGCTCGAAGCCGCGCGGTGGGCCCCGACAGGCGAGAACTATCAGCCATGGCGGTTCATCGTTATCCGGGATCAGGAGACGAAGGATAAAATCGGCGCTCTGTCGAAGGTCGGGAGCGGCAAGCGCATGACCGCCTGGTATTGCCTCGGGACGATGCAGAAGCGCTTCGAGAAAATTGAAGACCCGGTGAAGCGCGCCGAAGTGCTCCGCTTCATGTACTCGGGGGAAGTTTCGGAGTTTTGCAGACAGGCGCCTGTCATCATCGCGGTGATCGGCGACCTCAGGATCGGCTCCGTCGATGTTCCCTACGACCTGTCGGCGGCGGCGGAAAACATCCTCCTCGAAGCCCATTCGCTCGGGCTCGGGGCCTGCTGGGTCCATGGCCCCGTGGCTGCGACCCGCGATGCTATCAAGTTCAAGGAAATCCTGGGGATTCCAACCGGAATGGACGCATACAAGGTGATCTGCTACATCGCCGTGGGGTTCCCCAAGGAGGACCGGAAACACCCTCGTCCCAAATATCCTCTGGATGAACTGGTCTTCTGGGAAAAATTCGGGAACAAGGAGCGGCCATAAATGGACAGGACAAGCTACTTCAACGAACTGCTGGCAAGAACGGAGGAGCTTTTCTACCACGAGCTTTCCGACTGCGCCGGGTGGAAAACGGAATTCATCGGGGTCGACTTCATCCAGTCAAAGGATATCAAGGGCGAAACGCCCACGGAGATCATCGAGGGCTGCCTGAAGGAGATAACTGAAGCGGGACTTATCCGGGAAGCGTCCTACTCTATCGGAGGCCGGGACGTCCTGCTGCTTCTCAAGATCAAGGGCTGCGTCCACACGCCCAAGGAAGCCATGCTGCAAAGCCATGGCATCAAGCCCTACAACTGCCCCATCGTCAATATGGTCCTGGACCAGCTGATAGAAAAACTCAAATTTGAAAGCACTTACGTGGCGGACCTTGACGTGGACGCCGAAAAGGGCGAGTGCTCCGTCAAGTGCGCCATTTTCGCAACCCCGGATAAAATCGGAAATGTCTGCGACTGGTCCGACGAGTGCCGCCTGATCGACGAGGACGGCAAATGGAGCACGGTGCGGTGCTGACAAGCTGAAAAGTGCGGCGCGTTCGGATGAAAAGATCGTCGCGCCGTTTCTTTCCCCGAACCGGGACGCTCTTCGTTTTTCCTTGAGCCAGAAAGAAGCGGCGGTCGCCGCCACATGATCGGGTCGCTCTGACAAGGGCTTGCTTATCGCTGCGAGCAAGCCCGCCATCCCCATTTCCCCGCCTCTTGTTATAGTTTCGGAAACGAATCCGACTTGCGTATCATTCATGCCGCCATCAAGGCTGCGGCAATGCCTTGGCCGTCGATGCTTTTGGCGGGCTCCTTCGCTTTGTTGCTGAAATGTCACCCCCCGGTAAAGACTTGCCTTGACTTGGTGCGGAATTCACCCTAAACATTCATCCTGTCCTGCTCCTTGACTCGCCCGGCCATCATCTCAGAGCTTCAACGCCCCGCATAGGCGAGGCTTACCGAATGCATGCTAATAAACCTCGAAGGCGCAAGTAAGGAGAGGCAAAACCGTGCTGCATTCTCCCACGGATATTGTCGTCATTTCTCCATTTCTTCGGGTCAAACTCCTTGACTGACTCTGTCTTGGTGTTAGGATGCAATTCAATCCATTGAGTATGCAAATAAAGGCGGGACGCTCCGGTGGTGGGATATGCGGTTTGTGCGGCGTAGCCGATGTGAGACCACGCACTCCGGAGCGCGTATGGGGCTTTCGGCTGAACCTTTTTGGGGAGTGGTCGTCATGAAACAAGGATTGAGATGGGGTGGCATGGCTTTGCTGGGCATCGGCCTGGTGTTTCTGGGGGTTGGATTGTTTTCCGGACCCAAGGCCCCGGTTGGTGAATTCACCTGCCAGATGAAAGCCAAGGACCAGGTGATCAGCGGTGTCTATAAAGTCTACGGGGTGAAGGATGCGCCCGTGCACATGTGGCTGGCCAAGACCGTTTTTCGCAACGGAATGGACGGCCGGGTCACGGACCTCAAGGTGCGCTACAGAGTCACCGAATACGCCGAGTGGTCGGCCTGGCACAATTATCCTGCGGTTGATCCATCTCAGACGGTGGTGGACCTTTACCATCCCATCTTCACCAGCGCCTGCGCCAAGCTCACAAGCCGGGCGCCGGCAGAACTCCTCATGGAGGCCGAATACACTGACTCTCGCGGCCAGAAACACCAGCTCAGCGACTCGCGCTCCCTGACCATGTTGAGTCGCCATGAATTCATTTTCTCCGACCTCACGTCGGAAGAGCGCACCGCTTCTTTCCAGGATCAGGACACGTATTCGCCGCTCATGGCCGGCTGGGTTTCCCGGAGCGACGACGTCGTGAGCCGCCTTGCCTCCATGGCCAACAAGAAGGCGGGCGGCGTGGGAGCGTCGAGCAACGATGAGGACTGCATCAAGGTCATGTCCGAGCTTTACGAGATCATGCGGACCATTCACATCAGCTACCAACACCCTCAGGTGATTCAGGACCCCAACCTTTCCTACGATATCAAGTCGGTCCAGAGCCTGCAATATCCTCGGGACA
Source organism: uncultured Syntrophobacteraceae bacterium (assembly GCA_937958025.1). Taxonomy (GTDB): domain Bacteria; phylum Desulfobacterota; class Syntrophobacteria; order Syntrophobacterales; family Syntrophobacteraceae; genus CALFXO01. The sequence continues at coordinate 8,992 of CALFXO010000057.1, forward strand.
CCATCCAGAAGAAGAGCGGCACCTGCATCGATTTGGCCATTTTGTATGCCGCGATGCTCAACTCGGTCAACATCCAGCCTTATCTCGTGAGCATGGACGGACACTGCTTTCCCATGGCGCGCGCGCCCAGCGGCAATTTTATTCCCGTTGAGGCCACGGGCGTCGGGGACGGTTACGAAAAGAGCTTCACGTTCGAGCAGGCCGTGAAGAAGGCGATGGAGACATGGCAGGGGGTCAACCAGTCCGGACGGTTCAACCTCGTCGATGTCCGTGGATGCTGGGCGCTGGGCGTAGGTAATCCTGAGCTGGAGCCGCTTCCTCCGGACATCCTCGAGAAATGGGGAATCGTAGCTCTGGTGGAGGGCGGCGGAAACGCCAATCAGGTTTTTCTGGTGAACAACGCTCCTCAGGGCCAGGGCGGCGGCAATGTGGCCAACTATCCCAACCAGCAGGAGCCGTCCGATGATGAGCCCATTCCCAGGGCGCCCCGGCCCTCTAATGTGGCTGTCGCCGGGAAATGGGGCTACAGAATCACCTCCGCTGACGGGCGATCCATCCAGGGTGAGGCGCAGATCACCGGAAAAGGGCAACAACTGAGGCTCGTTGCGACTTCCGCATATTCGCTTATGGGGGCCGACGGCAGGATGCACCGATTCACCGAGCACAACGACTTTGTGGGGACGCTCGAAGGTGGGATGGTGGTGGCCCAGTGCAACATGGCGCGCTACACGATGGACGGCTCCCAGGTGGCGCCCCAGGGGCTGCCTATGCAGATGCAGCTTCAGGTTTCACCCGATGGATCGATCATGCAGGGGCAGGTCGCCAACAGCATGGGTATGGTCATTCCCATCTATTTGCAGAGAATGCGCTGAGAATGACGCAGTGGTGCACTCCGCGCCGCAGTGTTCTCGAGCGGGGAGCGTTCATGAGCGACCGACTGTGAATGGCGGCCGGTGAAAACCGCCTTTGGAAAATTAGGGGGGACTATAAATGAGATACACGGGACACAGGCGTATGGGAAAGACGGCTTGGGTGTGCGCGTTGCTGATCGTTTGCGCGGTTTTGGTTGCGGGGGAGGGGCGCACGGCTTCAGCCGCTGATGACATTCGGTACGAAGGGGTGTTCACTCTGGCCCCCAACGGCGACATGACTGCTGCCATCAAGCTCACGCCGCCGATGACCCTCTACCAGAAGCTCCGCGAGAGCATCTCCAATCTATATCTCATCCTGCGGGAGTTCGCCTCCGCCAGGGCTGACCAGGAAGTGGCGGAAAAGAAAGCCGATTGGGACGATGCCAACCGCTCCATCACCATCTCCATGAAGGTGCTGGGGGCCGCGCGCAATTTGGGAAAGGGCTGGGAAGTGGAGATCCCCAAGACGGCTGAGTTCTCCAATTTGGACGAGGGCAAGAAGACCTTCTACTTCAACGAGGCTACTGAAGCCGGGGCCGCCGGGATGATCCGCGGCACCAGCCGCATCATCCTCCCGGCTGCGACGAGCAACCTGAAGTGGAACCAGGACAAGCATGTCATCAGCTTTGAGCTTCCGCCCGCGGTCTCCGCGTCGGCTAGCGGCGGCAAGTGGATGATTATCCTGGGGGCTGTTTTGGCGCTTGCCGGTCTCGCGATGACGGGAGCATCCTTTGCGATCAAGGATGCACCCAGATCGACTGCCGTCTGATGCTCTGCCTCATCCCCTGTCGCCTCGCCCCTTTTCGGGCCGAGATGACGGGGGCTTTCTTCTGGGATGGCTGACTCCGCTCCGTAGGGTGAAGAGTAAGGTGAATTCCACTAATGGAATTATCAATGCTGGTAATATCATTGGTAGAATTCACCTGAGGCAAAACCCGGGAAATACCATGCCTGAACTATTTTCAAACGCAAAGTGCGAGGGCGGGTGCTGTCAACCCGTGCGCCGTATGGCGGCCCAACCCTAAAAGCTGCTCACCGGGTCGCGGTCCACTGCGATCTGCGCGCGGCGAAACTCCGGGAGCGGCTTTGCGCGCGTGAGCAGCGCCTCCGTGAACGCCTGAAGATCGGCGCTCGTCCACGCCTTGATGTAGACATGCCAGCGGAAGCGGTTGAGGAGCTTCTGAATAGGCGCGGGCGCGGGCCCAAGGACGCCAATGTGCCGATTGTCTTTAGCCATCCGCCCTGCTTCCTCTCGGCTGAGGGCCGCGAGGGCGTGAGCCGCCGCAATGGTTTCCTCCAGCCTTGCCGCCGTCACCAGCAACTTTATCATCCTCGTGAAGGGGGGATACTGCAATTCCTCCCGCGACGCCAGTTCCTCGGTGCAAAATCCCATGTAGTCCGTGGCGAGGACCGCCCGAAGGGTGTAGTGCGTCGGATTGTAGGTCTGCAAGACGACCCGCCCCGGTTTTTCGCCTCGTCCCGCGCGTCCCGCCACCTGCATGAGGAGTTGCACGGTCGTCTCTCCCGCACGGAAATCGGAAATCTGTAGCGCGGTGTCCGCGTTCACCACGCCGACCAGCGTCACGTTAGGGAAGTCGTGTCCCTTGGCGATCATCTGCGTTCCGATGAGCACGTCCGCGCGTTGTTCCCGGACGGCCCCGAGCAACTCCGCCATGCTCCGTGGGCGGCTCGCCGTGTCGCGGTCGATTCGCACAATCCGCGCCTCCGGCAGCAGCTTCCCGATCTCCTCTTCGATGCGCTCCGTTCCAAACCCGACCGAAACCAGTCCTCCCTTTTCGCACGATGGACACGCCTCGGGAATGCCCGCTTCATGCCCGCAGTAGTGGCAACGCAGGCAGTTGTCCTTCTGGTGGTGCGTGAGGCTCACGCTGCAATGCGGGCATTGGATTACATGGCCGCAGTCGCGACACACAAAAAACGACGCGAAGCCCCGTCGGTTGAGGAACAATAGGGACTGCTCGCGCCTTTCAAATGTCTCGGTGAGGTCCTTCCGCAGTTGGTTCGAGATGATGCGTGCGCCGCCTCGCTCCCGGCGCATGTCGACCACCTGGAGCGCGGGCAGGGGCCGGTCCAGGATGCGCCTTGGCATTTCGATCAGCTGGTAGCGCCCCATCCGGCAATGGTGGAGCGTTTGCAGCGAAGGCGTGGCGGACCCGAGCACGACGGGAATCCCCACCATGCGCGCCCGAACCAGCGCGACGTCGCGGGCGTGGTAGCGCAGTCGGTCTTCCTGCTTGTAGGAAAGATCGTGCTCCTCGTCCACGATGATGATTCCAAGGTCGACGACCGGCATGAAGACCGACGACCGGACCCCGAGGACGACGCTCTTGGCGCCTGAGAGAGTCTGCCGCCACTGGTCGTAGCGCGTGCCTTGGGAAAGGCCGCTGTGCCAGATTGCGAGGCGGGCGCCGAAGCGCTGCCGGAAGAGCGCCTCGAGTTGCGTGCTGAGGGCGATTTCCGGGACCAGGACGAGGGCCCCGCGCCCCCGCCGGAGCGCCTCCTCGATTATCCGCAGGTAAACTTCCGTCTTGCCGCTCCCGGTCACTCCGTGGAGCAGGAAGGGCTGGAACGCGGGGCGCTCGAGAAAGGGGGCCACGGCTTCAAACGCCCCCATCTGGTCGCTGGTGAGTTCGAGCGGAGAGGCGTCCGGGATGCTTTGCCCCCACTGCGACTCCCGCACCTCCTCGACGTCCTCGGTCCGGAGGGTCCCTTCCTTCTCGAGCTTGCGCACCCAGTAATCGGAATGCGCCGCGCTTTGCCGCAACTCGCGCAGTGGGATGGCTCCCCCGGCCTCCTCTAGGGCGTGGAGGAGCGCGCGCAATTTTTCGCTCTTCTGCACGGCGGAAGGGGAGGGCTCTCCCACCAGCCGAACGAGCTTGAAGGTCTTCGGCTGCGCCGCGGACGGCTCACACTTGAAAAAGCGCTCTATCCAGCCCTTCTCCTCGAGGGCGCGCAGCTCCTTTTGAATGGTCCTCGCCGTGCGTCCCTCGGCGGCGAGCCGCGCGAGCGGAACCGCGTCCTCCCGGAGAAGCGTCGCCACCAGCTCTGATGGTTCCGTTTCTCCCGCCGCCTCGCGTCCTGCGGGCGTCATCCGGGCGAACGCCTCCGGCGCGGCGTCTATCTCGGCCGGTAGGCCCGCCTGGATTACTTCCCCGGGGGGATGGAAATAATAGTTCGCCATCCAGCGGCAAAGCTCTACGAGTTCCGGGGGCATGACGGGCGCGTCGTCGAGCGCCGCCGCGAGAGGCCGAAGGCTGACGCCCTCCGGAATGGCTATCGACGGCGTGTGGAGCGCGAGAGTGATTCCGACCGCCTGTCTGCGTCCAAGCGGCGCGAGCACCCGTCGCCCCACCCGGATCTTTTCTGACAACTCCGGGGGGATCGTGTAATAGAGGGATTTTTCGAGGGCGTTGAATACTGCGACTTCGGCTATGCTCTCCGGCGCGTGGGAGGGCTTGGCGTCATTCATTGCGCGAGAGCTTCTCGTCCGGCGCTTTCCCGCTGTGCAGCTTAGCGAGGGAAACCTGACATTTTTCCTTGAAATCCGCCATGAGGGATTTCGGAATGGATCGGGCGTGGGGAAATTCGGTCGCGAGGAAATCGATGGGCCTGCCGCTCCTGTAGAATCTGAAATCGAGGTGAGGCCCCGTGGAAAGGCCCGTGGCCCCAACGTATCCGATGACCTGCCCCTGCTCCACCGAACTCCCGACTTTCAGCCCCTCCGCGAACCGCGATAAATGCCCGTACGTGGTGCAATAGGTCTTGCCGTGCCGCATCTCTATATATCGCCCGTATCCGCCCTTGGGGCCAATAAAGGAGATAACGCCGTCTCCCAGGGCGCTCACCGGCGTTCCTGCCGGGGCCGCGTAATCGATGCCGTAGTGTGGGCGGAAGATCTTGAGCACGGGATGGAACCGGCTGTTGGTGAATGTCGAGCTGATGCGGCTGTAGCTGAGGGGGGCCTTCAGGAACATCCGTTTCAGGGAGTTTCCGTCGGAATCGAAGTAGTCTTTGTAGCCGTCGGGGAATTCATACCAGAATGCTTGGTAGCCAACGCCGCCGACGTGCATTTCGGAAGCGAGTATTGGTCCCGAGCCGACTATCTTTCCGTCCCGCGCCCGTTGCGCGTAGTACACGGAAAAATCGTCCCCGCTCTGGAGGTCCGACGTGAAGTCGATGTTGCAGGCGAAAAGGTCGGCGAGATCCATGATGAGCTTTGGGGGAAGGCCCGCTTGGACGGCGGAATCGTAGAGCGTGTCCGCTATGGAGCCATGCACCGCCTGTGGGACCGTTATAAGTCCGTTGCTGTCATGGTTGCATTTCCAGCCGTCGGGCGCCTTGATGAATGTCAGCGACGAGCCGTTCACGCTCGAATAAACTAGCTTAAAGGGGGTGCTTTCCTGGCGGCGGGAATAAAACACGAATTGATCGCCAGGAAGGATGTTCACGACTTCCTGGGAATCCTGGCAAGACTGCTCCCACTCAGCCGGCAGCGACGCCGGGATGCCGAATTGCTGGAATATCCCGCCGAGCGTGTCATCTGGCTGAACAGTGTATTGCTTCTCGGAGACGCCTTCCAAATACTTGGCGCGAAGGGCGAACATGTCTGGGTAGCTCAACACGCACCGGGACGGGGGCACGGGAGCAGGGGCGGACAGCATGTTTTGCCACGCTACGGCGATAATCACTGCGAGGAGCAAAACCCAGCCGGCTCTTCTCAGAGGACGGCGCTTGCCGAAATTCCGGGAATGGGAGCCGGACAAGATGGAATCACTTGCATGCACTCTACTCATCGGCTATTACTATATCATATGTAGGAGGTCGCGTCAAAAAATAAAACACGGGCGGGAAAATGCATGCAAACTGTTTGTAGATAGTCAATCTATTAAAATGGTTGCTTTTTGTCGCGCTTTGGATATTTCGCCCATCTGCGCCGGGTCCCGCGCAATTTAAAAAATCCTTTCACCTCTTCATTTTGCATCATTTAGTGCTTGCCATGTAAGGAAGGCTAAGTATAATTGCCCAAAACATGCGGGTTTATAGCCGTTAGAGGGTGAATCCCCTGTTTTGTGGGGCAATGGGGCGGATGGTGAAAAAAAGAAACACATGATTCGAGGAGGTCAAGATGACAAAAGCTGATTTGGTGGCAAAAATGGCTGACGAGGCGGGCATTAACAAGGCTACCGCCGAAAGGGCGCTCAATAGCTTCGTTAACGCTGTTACGGACGCTTTGGCCAACAGTGAAAAGATAACCTTGGTGGGCTTCGGCACGTTCAGCCTGGTGGAAAGAGCTCAGCGCGAAGGCCGCAATCCCAGAACTGGCGAAGCGATCACCATTCAGGCTTCCAAGGTCGTTAAGTTCAAAGCGGGCAGCAAGCTCAAAGAATCCATCGGCGGTTTGGCCGAAGAATAATACGATGATGGATATTCCTGTTCCGGGAGGCGGGCGCCCGGAGCGGGAATTCCGCGTCCTCCCGCCGCTCGCTTACCTTATCGTGCGCTGTTCCGATGTCGATGGATGCGAATAAAGCCATCATTGAACCACAGAAGGCAAAAAGCGAGGAATCGCTTCCGCCGTTGTGCATCCTGGTTTTTTCCCCGAGAGATGTAGAGGGGTTTGCTCGTTCTTTTTCCGGGCTTCGCAAGCTCCCGACTCAAATATTCCTCGCAGAACTATACGTTGGCGTTTATGGCGGCTCTCCCGCCGCCTTGGTCGGTCCCATGCTCGGGGCCGCGCAGACGGTGCTGATCCTCGAAAAGCTGATCGCCCTTGGCGTGACGTCGGTCATCGCGGTTGGCTGGTGCGGCTCCCTGCAGGCGGATGTTCGCATCGGAGACTTGGTGCTCGCCTCCGGCGCGGTTTCCGAGGAAGGCGTCTCGCAGCACTACCCCATTCCGTTTGAAAACCCTGGCCCCGCGCCCGAACTCCTCCCCTCTCTCAGGGAAGCGTTAAAGCGTTCCGGCGTCGCCGTACATGAGGGCCCCGTCTGGAGCACCGACGCCCCCTACCGCGAGACGGTGGGGAAAGTCGTGGAACACCGGGAAAAAGGCGTGCTCGCGGTCGAGATGGAAACCTCCGCTCTTTTCACCGTCGCCCGTTACAGGGAAATTAGACTTGCCGTGGTCCTGGCGGTCTCGGACGATCTTTCAACGCTTCGTTGGCGGCACGGCTTCCGGGACCCCGCTTTTCAGAACATTCGGCGCATGCTTCCCGAGTTGCTGCAATGGGCGGTGAACGGCGCTGCGCCCGAGACGTGCGACGCCCGGGGGCTTTGAACGGCTCCCTGCTGGCATTTGCCCCGGAGCGCGCCGAGAGAGCAGATGATTTCAAAAGAGCAAGCAGCAGAGAGAATTGCCCGTTTTCGCCGGGAAATCGAAGAACATAACTACCGCTACTATGTCCTGGACGCTCCCGAAATCAGCGACGCTGCCTACGACGGCCTCTTCCGGGAGCTTGTCGCCCTCGAGGCGGCCCATCCGGAATTGGTTTCGCCAGATTCCCCGACTCAGCGGGTCGGCGCGCCTCCACTCGACAAGTTCTCCCCCTTTGAACACTCTATCCCTATGCTTAGCCTCGAAAATGCGATGAATCCCTCCGAACTTTTGGACTTCGACCGCAGGGTGAAAAAACTCCTCGAAGTTGATGGGCCGCTGCAATATGTCGCGGAGCCCAAAATGGATGGCCTCGCGGTGGAGGTCGTGTATGAGGACGGGGGGTTCGTCGGAGCGGGGACCCGTGGGGACGGATTCACCGGCGAAGACGTCACTCTCAACATCAATACCATACGCGCCCTCCCCAGGAGACTGCTGTCGCTTCCGGACGCCGCCACTTTGCCGCCAAAGCTCGCCGTACGCGGCGAGGTTTTCATGAACAAGAAAGACTTTGAGGCCCTTAACGAAAAGCGCCTTGCCGCCGGAGAGGCGCCATTCGCCAACCCCCGGAACGCCGCCGCGGGGTCCCTGCGCCAGTTGGATTCGTCGGTGACGGCCGCCCGCCCGCTGAAGATTTACTGCTACGGGATCGGCGCCCCCGAAGGCTATGATCCTGATTCTCAATGGAAAATCCTCCAGGATCTCAAGGCTTGGGGTCTTCCCGTCAACCCGCTTTGCAAGATCTGCGAAGGAGTGGAAGAAACCCTGCGCTATTTCAATCACTTCGCTGACATACGAGACCGACTCCCCTATGAAATCGACGGAATGGTTGTGAAAGTCAACCGTTGCGATTGGCAGAAAGCGCTCGGCGAGAAGGCCCGCAGCCCCCGGTGGGCCATTGCATGCAAATTTCATCCGGACCAGGAGCGGACGCGCATCCTCGACGTCATCGTGCAAGTGGGCCGAACCGGAGTCCTGACGCCCGTTGCCGTGCTTGATCCTGTTTCGGTTGGCGGCGTGACGGTCAAGCGCGCCACGTTGCACAATCAGGACGAGATCGAGCGCAAGGATGTGCGGGTGGGAGACGTTGTACTAGTGCGCCGTGCCGGCGAGGTCATACCGGAAGTTGTCGAGGTGATCGTCTCCGAGCGGACGGGCGAAGAAGGGCCCTTCCGCATGACTGCCCATTGCCCTTCCTGCGGGGGAGACGTGGTGCGGCTTGACGGGGAGAGCGTCCATCGGTGTTTGAACCAAACCTGCCCGGCTCAGATCAAGGCCGCGATCCGGCATTTCGCGAGTCGCGACGCCATGGATATAGAGGGGCTCGGAGCCAAGGTGGTGGACCTCCTTGTGGATCGGGGGCTGATTGCGTCGGCTGCGGACCTCTACCGACTGCGTGTGGACGACCTGGAGGCGTTGCCGGGGTTTGCATCCAAGTCCGCCCAGAACCTTATAGATGCGATCGATGCGAGTCGGAGCGTGAAACTCGCTCCTTTTCTCTTCGCCATAGGCATCCAGCATGTGGGAAGCCGGCTTGCGCAAGTGCTGGCGGAGCGCTTTGGCTCCGTCGAGGCTCTACGAAGTGTCGGAAAAGCGGAGCTGGAGGGAATCGATGGGGTTGGCGAGAAGATTGCGTCCAGCATAACGAATTACTTCGCTAACGTCGCGAACTGTAAGCTCCTGACGGACCTTGCGGAGGCAGGCGTGTGTGCGGAGCCTCCCTTGCCAGCCCTTGCCGTCACGACTAGCGAAAAGCAGGACGATTTTTGGAGTGGAAAGACGGTTCTTTTCACCGGGACGCTTTCCGCCATGAGTAGGTCTGATGCCGCTGAGCGCGTCCGTGCAAGAGGCGCGCAGGTTGTTAGCAGCGTGACGAAGAAAACGAATCTGGTTATAGTAGGGGAGAATCCGGGTTCCAAACTGGCTAAGGTCGAGAGTCTGGGCGTTCCGGTGATGGATGAGGCGGAGTTCTTGGCTGCCCTCGAGGGACGCTCGCTCTAGATATGCGGGCGGAGGGTTGTGGGACTCTTGCTTGTGGGGACGTCTTGCCGCCGCTTATATGTGGAGGAGGAATGCATGGATAGGAAACGGGTCCACGTCTATATTTCAGGACGGGTGCAGGGCGTTTTTTTTCGGGCGTTCACCCGTGACGCCGCCATTAAGGAGGGCGTGACGGGCTGGGTCAGGAATCTGCCGGACGGCCGGGTGGAGGCGGCGTTTGAAGGCGACGGTCGGTCGGTCGAAGCCATGGTGGCGTGGTGCCGGACTGGAAGTCCTATGAGTCATGTCGACCGAGTGGACGCCGTCGAAGAGCCCCCCGAAGGGGGGACAGGGCGCTTCGAAATTTGCTACGGGAGATAATCACGTGGGTGAGTTGTGGGGCAGCATCGTTAGTTTTTTCAAGAGCGTCGGAGCATTTCTGAAAGCATACGATATGGATGCTTTCCTTGAACTACTGCGTCATTTTAACTGGAGAGAAGCGTTTTCAAACCCCATGGTATGGCTGATTGGCCTCCCTCTGATCGGTTTTTTGGTTTTCAAGAGAATGTATCGCGTCATTATCCTCCTGATAACCACGGTTGCCTTTATGCTGCTGGCCCAGAAGACGCTTAGCCCTCCAGGGCAGTCCATGCCGCTCGACGACTTGGTGCTTTTTCTTGTCGGGAGCGCTGGCCTACTTGGCGTCAACGTTTATTTCTTCTTCATCCGCAGCGATTGAAAATCAGCCGCGGGTGCTCTTTCCGCACGGGGGAGGAGCGGCTAGACGCCTTCCGCGACCTCCGTTGAGGGGGAGAGCGGTGCTGTGGAGTCGTTCACCCTTTCCTTCAATTCCTTTCCAACCTTGAAGAATGGAAGCTTTTTGGGTTTTACCTCTATTATTTCTCCGCTCTTTGGGTTCCGCCCCTTATAGCATTCGTAGCATTTTACTTTGAAGCTTCCAAATCCACGAATTTCCAAGCGGTCTCCGCGGGCGAGGGCGTCCTCCATACTCTGGAATACGACATTGACCGCCACCTCAGCGGCCTTCAAAGTAATTCCCTCCGCCTTGGCGAGAGCTTCGATGAGTTGACTCTTCGTCATTTCTATTGCTCCTCGTTGAAAGAGACTATGCTCTTTTCTCTATTTTCTCGGTATTTCCCATATAAGGGCGCAGCGCCGGAGGAATGGCCACGGAGCCGTCTTCCTGCTGATAGTTTTCAATCACGGCGACGAGCGTGCGTCCTACGGCCAGACCGGACCCGTTGATAGTGTGGACGAGTTCCGTCTTGCTCTGCCCCTTGCGCCGAAAGCGTATGTTGGCGCGCCTTGCCTGAAAGTCCTCAAAATTGCTGCAAGATGATATCTCCCGGTATGTGTTCTGACCCGGGAGCCATACCTCGATGTCATAGGTCTTGGATGCAGAGAAGCCAAGGTCGCCAGTGCAGAGGCTGATCACCCTATAATGAATGCCCAACTCCTGCAAAATAGCTTCCGCGTTCAAAAGAAGCTTTTCCAACTCGTCGTAGGATGTTTCCGGTTGAGTGAATTTCACCATCTCAACTTTGTTGAATTGGTGCTGGCGAATGAGTCCCCTGGTGTCTTTTCCGTAGGAGCCCGCTTCAGAGCGAAAACAGGGGGTGTAGGCCGCATAGAGCTTGGGCAGTTCGTCTTCGTCCAGGACTTCCCCGGCGTGAATGTTCGTCACTGGCACCTCGGCCGTTGGAATCAGGTAGTAGTCCCAACCTTCCAGCTTAAAAAGGTCGCTCTGGAATTTCGGAAGCTGGCCTGTGCCCATGAGACTTCCGCTGTTCACCATGAATGGTGGGAGCACTTCGGTGTAGCCGTGCCTGCGGGTGTGCATGTCGAGCATGAAGGAGATCAGCGCCCTCTCCAGCGCAGCTCCCTGTCCCCAGTATAGAGCAAAGCGTGCGCCCGTCATTCGCGCCGCCCGCTCGAAGTCGAGAATCCCTAAGGACTCGCCCACCTCCCAATGTGGTTTGGGATCGAACTGAAACTTCGGAGGCTCGCCCCACTTCTTTACCTCGGGGTTGTCCTTTTCGTCCGCGCCTAATGGAGTGGACTCATGGGGCATATTGGGAATTAACAGCAGGATTTCCTTGCATTTCTGTTCAATGTCGAGCAGTTCCTGATCTAAGACCTTGATGCTTTGCGACACATCTCGCATTGCTTCGATCTGGGTGGAGGCGTCCTTCTTGTCTTTCTTTAGTTGAGATATTTCATCGGACGCAACATTGCGCCGGTGCTTCAACTCCTCCACCTCGCGGAGAATGCTTCGTCGCTTTTCGTCCAGGTCCGCGAAAAGTTTCAGGTCCAGGTTCTGCCTGCGGTTTTTGAGCATTCCATAGACTTGGTCAAAATGGTCGCGCACAAACTTAAGGTCCAGCATGGGTGCAGCCTCGTCAACTATCGTCGTTACGTTATCGTTTGAACATTATTATCGAAATCGCACCGGAAAGGCATACCACCGAACAGACTCCCCGTCAAGCGGCGGCGATTTAGTCCACCTGCGAACTAACGACTTCCACGCTATAATCGCTCAAGAGATCCAGCTCCGGAAGGTTGTGAAACACCATAGTGAAACGAACCTTTTGCTTGGGAGCGATGTGAACGTCCACCATATCTTGCCCTTCGCGATTCATCATTTTGTTCTGGATGTCCGTGATGGGCAGGCTGGTCATTTCGTCATGCGTCATGGGGTTGCCGCAAAAGGCTTTTTGGGACTGCGCCACCTCATTATTCGTTGTGTATAATTTTCCTTCAAGCAAAATGAAGCTGACGGCGGTGCGGCCTTCATTGACAATCTCTCCCTCCACGACGAAGATCTGGCCGATGTGGGAGTTCTCCAGGAAATAAGCCTTCGTTGCGTTGGAAATGGTGATGGCGGCTTCTTCCTTGGGTGCAGGGGGTTCTTGTGCATGATCGGAGGCTGGTGCGGGCTCCGGATGCGAGTCCTCAGCGTGTTGTTCGGAAGAGGAAAAGACGCCGGACCGGAAAATGCCGTAAGCGACGCCTCCCAGGAGCAACAGGATCGCAAGACTCCATATGAGAAGCCTCGACGCTCGTCCGGATTTCCTTTGTTTGATGGGCGCCGGTCCAAGGGTGGAAGTCGGGGTGGACGCTCCGGGGGCTTCTCTCTCGTGCTCGCTTTCGCGGGGTTCGTCCAGATTGATGAATACTTCTTCCTGCTCTTTCTCGTCTGGCCTGTCCACCTTGAATACATGTCCGCATTGGGAGCATCGGACTTTACTTTGAGCGCCTTTGAATCGGGTGGGGTCCAGTCTGAATTTTGTCTTGCACGATTCACAGGTTACAACCAACATCTAACTTTCCCTTCCACAAGGCGCACCTATTCTTCCATGACAATTCTCAATCGACATGCACGCACCTCTCGGCCCACGGATGCTCAATGCGCTCCGTGCTCCGCTAATCGATAAACTGCACCTCGTAAATTCCGGGCAGATTCCTGTGCCGTTCAGAATAATCCAAGCCATAACCGACGATGAAACCCTTTTCAATGCGGATTCCAACGTAATCCACTTCTATGTTGACCTGACGCCTCTCATTCTTCTCGACGAGCACGCACATCCGTGCGGATTTGGGGTGAAGCGTTGCGATATAGTCCATAAACCAGGAGAGAGTGACTCCTGTGTCGATAATATCCTCTACGATGAGCACATCCCGGCCATTAATATCAACTTCAATATTCTTGGTGATTTTAACCTCTCCACTGGTTTTGGAATTAGAGCCGTAGCTCGCGAGTCGGACGAAATCGATTTCCACCGGCATGGTGAGCCGCCGGGTCAGATCGGCCAAGAATATGAAAGCGCCTTTCAAGATTCCAATTATTACAAGTTCTTTTCCACTATAGTCCCGATTGATTTGTGAGGCCAGCGCATCCAGCCGCTGCTCGATTTCTTCCTGCGAAACGAATGGGGCCAATCGGTAGTCTTTCATCCGTGCATCTCCCAGGGAAAAAAGGGTTAGCGACGTCATTTAGCCACAGCCTTAGATCGACCGTTTTACATTAGCCAAAAACGAGGAAAAGGTCAATTGAGACTTCAAGATAACTCCTTAAAACTATTTTGCAATTGTGGTGCATAGTCGATTGTGGTGGAAAGGTCGGGTCGACGTTGTCTGAGCGGTTTTCCACTGGCCATAAACCGTCTCGCCTATTGGATAATAACGTGCTAGTATAAAATTGGTCAGGTATTGATAGCAAAGGGCTGCAGCCGGTTAGGAGCGGTGTTCTAGCTGGAGCATTGCACTTTGGGATGATTGGTAGCGGCCTAGATAGCCAATCTTATATTTCTCCTGCGTCAAGAAAAGCAAAAGGAGTTGTATGAAACGCATTCTTATAATTGATGATGATGAGCAGATATGTGCTATGCTGCGGCAGATGTTGAGCAAGGCCGGATACCTCGTGGATGATGCTCCAAACGGGGATGTTGGGGTGCGGCTCTACCGTGCAAACCCTTACGACCTCATTATCACGGATATCTTCATGCCGGAGCGCGAAGGACTGGAGACAATCAGGGAACTCCGAAGCGATTTCCCGGACGCGAGAATTATTGCAATGTCGGGTGGAGGGAACAGCGGCGAGCTTTCTTATCTTTCTCTTGCCAGGAGTTTTGGCGCGCTCCAATCCATCGTTAAGCCCTTTAATCGCAGGGAGTTGCTGGAATCCGTCGAAAAAGCGCTGGGTAGCGGCGACTAACCCCAATGATTGCTCTTGAATCGATCCGCACAGGGTGGAAGCGAATGTTTGGCCGTCCTGGGCGGCAAAGTTTCAGGAGCGTTGTCGCCTTCTGTCAATTCCGGTCTAACAGCACGTCTGGATGGACTCCATAATTATAGCTTCTCATACGGAAGTAGTTTTCCAGCAATCCCACACGGTGATCTACATAGTCATAAATCTTGAGCCGCTCTACGCTGCCGTTGCCGTTCTGGTAGATGTTCCGTATCGCATACGCCAAGCGGCTGCGGAAGAACAGCGGCACAGCCAGGACCAGAACCTTCGCCTTAAGAGCTCGAAACGACTCTGCAAATGTCTGCTGGTTCACCAGCACCACAACTGGTCCTTCTGGAACCTTCCATGTGGAATCTGTTGGCGAGTCTTCATGCATTTCCTCGCTGCTGGGCTCTGTGTTTTCTTCCCGCTTGTAAACGAGCGTCTCGATCCCCAGTTTGCGGAGCTCCTCCGATAGCATCCTTTCCTGCTCTTCTCCTCCGGAGATCACTATGAGTGGTTCGCCGTCTTTTTGGACTTCTGCTTCTATGTCTAGGGCGATAAGCCGGTTTCGCTCGGGATCGGTCATCAGGGCGTCCAGCATGGGTGGATAATCTGCGCGCGAATGGTAAGGATAATCGAAATCGGTTGTGCGGGCCACTACGTGAGCGTGTATGATTCCGCGTCCTTCCTTGGCATCCTTCTCGTTGATGGTGTAAGTGACGTCGCCAATATAATAGTAAATGAATCGGGAAAGCCGGTCCCGGCGTTGGGTGGAGTTGGCCAGTCCCAGCATGTAACGGGCGTCGAACTTCGGGATGAGGCTCGAAAAGACCTTGGAAGGGCAACGCTGGCATTCATCCAGGATCAGAAAACCGATCTGCTCACGCAGTGCGCGCCAGTTGCGGGGAATTTCGCCCGTGTGCGCGATGGTTATCCCTTTGCCGGGACGGTTCATTGTCTCTGTGATGACCCCGATATCTTGTGGGGGAATCTGGAGAAAATTTTCTATTTTAGTCAGCCAGCTGTCCAATAACTCCAGTTTGGGGATAAGGACCAGCGCGGGTTGGCGTCTCTGCGCAATGGCGTAGAGCGCTATAATAGTCTTGCCGCTCTTATGGCCTCCCACAAGGGTTGTGAAGTCGCGCGTCAGAATGGCCTCCGCCGCTTCCTGTTGATAGTCTTTCAACTGGCCGTGGAACTCTACATCCAGTGGCTCCAGCAGCCTTCTCCTATCCGTCACGCGATATGGCTGCTGGAACTTCTTGCAGAGTTCAAGCAGTTGGTCGAGAAAGCCCCTCGGAAGCAAGTAGTGACGGTTCGTCTGTTGGATGCAGCTGATCTGTGGTGCGATGCTGCCCAGCCATTCTCCGCGGCTATGGCGCGCCTCGTAATCGGGATTTGTGAAGACGAGCCTTTCGTGAATCTTCCGCTCCAGCAGAGGGGACAACCCCTGTGTGGGGATCTTGATCCATTCCGCAACTAAAATATTTAGTGTTTTTAAATGCATAGCACTCAACCTCTCGCGCGGGCGCGGACTTCCAAAAAGGACGACGAAATCAGGAAAATGAACTGTCCTCAAGGCCTTCATCAACTCGTAGAAATGGCCTTCAGCAGCAAAACATCTGTTGGTGATATTGTGGCGTCTTGGAATTAAGGATGTCTTTACTTCCCAACTCCGATTTGTATGTTATTATAGTCACCTGTGGGAAAAATGTCTAAATAAAAACTAACTATTTTAAAAAGCAGCATTAATCTTCCCTCGAAAGGCGACCGCATGCAAGACGCTCGTGAAATTTTGGCTCAGTTGGCCCAAGATTACAGTAAAAAACTTGCTGAGCTAGAAGACCTCATCACAAAAACGGCATCCGTTTCGCTCGTGCCTCAGTTGCAAGCTCTGGGAGAGCGGAGCACGGGGCGTTTCCGGTCTGTGCAACACTCTTTGCTCAAAATGCTTACATCTGAAGACCGGAGCAATAGCGATTCAATCCTTGGCGCGACAACTGCCCTTTGCGTCTGTTTTGACGAGATGCATATTCTGCTCCAGGTTCTTCTGGAACTATACGCGAAAGAAAAAGCAAATAACGCAACTCATTGAAATAAAAGGCGATGCCAGTGTGGCCAGGATGAACGCCGCCCTGAGTCCGGCTGCTATCCTGGACCTGACGATTCTCTCCCAATTCTTCAGCGTCCTGCGTGCGATTTTTCGATCAGCACGAGGAGCGCGCCCGGCTGTTTCATTCTGCCCGCGGTCTGCTCAGCGGTTTCTCCTGTTCCACAAAAGAGATCCACTCTCCCCGGCCCCCGTATGGCTCCTCCTGTGTCCTGGTTTAGGACCCATCGGTTTATGGGTTCCCATTCGACCACTTGACCGGAGGCGTCGAAGCGGGGTTTCTCAGTTCGAAGGAGGGCCAGCGCTCCTTTGGGGTACACAGTGTGATCCGTTGCTATGGAGCGGCCCGGAGTCAAGGGAAAGCCCAGACTCCCCACAGGTCCATCTTTCACGGGTCGAAAAAATACATAGCTTTCATTGCTCCAGAGGATTTTGTCCCGGATTTCCGGATGCTCCTCCAGGTAGGAGCGAATCGACTGAAGCGACATTGCCTCGGGAGTAATGGCTCCCATCTCCTGCAATTTCTTGCCAATGCTGCTGTAGGGTCGACCGTTCGCCCCTGCGTAACCCACTCTTTGCATGACTCCCTTGGGCAACCTGATTGCACCTGATCCCTGTATATGCAAAAAAAATGCCCCAATTGGATCGTTAAGCCACAATAACTCGCACCCGCTCGATCTGAGTTTGCTCTGCCCGTCGATTTCCGCCCTCGTGTAATACGGAACGAGGCGATTTTCGACCAGGCGTCCCACAATCCTCTGTTCGGAAAAACGCGCAGGGTCGAACTGTTTGAGTTCAACGGTCACAAGGTCCGGCGGGACCCAATAGAGGGGGTGGCGGAACTGATCGTCCGGCTCGGTCCTTCCGTCCAACACTGGTTCGTAGTAGCCCGTGACGAGCAGGCCGGCTCCGTCATCTCTGCGGCGGTAGACGTCAAAAGACTCCCCAATGCTTTCCCTGTTGAGCTTGTGCTCACCCATAAGCTCAAGAAACCGGCGAAGCGACGCCTTCAGCGTTCCGACGTTGACTTCCGCTTCGCCAAGGTTGCAGGTTCGTCCTTCGGGAGCTTTATCGTAGTATGCTAGGCTGTTTTCAATGGCCGTCCGGAGCGTCTCGGGATCGAGGTCATCCTCGATGGGTGGGAGCTCCTCAGCGGAGATCTTTTCAAGAACGGAGGGCTTCGCCTCCTTTTTCTCGGGTTGCGTCGGGCAACCCGAGAAAATTAAAAGACAAAGCCCCCAGAAGAGAATGATGCGGATATGGTTCATCGAATGAGCATCTAGCCTTGTTCGGGCGTTGGTTACGTCCCCATTTCCCATGAGTGCAGGTAAGCATCCTGTTCGGGCGTCAACGAATCGATCCGCACACCCATGCTCTCGAGCTTAAGGCGCGCTATGGAGCTGTCTATTTCTTTCGGAACTCCATACACTTGAGGCTTTAGCGATGCAGCGTTTTTCACCATGTACTCGGAGCAGAGCGCCTGGTTGGCGAAGCTCATGTCCATAACACTTGAAGGATGACCTTCCGCCGCCGCAAGGTTGATGAGCCGCCCTTCGCCGAGGACGTATATGCGTCGCCCACTTGCGAGCTTGAATTCCTCGACGAACTCCCGGATTGGACGCTTGGCGACGGCCATGGCCTCCAGGGAGCCCAGGTCGATCTCCACATTGAAGTGTCCGGAGTTGCTCACTATGGCGCCATCCTTCATGAGCTCAAAGTGCTCCTTCCGGATTACGCTCGTGTCGCCGGTAAGAGTGCAGAAGAAATCGCCTATGCTTGCTGCTGATTCCATGGGCATGACCTGGTAGCCGTCCATTACCGCCTCAAGAGCGCGCAGAGGATCAACTTCCGTAATTATGACCTTGGCGCCCATTCCGGAGGCCCGCATTGCTACGCCGCGTCCGCACCACCCGTAGCCGCAGACCACGAAGGTGGACCCCGCAAGCAGACGATTGGTCGCGCGGACAATCCCATCGACGGTGCTTTGTCCGGTTCCGTATCGGTTGTCGAAGAGGTGCTTCGTATCGGCGTCATTCACGGCGACGATCGGGTATTGCAGGACGCCTTTGTCCGCCATGCTTCGCAGGCGGATCACGCCGGTGGTCGTTTCTTCCGTTCCGCCGATGATATTCTTCAGCAGTTCTTTGCGGTCGGTATGGAGAATTCCGACGAGGTCCGCACCGTCGTCCATCGTGATCTGCGGCAGGCGCCCGAGAGCCGCATGGATATGCTTATAATACGTGTCCTTGTCTTCACCCTTGATGGCGAAAACCGGAACCTTGTCATATACGACGAGGGCCGCGGCCACGTCATCCTGGGTGCTCAGGGGATTGGAAGCGCATACGCGCACATCCGCGCCTCCCGCCTGCAACGTTTTCACCAAGCATCCCGTTTCGGTTGTTACATGCAGGCAGGCCGCCATGCGAACGCCGGCCAGGGGCTTTTCGGCCGCAAACCGCTCCCGGATGGAGCGCAGCACGGGCATGGACTGTTCTGCCCATTCAATTCTGAGCTTTCCCTTGTCGGCAAGCCCCTGGTCCTTTACATCGAACTCCATGAGATCTCCTTAAAATTTATCGTTGAATCATCCGAGAACGGCCTTCCCGGCCGGCGTTCGGATTGCCAAAAAATGAAGAAAGCGCCTCTCAACGATGGCGGGCGCCTGATCGCACCCGCCGAGGAGGCTGCCGAAAACAAATGCCTGTATATGAATTTTAGTGATTGGAGGGTAAACCGGCCTTCTCTCTGAGGATATCCACCATGTCAGTCTTTTCCCATGTAAAATCAGGATCGTTCCGGCCGAAGTGCCCGTAGCATGCGGTCTTCTTGTATATCGGGCGAAGCAGCTTCAGCTTGTTGATGATGTTGGCTGGTTTGAAGCTGAATACTTCTCGCACTATGCTTGCGATCTCATCCGGGGGAATTTTGCTCGTGCCGAACGAATCGATCATAAGCGAGACGGGCTCGGCTACGCCGATGCTGTAGGCGACTTGCACCTCGACCTTGTCCGCCAGGCCGGCCGCGACGATATTTTTGGCTACATAGCGGGCCATGTATGACGCGCTCCGGTCCACCTTTGAAGGGTCCTTGCCAGAAAAACAGCCGCCGCCGTGGCTTCCCTGTCCGCCGTAGGTGTCGGCGATGATTTTGCGGCCGGTGAGCCCGGTGTCTCCCATCGGTCCGCCAACAACGAACCGCCCCGTTGAATTGATGTAGAACTTCGTCTTGCTGTCGATCAATTCTGCGGGAACGGCTTCCTTGATGACTTTTTCGATGATCGCCGTGCGGATCGCGTCATAAGAGACGTCGGGAGCGTGCTGAGAGGCGACTACAATCGTGTCAATACGCTTGGGCTTGTGATCCACGTATTCCACCGTCACCTGGCTTTTGCCGTCGGGCCGGAGGAAACCCACCACGCCATTTTTCCTAACCTCGGCGAGCTTGCGGGTTATCCTGTGGGCATAGTAAATCGGCATGGGCATCAGCACAGGGGTTTCGTTGCATGCAAAACCGAACATAAGCCCCTGATCGCCCGCTCCCTGCTCTTCATAGAGCCCTTCGCCCGCCGTGACGCCCATTGAAATATCCGGCGACTGCTTGTCTATGCTGGTGATGACGGCGCACGTTTCCCAGTCGAACCCCATGGCGGAATCATGATATCCGATCCCCTTTATCGTCTGGCGGACGATTTCGGGTATATCCACCCATGCGGAAGTCGTGATTTCTCCCGCCACAAAAGCGATGCCAGTGGTGACAAGCGTTTCGCAGGCAACCCGGCCCGTCTTGTCTTCCGTAAGAATGGCATCTAGAATGTTGTCGGAAATTTGATCGGCGACCTTATCGGGATGACCTTCCGTGACCGATTCCGAGGTGAATAGGTAGGAACTCATTGACATGGATCATGAACCTCCTGTAATGGGTGCGTTCTTTTTCTTCCGATGGATAGAGCCCGGCGCGGGTGCGCTGGGCCCGCCTGATTAACTTATGCAGTACGATCCATCTTGTTTGCGGCTCCGAGGAGCACGACTTTGGGTCTGTAGGCTGACTGCTCCTGGGCATCGAACATGGCGTAGGTTACGATGATAATGACGTCGCCTTTGGCTCCCTTGCGAGCTGCGGCCCCATTTAGGCAGATATCCCCGCCTCCCGGAGGGCCGTCTATGGCGTATGTGTCGAATCGCTCTCCATTTGATACATTATAAACCTTTATTTGTTCAAAAGGCAAAATATCGGCTGCCTGCATCAGTTCCTTGTCGATCGTCAGACTTCCTTCGTACTCAAGATTTGCGTCAGTCACGCGTGCGCGGTGAATCTTCGATTTCATCATAATGCGCTGCATATGGTGTATATCCTCCTGAAGGAACATGGATAATGGAATTGTACCGACCGTATTCGCAAACGGCTATGCCGGAGGATGCAATATGCAGTTGTCGATGAGGCGTGTTGCTCCAACGTACGCTGCAATGGCGAGCAGCGTCGGACCGTTGACCCGGATCGCTTCTTCCAGTGTCCGCGGCTCCCGAAGTTCGACGTAGTCAATCCGCACCTCTTCGCCATTACTCAGGATTTCCCTTACGCGGCTTAAAATCGCATCTCCGCGCTTCTCGCCAGCGAGAATCAGCGCCTGGGCTTCGCGTATTGCACGGCTTAACCGCAGCGCTTCCTTCCTCTGGTCTGGAGTGAGATATGTGTTTCGGCTGCTCATGGCCAGCCCATCCGACTCGCGCACTATAGGGCGCCCAATTACCTGGACGTCCATATTCAAATCCTGCGCCATCCGGCGAATGACCACCAGTTGCTGGTAGTCTTTCTCCCCGAAAACAGCCACATGGGGCTTTACAATGTGGAATAACTTCGCGACTACTGTGGCGACGCCCCGGAAATGACCCGGACGGCTCTTGCCGCACAAGGGCAGGGATGCTTCCGAGACCTCCACGTAAGTCTGGTATCCGGGCGGGTACATTTCTTCACTCCTGGGAAGAAACAGGGCGTCCACCCCCGCTTCCTCGAGAAGGCGCCTGTCCCGCTCCAAGTCTCTGGGATAGCGTGACAAGTCTTCTCCCGGACCGAATTGCGTGGGATTCACGAAAATCGAGGCGACGACCGCGTCGCCCACCTCTCTGGCGTGGCGCATCAGAGACAGATGCCCTTCGTGAAGGAACCCCATTGTGGGCGCAAAGGCGATCTTCTTTCCCTCCCTGCGCCAGACTTCGGCTTGTTGCTGCATCTCGTCTGCTGCTTCGATGATGCGCATTTCCTCTCCTTTTTCAGTGATTCGGGCGCATATACGCCAAAAAGCCTTCCCGACCCCTGTCCGGAAGGCTTTCCCTGGAAGTTTCCAGATGTTATGGATGCTTCCCCTTCTTGTCATTCCGTCTCGGTCCCGCCTTGGATCCAAGCGGTGGTGAAATAGTTTTTGCTGGCTGGTTCAGTATCAGGCGTCCCTCGGTTTGTCAAGCTATATGTCTCGCGAAATACAATGCTTCCAGGAGCCGACGCCCCTTAACGGGTGAGAGAACCTTTACGTGTGG